>JAPPGC010000085.1 GCA_028875125.1 Bacteroidota bacterium | reverse complement strand
GTGACGCAGCAGAATTGATTTCTGAAAGCGGAAGTGCTACTTCTATCAATTTCTTGGGATTCCTTTCCAGTCGCATGAGAGATGTATGTTCTTCAATATAGACAACCCGTGGGCTAATCGAAAAACCTGTAGATTCCCAGGGTCATCAGATTGGCTAAAACTTATGGTAAAAAGATCATGTAACTCGTAGTACTAGTGGATTAATTTGCGGATTAAGTTCGCAGTGTAGGGGCCCAATAGTTGCGAAGCGTACGAAATAGGAACGGATTAGCCGGACCATTAGGAATTGTAGTGTTGTTACGTGATTCGCGATGAAGTGCAGTACGAAGAGATCCTTGAATACACATCACAAATTAAGTGTGAATGCGATACTTCAATATGGTGAAGCCGATAATAGCCAGACATATCTGACCGAATATAACAAACACCACGGGTTGCATTTCCGCTCACGTTCTCACGCACTCTGTTGGAAGAGACCTAATTGGTCAGAAGTCACCAGAAGTCAATGGGACAAGATTGTCGATCGTTTGCCATGGGTCATTACGGAGGCCAAAGCGGTTCCTATTCGCTCCGCGGCTGCTTCCGTTTCACGGTCACTGACGTGTGCATAACGCAAAGTCATTCGTTCTCTGCTATGTCCAAGAAGGCGCGCTACAATGGGCAGGGGCACTTTATTGATGACTGCGTGGCTGGCAAAAGTGTGCCGGAGATCGTGCAACCGAACATCATTTAGATCAGCAACTTGTTTCACTTTCCTCCAAAGAGACAATTCAATTGAACGCGGCTTGGAAGTGTCGTAGTGAGACGGGAAGACATAGATGTCACTGATCCGTGGCTGGCGAGCAATAATTGCCTGGGCCTGAGTGTTAAGATGAACCGTTCGTGCCCCAGTTTTACTGTCATGCAGGTATAGCCTATCTCCATGATATTCGGTCCAGCGCAAATGTATGATCTCCCCCTTTCGGCAGCCAGTAAACAAAAGAAGTCGGATAATTTCAATTTGCTGGCGACCTGATGCTCGTCCACGATGGGAATCCAAGGCTTGATGTAATCGTCCGATCTCAGTTCGAGAAAGAAAGCGTGTCAACTTAAGGCGTGGATTTCGTTTCAAGTTCTTTGTAGGGTTACTTTGGACAAAAACCACATTCGATCGCATAATTGAAGATTTGCTTCAATATGTCGAGAGTTCGATTCGCTCCTCCAGGGGCGGTCAGACTATAACGCTCGAACCAGTTGAGGACTGCTACTGGTTCAATATGGTCAATGCGTTTGGTGCCAAATTCAGGAAGCAGTTGCGTTCGTAACGCACTATCTATGCGAATGCGAGTTGATTCTTTACATGGATTGTAGCAAACATGTCTCCAAGTACCATCCACAAATTCGTTCAATGTTGGTGGGTGCATCGGTCAGCATTTAGAGTTTTCCCAATAGTTTCGACCGCATTGCGCTCCATAGAATCGCAGAAGTGGATATACTTGAGTGTAGTACTGGGATCTCTGTGTCCAAGCAGGCGCCCAATGGTCAGTAGCGTTTCACCTTTTCGCAGAGCAAAGCTAGCGTAGCTGTGTCGCAGATCATGTAGACGTACCTCGGGTATTTCGGCCTCAGCCCGAACCACTCGCCAACAGCGATAGAGGGTTTCGACCGATAGGGGAGCAGTGTCATCATTGGCAGGAAAAACCCATCGGCTTTTCTGGGGCAGGTTGTCGAGAATTGAACGAGCGATAGAAGACAACCACACCGTGCGAGGGCCTGTTTTACTGTCTCTAAGGAAAAGGTGTCCCTCACGGTACTCTGACCAATGCAGTGTTCGGATTTCACTTTGACGGCATCCGGTCAATAGCAACAAACGGATTATGGTGACGGAATGATAAGAGCGTGATTCGTGAGTTTTCAGCACCTTGCTAAGCTGCAAAAATTCGTCAAACGTCAAAAAGCGTTCACGCCCAGGGCATGGATAGCGACGTAGGCGAGAGCAGGGATTACTATTGACTTCTCGATAGCCATGAATTTCTGCCTGACGCATAATCAAGGACAAAATCGATAAGGATCGATTAGCTGCCGCGGGTTTTGCGTGTAAGCCCGTAAACCATCGCTGTACATCTTGTCGTGTTATCTCACCAACAGATTGCCTTCTAAAGTATGGCAAAATCTGATTGCGAAGATGTGACCGATTAACCTTCAGAGTGCTAGGCTTCCAGATACGCTGATGATAGCACAATACTGTTTTCGCAAATGCCTCAAAGCACGTAGTCTCGGGCGTTTCTTGGGATTCAGCAAGAGTTTTGCAAGTGATTATTCTGATTCAAACTCTTTGATTCTGAAGCCGAGAGTCCGGCAGTTCTCCTGTACGGTTCTCATTGTATCATGAGGTGCTCCATTGGGAAGGTGAGCATTAATATCAAGAGACACTGATACGTCAGCATCTTCAAGGCTTGTCAAGTGGAAGATCACTTCATCTACTATCATTCTCACGTCATGTCCAACCTCCTCCGTATTTAGGACTACATGTCCATAAAATCGTTTATTGAGTAACGGAGGAGGAGTTATTTCGCCCTCATCGCCATTGTCAGGTTTAGGGGGCTCTGGATCTATGGGATAGACAATCTGTCTACTCGCTACGCTGGATTTCACCAGCAAACTCGCAGAATAAATGTCAGATAGATTGATTGACTCGAGGGCGCGCAATCCCTGATATTTGCCTGTCTGTTCGTCATAGCTTTCGTCATATGCGAAGCTTTCGTTTTCCCAACTAGTCAGACTTAACCCATTTTCGATAGAACCCAGTAATACCGCCGGGTTTCGAAGACGTTGTAGGTAGGGGTATTTTGCAAAGTATTCAACCAATTGCCGTATTTCAACATGGTTACCATTCCACAATGGCACATTGTCAAGTTGCATTCGAAGACGTGTACCTGCGAAGCTTGCTACCATATACTCCTCCCTCTGCAAGCGCTGCGAAACGCGTTCTGCCAAAGCTCCATGTCCTCGCAGCCGCATTGGTTCCCAGGAGATTGGGTCGGCTGGTTTTGATTGTACAGGTACAAGCAACCAATGGTAGGTTTCAGGTACCTGGGCAGTAACTGCTTCCGCGGATGATTCCAATCGTTGCTTGGCCTGCTTGAGTTGTTGCCCCGATAAATTAAGAAATTCACTTTCCACTACGATTGATTTCCAGGCAAGGTAGCGGCGTGTGGCTTCCTGCAAGTCCTGCAACCGAGTTTGGTCAGGAGCAAGGAAGACAAGTGTGTTTTGATATTGTCGGGGGGAAGCTCCTCTACTTTTTAGTATCTCCTTCGCATGTGTTTCTGCTTTCGAATCACCATCATTATGGTAAACATGCTCAGTGCTCAGTACAACAAGTCTAGTTTCAAGATCGTCTTGCACGTCATGCCCAGCTCTTGGAGCAACATGAATACTTCTGAAGTCACCCTTGTTACGCAATGCCATGCGCAGTTGCGATTCTATCTCTGATTGTATCCGATCGGGTACTCGTTTCAGCTGCTCTGCACGATCCGCAGCAAGTTTTCCCACAGTTGGTCGTGTATCGTACCAATAATTCTGACCATCCTGATAAAGATAGGTAGAATTTGCAGCCAATCTTCTCAACGCATCCCCAAAGACAGCATGCTGCTCACCCGGAAGAACACAACCTAATCTTATATTACGATCTTCAATCCCCCGATTTGTTGATCCTGCAGTTGGAGCTGAGCCAAGATAAATCGTTCTGGCGACACGACGGCAAGCCGAATACTTTCCTAGATTTGATATCTCGGAATCAATCTTGGAGGGAAGAGCTTGCGGTCCATCTATATCTTTTCCAATGATTGGTGTCCAATTATCGGACAAATAGCGAGTCAGTTCTGAAAGAACTTGATGTTCATCAATTGAGATGGAAGCGGGTAGTATAAGAGGGCTCTGGTCTCCTTTTTCCCAAAGATTATGGATGACGGCGGCCATCAAACGAAGAACCCCCCGTGTGCGTTGAAATCGCACAAGCGTCGACCAGTCATTATACAACCTGTCAAAAACTTCGGGGTGGATTGGGTATGCATCTCGAATCCGTTTTTCATAGTCAGACTCCCGACATTCTGGCGGGAAATCATTGGAGTTTCGTCGGTACAGTTCAACAAAATCGCGCGCAACAATATCTCTGTTTTTGAACTGATCCGGGTCTGTAAATGGTTGAAAAAGTCTGCGCCGAACGATTTCAAATCCTTCGTCCGCACTTGCAGGTCTCCACGAAGATTCTATGCGCCCAACCACATTACAGAGTCGATCAAGAGCCTCCCGGCCACGTTGCCCACCAACCTCAAGGTCATCTGCCTGCTGAAATGGAGAAATTGCTGAATCTGATGCAGGTAGACTCACGACGAGTAGGCAATTATCGACCCCTTTTGCTGCTTCCGTCAGTGCCTGAGCAAAGGTGAACTGAGTCTCAAAACTACCTGCGGGCAAATCACTCTGATCATGGAGCTGACGAGCATAGGCTACCCACTCGTCAATTAGAATAAGACAAGGACCATAGTCCGTAAACAAATGGCGCAGCATATCCCCCGGGCTTGTTGCGCGCTCATCGTCATTAGCAATCAGTTGATATGCTTCTGCTCCACCAAGCTGCCACGCAAGCTCCCCCCAAAGTGTTCGCACAATCGTTCCATCGGGTTTGGATACGGGATTTCCAGGAGAAATTTTATTCCCGACCAGAACCACACGATTAACGTGTGGAAGTACGGAAATGTCAAGATCCTTCAATATCACATCAATGCCTTCAAGTTCATTCAATCCAGTCCCGGAGAACAGATGATAGAGAGCCAACATGGAGTGGGTTTTACCACCACCGAAATTAGTTTGGAGTTGCACAACGGGATCCCCACCTTGGCCGATCATACGGCGAACAGCGCCAGATAGAATACCCTTGAGGCTCTCCGTTAAATATGTGCGACGAAAAAACTCAACTGGATCAAGGTACTCAAGGCTTCCTGCCCCGATATGCACTTGCCAGAGGTCTGCTGCAAATTCTGCCTGCTGATATCGTCCACTAGCGACATCATCGTGAGGCGTGGCTACTAAACGCCACGGTTTCAGGGAGGGAGACGCTTTTCCAACGGCAGATGTAACTTTTCGCCGTTCGCTCCGCATCTGTTGGTCAAAGCGTGTACGCAGAAGTTCCAACCGAAGTTTTTCAATATCTGCAGATTGAGGTGCAGAGATCGACGTCAATAGTCGGCTCGTTGTGTCAAGAACTCGAAGAGCATCATCACCAGAAAACTGTTTTTGATGTGCCCAGTTATTGCGATGCTCAAGTAACTCACTTACAAAACTACGCTCTGCCGGCCCGAGGATTACACGAAATACGTCACGCCAGGACGCCATCATTATTTTAAGCAATGCCGCTACATCCCATTCGTTGAGAGGACGATCACCAGTCTGGGGATTTTCAGTAAAGCGGCGCAGGGTAGCAAAGTCTACCTTATTTGACTTAATTGCAGCATGTATTTCGCGTTCCACGATGGGGCCGAGTCCAGCTTTGAGGAGAGTAAGCGCTTTTCCAACGCGCTCATAATTTGTTATTGCCATGCTAGATATAACCCAATGTCTGACTGTTAAAAACTAAGCATTAAATCGTGATTTACTATTCTTTGAGAGGATCGATAGATCTATTCAACAGAGTCTTCAGGCTATAATTCACACTTGTTACTCCAAAATCCGGTTCACGCTGGAAAGGAGTTCGGATGTAGGAGATTTTCGGATGTTCGTCTTGATGAAACCGGACGATTGCAAGGATGAATTGCTCCGGTTTATTTAGTGAGTAAATGATTTCATTGTGCGTTACCGTGACATATTCAGCATCACTTCTTCGCCCCTTTACTTCAATAAACCTAAGTCTCCCTGTTTTGGGATCATGGCTTTCAATATCATAGCCGAGTTTTTCAAATTCCCGGTCCTTCGGTTCAAATCCGAGTTTACGCTCAGTTTCCAAGACAACTTTCCGTGCTTTTGCTGCAACAAGTAGAGTATCAACATTTGTATTTTTGGGCTTGGCCTGCCCGGTCATTTTGGCAATCATTCCTTGCGGGATCACTAATAACCCTCCTAGAACAACCGGTGGACGAGATGAAATTTGAGAATCCCGCTCCAACTGCTTAATTCTATTCTTTAATCGCGTATATAGTTTATCGGCTCGTTGTCGTGCTTCCATCCAATTTAGTCGGGCATTGACCTTACCAGCTTCCTCATCCAGTTTGAGTTGTTTTGATCTATCATCCCAGAAATTAATTTCCCGCGTTAACCTCTCCTTAACGGCACTCCTAGTTTTTTCTATGAGTTCAAGCCTAGTCTTCTTAATTTCATCAAGATGATCTGGGGCAACATTTTGAATGGTATGTATCTGAACCTGCTTCTCTAAATCCCGATTGACCCAAGCGCATTCGGGTCTTTCAAGAATTTCAGAGGTAGTTGGATCCACCTCAGTTAGTGGGCGATAGTCAAGATAGGGGGCGTATTGTAAGTGGCGAGGATTGCCATTTGAGTCTACCTCAACATAAAGAACCTTCTCAGAGATGGTTCGGCGGTTAGTCTGATTAACAAAGTTCCCATCCTGAATCACATGCCTGACGGAGAATAGCACGCGAGGTGTGGTACTGGAATCTTTTTCGTCAACGAGTATTGCTTCTCGCTTTAATAAGTTTCGTTCTCTGTCAAGAGTTAAATCCATGACAGCATTAAGCAATGGATGTCCAGGGCAAACAAATGCCGCAGGAGGCCTCCCCTGTAATGAAGAGGCTAGCGGTTTTTCGAATACAATCCGTTCGTAGCGGCGTAGTACGGGGCTGCCAGTTCCAATGATTCGGTCACGATTTCTTATGGATGCTGGTACATGTTTCACTTCATAACGACGGGGTTCACGTTGTTGGATGCGTCCCCCGAGCCGTTTGAATGCCTCGAGGAAAAACGATTCAACGTAGTGCGGCTGGAGCCGACGAGCTTCAGCACGTTCCATTTCTTCACGTACTTGCTGTACTCGGGAGACATCCATTGCATCAATCACTAATTGATGCTCATCCAACAATGCTTGAATCCTCACTTTGTCAAGGGATTGATCAATTATTCTCGTGAGGCGTGCACGAACATCTGGTTTCTCGCCGTACCGAATTGCTCTCAGGAGCAGATCCCTAAGAGGCTGTCCCTCAAATTCAAGTTTCCCCAAAACATCAAATACTCGTCCTCCAAGTGCTTGGCGTGCTTGGTCTAGTTTTTCCAGAAGTCGTTTATAGACATCTCCCTCTCGGGTGTCTTTTGCCACCAAATTCCATAGATGGCACACTTCCTTCTGACCAATTCGGTGAATTCGACCAAAGCGCTGTTCTATTCGATTCGGATTCCATGGCAGATCATAGTTGACCATTAGATGTGCTCGCTGCAGATTAATACCTTCGCCGGCAGCATCAGTAGCGAGTAATATCTGTACTTCTGGATTGTGTCGGAATGCCTCCTGAATGGCTAATCTGTCTTCTCGAACTACTCCACCATGAATCACTCTTATAGCTTCTGGGCGTCCGATTCGCGTTGCCATTCGTTGATGTAAATAGCTAAGCGTATCTACATGTTCAGTGAAAATGACCATCTTTCTCCCCTGAACACTTTCCAAATTACCGTTAGATGAATATTTGTCTTCAGATTCTTGGTTACTGATATCATGCTTTGGTCCGGCAAAAATTTCATCCAGAATTGATGCCAACTCGTTCCATTTTGTATCGTTACCGGAACGACGTACACTCAGTGCTTGAGCTTCCAGGACTTTAAGAGTGTTGATTTCCGATTCAAGCTCCCTGATTGACCGGGCGGCAGTGGCCAGGTCAAGTATATTCTTTTCAGCATCCTCGAATTCTTGTTCGGGTATATCTTCAAGATCTTCAATCTGGTCAGAATCGAGATTCGGTGATTTCCAAAAAGCGCTTACTTGGTCTCCCCTGTGAAGCAGTCGCAGTTCTCCAATGCGACTTTCAAGGCGTTGACGTCGTCTTTTGAGCGACTGATAAATCGCTTCAGGTGAAGAAGCAAGTCGTCGCTGAAGCAGAGTAAGGGCGAAACCAACTGTTCCGACCCTTTTATCATTTCCGAGTTCATCTATTCGAGAAAACTCTTCGCGTACGTAGCGCGTCACGGCTTTGTAAAGAAGGGCTTCGTCATCTGATAGTTGGTAAATAACGGTATAAGCCCGGCGCTCTGGAAAAAGAGGCTTACCATCAAACTTTAGAAGTTTCTCTTTGACCATTCGACGCATCAAGTCTGATACATCTGATGTGTGGACGCCATCACGAAAACGACCCTCAAACCGATCGCTATCAAGCAAGGCCATAAAGAGCTGAAAATCTGTCTCTTTCCCATTATGTGGGGTGGCAGTCATAAGCAAGAGATTTCGAGTCAGACCGGAGAGAAGCTGACCAAGGCGATATCTTTTGGTATACTTAGCTTCGCCACCCCAGAAAGTCGCCGACATTTTGTGGGCCTCATCACAAACAACCAAGTCCCATTCAGCATCAGGGGCTTTAAGTTTTTCCTGGACTCTTTCGTCTCTGGAGAGTTTATCAAGTCGGGCAATTACCAGGTTCGCTTCAAGGAATCAGTTTTGGGTGCGCGCGGCCTCAAGTTTGTCATTCGTCAGGATATCAAAATGGAGATGGAACCTCTGAGATAATTCATCTTGCCACTGCTCGGCTAAACTCCCAGGGCAAACTATGAGGCATCGTTCCAAACCACCGCGTGCTATCAGTTCTCGGATAAGCAGTCCGGCCATGACGGTTTTGCCTGCACCTGGATCATCTGCAAGAAGAAATCTTAGCGGCTGACGTGGAAGCATCTCTTCATAGACTGCCGTTATCTGGTGAGGGAGAGGCTCTACGTCAGAAGTATGAATTGCCAGGAGTGGGTCAAATAAGTGAGCAAGGCGGATACGTTGGGCCTCGGAGACAAGGCGAAAAACTGCCCCATCTCCATCAAAACTCCAAGGTCTCCCCTGTGTGATAATTTTCAGCCGATCTTCGTCCCCACGATATAAAAGTTCATTCGCAACACCACCGGAAGCAGACTTGTAAGTCAACTCAATTGCATCTGAACCGAACCACTCGACACTAACAACAGTGATTGGCTCATGGGGTAATATCCCCAATACCGTACAGGCTGGTCTTAGATCTTCAAGACGCAGATGATGCTCCATCTTTGTTGTGACTATGAGAGAGAATTTGTCGAATGTTTATGTTCACCAATAAAATCCATAACAGCGTTGAATTAGTCCGGGCATCTGTTGGCTACCGAATTGCAGAGAATGGAGTAAGGATATCTTAGATTCAGCTACATTTGAAGGTATCGCTGAGCCTCTTGAAACATTCGAAGATCCAAAATCGACCGGGGGGCTCTCTACCCTTAAAGCACATAAAAAGTAGTACAATCTGAATCATTTCATTTTTTGTAGATCTGCCCTGTGTGTGACGGACTAGCATTCCACGAGGCCGGTTAATTCGGTTTCTTTTCCGAGTTGACGGCCACAGTGCGCTCGCCTTGTGAACATTGCCCAGCCAGCGGTCACTACGGACAGGAATACTCACTAAGATAGTAACGCTTCAAGTATTGTTTCAGAAATTCTGTTCTTTATCTGTTGTATAGCGGGAATTACCTGTTACATATAAACCTCCTGCAAAAATCTTTTTTGCAGGAGGCTCGCTGATAATAATTTTCTCCTAACGATTGCTGATTTTCAGTTCAACTATAGCAGTCATAGCTGGGGACAGGGAATTTACCGAAAATGATTCGTCTTTACATGGCTCAGTCTGCCTTGCGAAGTAATCATTATTCTACTTCGGAGACGCTGGCTGACGCCGGTTCCGATGAACAGCCGTTGCGACGGACTTGAACCTTCAAAATCTCGCATTTGCTTTGATTGTTCCAGAAAGATACCACTCCACGAAACTGTTCTACCCTCATTCATGTTTTTAGGTCTTCTGGAATAGTGCTTATTCCGAACAACAATGTTGACACATCAGACATCAGGTAATTCTAGGGGTTCTCTGGGTCGTGCTTGATAGCTCCATATCATTTACCCCAAGTAACTGTATTCCCATTGCTATGCATGACACGAACAACAGGAATTTCGGTCCAAGCGGGGGAAATTTTCCAAGGTCTGCTTGCACATCCAATTATCCATGGAAGTCCAAGCGGTACAGCGAGGTGTCAATCAATCACTCCCTCTATGGTCAAGAAACAACCAGGAAAGTCAGCCGCCAGGATGAGCGAGACAGAATGTGGGTGCTCAGAATACCTTCACAGAACTGAGCTACTCAATTCATTCAGTCATACTCCACGAAATCGAGCGGAAAGCGTGCGATGGGTGTGGCATGCAGTCTGACTGCCTCTTCCAGCAGACGTGCCTCAGTACGAAGCTGTGCCTTAATCGGAGATTCAAAGACTGACCGGATACCAATCATAAATAGGTCCAGATACCGGTCCATTAAGGTCCTTGGTCTAGGCAATCGTCGGATTCCGTACTGATTTTTTTCCAGACCGGCCATTTCAGCTGCGATTTCTATTGCGTCATCCAAATCGCCCAGTTGGTCAACCAACCCGGCATTCAGCGCAGCTTCTCCAGTCCATATGCGTCCCTGGCCTATGTCGTCCACGGCATCCACGGTCATATCCCGACTTTCTGCGACACGTTCGAGAAATTTTGTGTAGATCTGGCCCAGGGAACGCTCGAACAGTGCACGTTCGGCGTCACGAAGAGGTCTCATCCCGGAAAACATGTCTGCAAAATCGCTCGTGGACACATGATCGTAAGTAATCCCCAACTTGGTTTCCATCATCCGCCCCAGACTGAGGTGCATCCCGAAAACTCCGATAGAGCCGGTAAGAGTATGCGGAGAAGCCAGAATCGTATCTCCTGCCGTTGCGAGCCAGTATCCGCCGGAAGCTGCCATGTCCCCCATAGAGACAACGACCGGTTTCTCATTCGATGTTTCCTTGACCGCCTGCCACATGGCTTCGCTCGCGGTTGCACTACCACCAGGAGAATCTATACGTAGCACGACAGCTTTCACATCGTCGTTCTCCCGGAATGATCTCATAGAATTTTCGAAAGTAGTTGCTCCCAATAATCCGTTGCGGCCACTGCTGTTGCCGCTCATGATAGTACCAGATGCGATCATAATGCCAATTGCATCGCTGTGACCGGATGATCCACTTGAACTCGATGAAGAATAGGTGGAAAGGCTGGTTGTTCTCAGACGTCCATCCAATTCAACCCATTTCTTGAGGCGCGTCCTTACGTTCTCATCGCTCAGCAGTCCATCCAGGAGGTCAGCTTCAAGTGCATCCTCCGTAGTCAGTATTGTACCTGTCTGAATGAGATTTAGGACATGTTCTTCACTCATACTGCGGGCTTCGGCCGTGGTACTGGTCAGGAGTTGACTCCAGTTTTCCAGGATTGCCACCAATTGCTCTCGATTTTCTCTGGACAGATCTTCACGAGTATAGGGTTCGACAGCACCCTTAAAAGTACCAACGCGAAGAACGGTGGGCTCAATGTTCAATTTTTCGAGGAGCCCCTTGTAAAAAAGGACGCTCAGGGACAGACCGTTAAACTCGAAGAAGGCCCCCGGAGCAGCATAGACGCTGTCTGCCGCTGTTGCCAGAAAGTAGTCAGATTCACGCATAGCCATGTCACCGGATGTAGATGCGATAACCGGCTTTCCGCTTTCCTTGAATTCAAGAATGGATTGCCTGATTTCCGCGAGTGTTGGCCATCCTGCAATCACTCCCTGTGGCCTAAGCCAGACCGCTTTAATTCGGTCATCAGTAGCTGCCTTCTCGAGTGCGCCCGATATTTGGGCCAAACTCGTTGGCTGTGGTAAATCAAACAGCTCGTAGGTTGGATCAGATATTCCGTATTCTTCTATAGGACCGGATAACCGAAGTGTCAGTACTGACTCTGACGCAACGGGGGCTTGAGCAGTGGAGAAGGACGAGGCGATAAATGCCGTAGCGATAAGGGCGCAGATAAAGATGATCAATCCAATGGCTATAAGTGAGCCTAGGACGCTTGCAACCATGGTTGAGAAAAAACGCATGTACTGATAACAGTCTGAAATCTGGAAACGCAGAAATCTTGGATACGCAATAGATTATCTACTGTTGCGCTGCGACGGAAACCGCATGTGACACGGCTGGTATCCAAGATATTCGATGCGGTCAAAATGGCAGTTTTTGGCAAATTAATGCAGTCCTGTCCTATGGCAAGGAGTTTGTAGTTATTGATCTCGTGAAAAAGCCTGTATATACATATAACAAGGAGCTCCCATTTCAACTGACAGAAAGGGAGCGTACCATCCTCAGCTTGGTTGTTCGCAATTTTATTGACACGGCCGGGCCGGTAGGATCACGCAAATTGGTCAAGCGCTCATCCCTTGATCTCAGTCCGGCGACTGTTCGAAATACGCTGTGTGATCTGGAAGAGCAGGGGTATCTCAAGCATCCGTATAGATCCGCCGGACGTATGCCAACCGAGCGCGGATATCGTGCATTCGTGAACGAGTTAATGGATACTCCCGAACTGTCCGCAGCGGAGCGGAAACTGTTGAAAAAAAGGATGGACAGGCTTATGGGAGATGCTGATGCGCTCTTTCGAGAGACCTCCCGTCTTCTTAGCCGCATGACCAATCTCTTGGGCGTAGTGCTCAGTCCAAAGATTTCGACAGGGGTGCTGGAACGACTGGAAGTTGTCCAGTTGTCGGGGTCAAATATAATGATCGTAATCAGTGTACGTAGTCGACTGGTTAAGACCATTATCTACGAAACCACACTCGAGATCCGTCGCACAGACCTTGACCGCATTGTTGCTATTCTAAACGAGCGCTTGGCAGGCCTCCGGCTTGACGTAATTCGACGTGACTATGCCTCGCGTACGAGAGATCTGGACAATGATCCCACGGGAATAGTACAACTGATTCTGAATGAGTCGGCGGTGCTGTTCAGCGACTCTGTTGAAGGTCGGCTAACACATGCAGGGACTTCCGGGTTACTCACACAGCCTGAATTTCAGGGGACGACCGAAGTTCGGCAGTTGATTCAACTCATTGAAGATGAAGGGTATGTAGTACAGCTTTTCGAGCAGGCCCCGACCCAGCTTCGGGGTACGAGCAATCGCGTGTCCGTCAGTATCGGTAGCGAAATAGAAGACGAGAGTGACTATTCAATTGTGACGGCTCAATACAATGTAGGAGAAAGCGTAGGGACAGTCGGATTACTTGGTCCCATGCGCATGGACTATAGTCGTGCTATTTCACTTGTCGAGGGCATGGCTTCATTACTTAACAGATCAACGATCACAGCTTCAAGAAAATAGAACAGAGAACAACAATGACTGAGCAGTTTTCGGAGGAAAAGGATGAATCCCTTGATCGGGAGTCACCCTCCCAGGTGAGCGAAGAGGAGGCCCCACAGGAGGAGCTGGCTGATCCGCTGGCAGAGTGCACGGAGGCGTTGTCTGCGGAGAAGGATCAACGTCTCAGATTAGCAGCAGAATTCGCCAATTATCGTCGCCGGATGGAAAACCAGCGTGTTGAGTGGCCGGCGCGTGCACGGGCAACCGTGATCAAGCCACTTCTCCCGATCCTGGATGATTTGGAGCGATCGCTGGATGCCGCTGCACAGATTGAATCGGAGGATGCTGCGTTCCTGTCACTGCAATCCGGCGTTAGCTTGGTGTACAAGAATTTTGTTGCCGAACTGGAGAAATTTGGCCTCGAGCGGATCGAAGCTACCGGTGCGCCATTTGATGAGCACTTGCATGAAGCTGTCGGACAGGCCCCTGCCGCTGAAGGTTCAGCGAGTGGCACGGTACTGCACGAGAGTCTGGCGGGATACCGCTTGAAGGATCGGGTACTCAGGCACGCGCAGGTTATTGTAGCCTTAACACCCGAACCTGCGCCATCAGTGGAAGCGGATGCATAATGAGTGATTACTACAAAGTCTTGGGAGTGGAGCGGGATGCATCCGCGGACGAGATTAAAAGAGCCTACCGGAAGAAGGCACTCCAGAATCATCCGGACCGCAATCCAGGTGATAAGGCAGCAGAGTCCCGTTTTAAGGAGGCGGCAGTCGCTTATGAGGTTCTGAGTGATTCGGAGAAACGGTCCATCTATGATCGCTACGGCGAAGCAGGCCTGCGTGGCTCTGGAGGAGGACAGCAGACAGGCTTCAGTGACATTAACGACATTTTCAGTGCTTTCAGTGATGTTTTTGGAGGGGGGAGAGGAAGTGGAATGTTTGGTGATTTCTTTGGGGGGGCGCAGCGAACACGGGAAAAAGGGCGACCAGGAGCCACGATGCGCCGAAAACTACCGCTCACACTGGAGGAAATTGCAACAGGTGTAGAAAAGCAGATCAAGATTCGCCGGCTGGCATCGTGCGGAGAATGTGAGGGCAGTGGGGCCAAGGGAGGGCCCAGTCAACTGAATACTTGTATCACGTGTAACGGCTCAGGGGAAGAGCGGCGTGTACGGCAGACTGCTCTGGGACAATTTGTCAGTGTGTCGGAATGTAGCAGATGCGATGGCGAAGGTCAAACGATTGAGGATAAGTGTCCAGAATGTCGGGGACAAGGGCGGAAGGAGGCGCAGTCAACCATCAAGATCAACGTGCCGGCGGGTGTGGAAGACGGGATGACTATAAATCTGCGAGGTCAGGGACATGCTGGAATCCGAGGAGGAAGGGCAGGAGACCTCCGGATTGAGGTTCGGGAAAAGGCGCATGATTACTTCATTCGCAGGGGCAGTGACCTGATTTATAACCTGGAAATTTCTTTTCCTGATGCAGCCTTGGGAGCAGATATTGAAGTCCCCACACTCACCGGGCGGGCAAGCGTAACTATTGATCCGGGGACGCAATCTGGTAAAGTCTTGCGTATGCGGGGAAAAGGACTCGGGCAACTTCAAAGTTCGCGGATAGGGGATCAGCTGATTCGAGTCCATGTGTGGACTCCACAGAACCTATCTGATTCCGATAAAGATTTGCTCGAGAAGCTTCGGGAATCCAGCGCATCGAATACGCCAAAGCAAGGCAAAGGCAAATCTTTTTTCTCGAAGGTTAAGGATGCCTTTGTATGAGTAGAGTGTGCGGATTAAGCGGAAACAGGACAGAGTACACTCGAACTCGGCCAGACGTACCAAGGATTAGGTAAATCAACGATCGCCAGCAAGAGTTGAATTGGGAATATATTTGTGTTGGTGTTCGTTAACCTTGGCCGTTTGCGCTAAGCCTTGAATATAATTGATTATATGGCGGCATATCCTTTTCAGAAAATTGAAAGTCATTGGCAGAACTATTGGGAGTCGAAAAAAACTTTTCGTACTCCTCAAGAGGTCGACGAATCCAAGCCGAAGTACTATGTTCTGGACATGTTTCCGTACCCGAGTGGATCCGGTTTACATGTTGGACATCCCGAGGGCTACACGGCGACAGACATTGTCGCACGGTATAAGCGGATGTGCGGCTTCAATGTGTTGCATCCGATTGGGTGGGATGCATTTGGCCTGCCGGCTGAACAGTACGCTCTACAGACCGGCACACATCCACGCATTACAACAGAACAAAACATTTCCCGTTTCCGCACGCAGCTCAAATCCCTAGGGCTCTCTTATGACTGGGACCGGGAGGTGGATACAACTGACCCGGCCTATTTCAAGTGGACGCAATGGATCTTTTTGAAGCTGTTTGAGCGTGGGCTTGCATACGAAGCCGAGGTACCTGTTTGGTGGTGTGAGGAACTGGGCACCACATTGGCCAATGAGGAGGTAATTGATGGCAGGAGCGACATCGGTGGACATCCCTGTGAACGGCGAATGCTGCGGCAGTGGGTATTGCGCATTACACACTACGCCGAACGACTGCTGGAAGGGCTAGATCATATGGATTGGCCCACCAGCACGAAGGAAATGCAGCGCAACTGGATTGGCCGGAGCGAAGGGGCAGATATAGACTTTCCGATACAGGGGGATAAATCGTCCAGTATTCGCGTGTATACCACGCGACCGGACACAATTTTTGGTGCGACCTACATGGTACTTGCTCCTGAGCACCCTCTTGTGGAGCAAATTTCAACAAGGGACCAACTTGATGAGGTCAGAAAATATCAGGAATTGGCGTCCCGCAAAAGCGATCTGGAACGAACCGAGCTGCAGAAGGATAAGTCTGGTGTTTTTACAGGGGCATATGCCGTAAACCCCGTAACGAAAGAAGCTATCCCGGTCTGGATAGCCGATTACGTGCTGGTATCCTACGGAACTGGAGCTATCATGGCAGTTCCCGGGCAGGATGAACGAGACTGGGCATTTGCCGCACGGTATGATCTGCCGATTCGTCGCACTGTACAGCCTCCTCCAGGTTTTACCGGTTTGGCTTATACAGGAGATGGTCCAGCCATCAACAGTGATTTTCTGGACGGTTTAAATGTTGAGGACGCCAAAGCACGAATACTAGACTGGTTAGAAGAGCATGAACTGGGGCAGCGAAAGGTCAACTATAAGTTGCGAGACTGGCTTTTTTCCAGACAAAGGTATTGGGGAGAGCCGATTCCGATCGTATTTGAAGATGAAAAAGTACGTTCATTGTCCGAGAAGGCGTTACCAATTGCATTGCCAGAACTTGCTGAATTCAAGCCAAGCGGAACACCTGAAGGTCCACTTGCTTTGGCTTCGGAATGGTTGAACATTACAGATCCGGACACCGGTATATCGGGGAGAAGGGAAACCAATACAATGCCGCAGTGGGCAGGATCCTGTTGGTATTTCCTGCGCTACATTGATCCGAATAACACCGAACGTCTCGTTGATCCAGAGCTCGAAAAGTATTGGATGCCCGTGGACCTTTATGTTGGGGGATCTGAACACGCGGTGCTTCACTTACTATATGCCCGGTTCTGGCATATGGTGCTCTACGATGCTGGTGTGGTTTCAACGCCGGAGCCTTTTGCCAAACTTGTTCACCAGGGTATGATACTGGGGGAGCTTGAATATACTGCCTGGCGAAACAGTATGACGGGCGACTGGGTCAGTGCAGATAGTGTGAATGCAGGCAAAGAAATCTCTTCTGGTGCGAGCGTAGAAGCTGTCCGTGTTGACGAGGAGTCTGTGATCAAGGATGGTGAGGCCTTCGTATTGAAATCAGCACCGGATATTCGACTTGATGTGCGTGCCTTCAAGATGAGCAAGAGTCGAGGCAACGTGGTTAACCCTGATACAATCATTAGTCAGTACGGGGCAGATGCTTTCCGGCTTTATGAGATGTTCATGGGGCCTCTGGAACAGGTAAAGCCTTGGAGCACGCGAGGGGTTCACGGGACTTTCCGGTTCCTTGACCGCGTATGGCGTCTGATCACGACCAAGCCTCTCACCGAGGAAGCACCAAGCCGAACACAGTTGAGGGTACTGCATCAAACGATTGATCGTGTAACACGAGACATTGAAGCCCTTCGAATGAACACGGCCATTGCGGCTCTTATGGAGCTGGTCAATGCTGCCTTCAAGTGGCATGTTATTCCTAGGAGGATTGCAGAACCACTGATTCTCTTACTCTCGCCGTTTGCGCCACATATTGCAGAAGAGCTCTGGTCCTGGATTGGGCACGAGGGGTCGCTGGCCTATGTTGCGTGGCCGGTATTGAATGACGACTATCTCGTTGAAGATAGCATACCTTTGCCCGTGCAGGTCAACGGAAAGGTGAGGGCGACGATTCATGTTGCTCCAGATGCAGACCAACGAGATGTGATCGAAGCCGCAGTGCGCGAGCCAAATGTGAGGCGGTTTCTGGGAGGCAAGCCTCCCTATCGGGAGATTTATGTGAAGGGTCGTATAGTTAACCTGGTGGCTGCCAAGTGATGGCGGAAACACTTGACATACTGGCGATTGCCGCCCATCCAGATGATGTCGAATTAGCCGCTGGTGGGACACTGGCACTGTGCGTCAGGCAAGGACTGCAGGTTGGGGCCCTGGATCTGACCCGGGGAGAGCTTGGTACACGTGGGACGCCCGAATTACGTGCCAAAGAGACTGCCGCAGCAACCGCAGTTCTTGGGCTCTCAGCGCGTGAAAATCTTGGACTCCCGGATGGCAACGTAACGGCATCTGGTTTGGGGGGCGTGATTGAAGTGTTGCGGAAGTGGCGCCCACGTATAGTCATGACACATCCTGAGGATTGTCGGCACCCTGATCACAATGCTGCGCATACCCTTGTACGAGATGCGTGCTATTATGCTGGGCTGAAAAAAATGAAGACAGGTACAGGAACGGGTGTGGCACCCTGGAGGCCCAAGCACTTACTGTACTTCGCCGAAGTGAAGCATTTTGAGCCAACCTTCATTGTGGATGTCACGAGCACATGGGAGCAGCGAATGCAGGCGCTCAGGTGTTATGGATCTCAGGTACATAGCCCAGTCTATAAGGAGGCAAGTGAGGAGCCCGAAACCTTCATCTCCAATGCAGGCTTCTCTGAATGGATTGAAGCACGTGCTCGCACGTATGGCCATCTCATTGGCTGCACTTATGGAGAGCCTTTCCAGTATAACGGAACATTGGGGACCGCTAATCTTGATATGCTTCTCAACATGGAGGCACCTTTTCAGTAGCATAGTGTGCGAACATTCAATCTCCTTTTGGGCACAACAATCAGATACGTGTTATATTCGCGTTGACAGTGCCGAATTAATCTTTAATTATGGCAGATACGACAGATTTCAGGAACGGCTTTACCATGCGATTGGATGGTGAACTGTGGCAGATCGTGAAATTTCAGCATGTGAAGCCGGGCAAGGGTGGGGCTTTTGTTCGAACAACGTTGAAGAATATTCGGACAGGTCGTGTCGTAGACAAGACGTTTCGGGCGGGGGAGAAAGTGCAGCAGGCACGGATAGAGCGTCGCGAGCATCAGTTTTTGTACGAGGATGCGATGGGGATGCATTTTATGAATATGGAGGACTACAGCCAGTTTGCACTGACCGCAGAGAGCGTGGCTAAACGCGAATTCCTCAAGGAAGGAGGAATGATTGATATTCTGTTTCACGCTGAAACCGAAGCTCCGCTTCTGGCCGAGTTGCCAAAGAGTGTGGAGCTGAGGATTGTTCAGTCCGATCCCGGGGTCAGGGGAGATACCGCGACCGGAGCCACAAAGCTGGCTAAGCTGGAGAGTGGCGCAACAATCAATGTTCCGCTGTTTATTTCCGAGGGGGACCTTGTTCGGGTCAACACGGATACCGGAGCCTATATCACGCGGGTTGCGGAGTAACGAGTCAGTTAATTTGAGTTAACCAAAAAGTCACGTGCCAAAATTCTTCTCCAAAGCTTGGTCCAAGAGCGATTTTGATCGTATTCGGGAATTGATCTCAATGGCAGCTGAGAGTGGTGCAGCGGAAGTTGAAATCGAAGCGGATGGTGTTCGTGTTCTGGTTCGGCAGTACGTTTCACCGACCGTCCAGGAGGGGGGACAGGCTCCTATTCCGGTGACCGTTCAGGCTGGACCGAGCACGACTGCCGTTATCAAGGAAAAAGGAGCCGATTCTCCCGAGGTTGAGTCTTCGCCATCTTCCGAGAACGAGTCCACGAATGGTACTCCGGTACTTGCGCCAACGCCGGGCACATTCTATGCGAAACCGTCCCCCGACTCAGAACCATTTGTTCAGGTTGGGGATAGTGTAAGCAAAGGGCAGACCGTTTGCATTATTGAGGCGATGAAGCTGATGAACGAAGTGGAATCCGAGGTTGCAGGAACGGTGACACAAATCCTAGTAGGCGATGGTGATCCGGTTGAGTATGATCAACCATTGCTGCTTATTGAGTCCCCATAATTGGGCGCACCCGGTATGAAGAAAGTCCTGATTGCAAACAGAGGAGAAATTGCCCTCCGGGTGATTCGTGCCTGCAAAGAATTAGGAATCAAATCCGTAGCGGTGTACTCCAAAGCTGACGTGGACGCACTCCACGTGTATTATGCTGATGAAGCGGTGTGCATTGGTCTGGCGCCGTCCTCTGAGAGTTATCTCAAACCGGATCGAATCATAGCAGCCGCCGAAGTTACCGACTCGGACGCGATACATCCCGGATACGGGTTCCTCGCCGAAAATGCTGTATTCAGTGCGATCTGTGCGGATCATGGTATAAAGTTCATTGGTCCATCTCCGGAGACAATTGCCGTGATGGGAGATAAGAGTCGTGCCAAGGATCAGATGAAGTCTGCAGGTGTTCCGGTAGTCCCCGGTTCCGATGGGGTCGTACCAACGCTTGATCATGGCAGGGCGCTTGCCAAGTCTATGGGATATCCGGTCATGATCAAGGCGAGTGCGGGTGGAGGAGGTCGAGGTATGCGTGCGGTGATGGATGCGGACGACTTTGAGCGTCAGTTCCATGCAGCGCAGGCGGAGGCAGCAGGGGCGTTCGGTAATCCCGATGTCTACTTGGAAAAGTTAATCCAAAAACCGAGACACATCGAAATTCAGGTCATGGGGGATGGGCGCGGCACCGCGCTGCATTACGGTGAACGGGAATGTTCTGTGCAGCGACGCCATCAGAAACTACTCGAGGAAGCTCCTTCGGTAGCGGTTGACAGCGATCTTCGTGCACTCATGGGTGCTGCGGCTGTTGCAGGGGCCGAGTCCGTCAATTATGAAGGCGCAGGTACGGTTGAGTTCTTACTTGATGCAGACCAGAACTTCTATTTCATGGAGATGAATACCCGGATACAGGTGGAGCATCCGGTAACTGAAGAAGTAACGGGTCAGGATCTGGTCGAGCAGCAGATCCTCGTTGCGATGGGGGAGCAGCTTCCCAATGAGGGTGTTAAAATGGATGGTCATGCAATTGAGTGTCGCATCAATGCAGAGGATCCTGCGAAAAACTTCCGACCTGCTCCAGGAAAGATCAATGAATTCCATCAACCCGGAGGTCCCGGAGTCCGCGTAGATACGCACGTCTATAACGGATATACAATTCCGCCACACTATGATTCCATGATTGCCAAGCTCATCACGCATGGGCCTACCCGGGAACGGGCTATTCGGCGAATGTTGCGCGCATTGGATGAATTTGTGTTGGAAGGTATCCCCACAACGATCCCATTTCACAAAGAATTGTTACAGCATCCTGCGTTCATTAGCGGAGAAATTGATACGCATTTTGTAGAGCGGCAAATGCTACCGCAGGACTAATTGATTCCCGTAAACCACCAGTCATGAATTTTCCAGAAGATCTAAAGTATACCGAAGAACACGAGTGGGTACGTATACATGAAGATGGCACTACCGCAACGATTGGTATCACTGATTATGCTCAGGGTGAGCTGGGAGACATTGTGTTTGTAGAGCTGGAACCTGAAGGAGAAGGTTATGAGCAGGGAGAGGTATTTGGTTCGGTAGAGGCGGTCAAGGCTGTTTCCGAACTGTTTCTTCCCGTGGACGGGGTTGTCGAGCGACATAACCCAGCACTTGAGGCTAGCCCGGAATTGGTGAATAGTGACCCTTTTGGCGAGGGGTGGATGATAGAGCTTCGTATATCGGATCCAGAGCAACTGGAAGATTTACTATCCGCCGAAGAATATGCCGATCAAGTCGCATAGGCAATTCCAGTATGGATGAGCGGATAGTTATTCTGGATTTCGGGGCCCAGTATACCCAATTAATCGCTCGCCGAATACGCGAAGCAGGTGTATTCTCAGAGATTCTTCCCTGTACTGCTTCGGTTGACAATTTTGCATCTGCCCGCGGCATTGTACTCTCCGGGGGCCCAAGCTCAGTCTATGAGCCAGGTGCACCACAACTGGATCCCGCACTTCTTCAGCTTCAGCGGGAGGATGGTTCACCTATGCCTTTGCTGGGGATCTGTTACGGGCTGCAGGCCTTGGTCCATTCCGTTGGTGGCGTGGTGGAGGCTGCTGAACATCGGGAATTTGGACGTGCATCGCTCAATATTCGCCGAGATGATAGGCTGCTTGCGGGTATTGAAAATGGTTCTCAAGTCTGGATGAGTCACGGAGATTTGCCCACGCATGCCCCCCTTGACTATGAGATCATAGCAGATACCACGAGTGCAGTTATTGCTGGACTACGCCACATAACGCTACCACACTACGGCGTGCAGTTTCATCCAGAGGTCGTGCACACGGAAGGCGGGCAGCGCATCTTTGAAAACTTTGTGGGGGAAATCTGTGGTTGTCGTTGTGACTGGTCTCCCGCCTCCTTTATGACACAGAAGATTGCAGAGATACGCGAATTGGTCGGAATGGATCAAGTTATCCTGGGTCTATCTGGAGGAGTAGATTCATCTGTCGCTGCCCGGTTGATTCACGAGGCGATTGGTGATCAGTTAACCTGTATTTTTGTGAATAACGGGCTTTTACGCCACGGCGAATGGGAAGGCGTGCAGAATACATTCCGCGATCATTTTCAGATTCGCCTGGAAGCAATTGATGCAAGTGAGCAGTTTTTGACTCGCCTGGAGGGGATCACGGATCCAGAGCGCAAACGTGTTGTGATCGGCAATACGTTTGTACATGTGTTTGAGGAGGCAACATCGGCCATTACTTCTGCACTGGGCACCAGTCCGAAATTTTTAGCGCAGGGTACACTGTATCCTGATGTAATTGAAAGCATCTCTTTCAAGGGCCCCAGTGTAACTATAAAGACACACCACAATGTTGGTGGATTACCGGAAGATCATCCATTTGAAATATTAGAGCCCTTTCGGGAGTTATTTAAGGACGAAGTTCGAGAGATTGGCAAACTTTTGGCCTTACCGGAAGAAATCATTGGTCGACATCCGTTTCCTGGTCCGGGGCTTGCTGTGCGAATCCTTGGACCGGTATGTGAAAGGAGTTTGCATCTTGTGAGGGAAGCAGACCGCATATTTATTGAAGAATTGCATGCGCAGGGCTATTATAACGATGTGTGGCAGGCTTTTGCCGTTCTGTTACCGGTTCAGAGTGTCGGGGTGATGGGAGATGAGCGAACCTATGAACAGGTATGTGGCCTCAGAGCAGTAACAAGCAAAGATGGAATGACCGCTGACTGGGCCAAGTTGCCGCTGGAATTTCTTGGATATGTAGCCAACCGGATCGTCAACGAAGTTCGGGGTATTAACCGCATAGTGTATGACATCAGTTCAAAACCCCCAGCTACCATCGAGTGGGAGTAGCATGCAGCCGAGTATCCGTTTTTCATTGATCTGTGCTGTGCTCCTATGGGGAGCGGGGGTATGTGCTGCCCAGGCGCTGCCCAGGCAGTCGGTGGAGGTAGAGGAAGCTTTTGCTGCTGCGTTAGGTGCCTATGAGGCAGAGGATTACGCGGGTGCTTTTTTTGGTTTCAGAGATGTGTATGAGCGGGATCCTGTGCATACCAAAACGACCGCAGCACATTTGATGGCGGGTAAGGCACTCTATCGACATGGCGATCACCAGGCGGCTATTGATCTTTTGCAGGAGTTCATTCGTGAATACTCTAGTAGTCGTTACCGTGAAGAAGCTGAACGCGTTATCGCGGCAGCCAGAATCGGCCGGGAGCATAAACGAGTGAATGACAGCGCAATAAACCTCGGTTTGGCGCTACCTCTTTCGCGTGATGAGCTGCCGCTAACGCAGTCTATTTTCAGCGGTGTGCAGCTTGCTATTGAGAATTACAACTCGCGCCACGATCCGAAAATACGGATCGTATTCAGGGATACAAAGAACTCCGAAGCCGGTGCAAGGTCAGCGGCTAATGCACTAGTGAACGAAGGTGTATCAGCAATCATTGGTCCGCTGTTCAGTGACCAAGTTCACTCCGCCGCCCGTTCGGTGGAACAGCAGCAGACCGTGATGATAGCTCCGCTGGCTACCGATGGCCAGATAACGCGGGGGCGCAGATATGTTTTTCAGGTCAATGCTACATTAGCAGAGCGCGGACGCTATACGGCCCGACAGGCCGTTGACTACCTGAAACTGAGGGACATTGGCATTATAGTAGAAGCGGATAATCCAATGAGTGAGGAAATGGCCCGGGGTTTTGAAGAAGAACTTGGTGCCCGCGAGCTCACGCCGACTTTTGTGTATCAGGTAGGGCCTGATTCAGATTGGATAAGATCACCGAACGTGATCAGTTCAGATTCACTTAGGGCAGTAGAGGGGATTTATTTGGCGATCCATCGCGATAATGAATTGGACGCCTCTCGGTTGGTAGGAAGAACAGTTATTAATTTTAGGCGGAGAGGCGTGCGCCCGATCATACTTGGCTCATTGGCTTGGCCCTCCCTTGATCTGAATAACTATAACCTGTCAATGCCGATATACTATACGGATGTCTACTACGTTAATGATCTGAGTAGGAGTGTACGGAACTTTGTTCAGAAGTATGAGGTGACTAACGGAGGCGCTGCGCCTGATCGGCTTGCATACGTAGGCTACGATGTTGCAAGTATGATACTGGAAAATCTTGACGAGGGAGATATATCGCGGGAGCGTCTGCTAGGTGCGTCGCTGTATGAAGGTCTAAGTATACAGATTCAATTTGGAGACAATCAGCGTAACACAGAGTTTTATTTTTTTAGACATACCCCCAACGGTCCGCAGCGGGTTCGCTGATAAGGAACAGTGTGATCCCGTTACGGTAACTGCACAATGATTCTACGGTGATGTGCGTTTGCTTCCTAGTATTAAGCAGCGTGCATGTTATTCGATTTCTGGATGAAAAACCAAGTAATTGTTCTTGTTCTGTTTGTAGCCGGGTGTGCAGGATCAGGGCGTCTCAGCTATGATTCTCCCAATGAGGCATATACGAAAGGGTTAGAGCACTACGAAGCTGGACGCTATAGTCGGGCGGCCCAGTACTTCAACGGCGTTTCTGAATTTGGACGTGCGCATGAGTGGGCTCCGGATGCACAACTGTACTTGGCTCGTTCTCATCGCCAGAACAGGGATTATATCCTGGCAGCCAGTGAGTACACCCGATTCACGGAGCTTTTCAGGGCCGACCCGCGTGTTCCAGATGCTGAGTTTGAGCGGGCTATGACCTTCTTTGAGCGCTCCCCGCAAAT
The DNA here is from genome assembly GCA_028875125.1 of Bacteroidota bacterium. Taxonomy (GTDB): domain Bacteria; phylum Bacteroidota; class Rhodothermia; order Rhodothermales; family Bin80; genus Bin80. The sequence goes on along the minus strand of JAPPGC010000085.1, from coordinate 4,670 downwards.
TGAACTAGATCAAACGAGTACACGGAGGGGGATCGAGGTTTTCAATTTATACATTCAGCGCTATTCCAGTCATGATTCCGTAGATGTTGCGATTCAGCGCGTTGGGGAGTTGCGTCAAAAGTTGGCCGACAAGCAATTTCACGCTGCTAGGCTTTATGAGCGACGAGGCCTCTACCAAGCGGCAGCATTGTCTTATGAGTTAGTATTTGACAAGTACCCGGATACTCCCTTGGCAGATGACGCCCTACTGGGAGCCATGAGGTCGTACATTGAGTTCAGTGCACAGAGTATCACACAGCGCCAGCCGGAGCGATTACAGAAAGCGATTGATAATTATCAGCGTCTAGTGGACCTTTTTCCTGAGAGTGAACTGATTGATGTAGCCAGCGAGCTCAATGAGCAGGCGGAACAAGATCTTGATGCATTGATCGACAACGGCGCAGCACTATAGCGTATTGGGCGCTTTTACAAATAGATGAATGTGGGCATTTTTGGCGGAAGCTTTGATCCACCGCACAGCGCCCATTTGAGGATTGCCGAGTTTGCGCGATCGAATTTCGGGCTGGAGTTGATTTTATGGGTGCCTGCATACGATCCACCGCATAAATCCCAGAAACAACTTACACACTACCAAGACCGTCTGGGAATGGTGCGGGCTGCCATTGCAGATCACGGACACTTTCGGGTTTCTAATATAGAGTCGACCATTGAGCGTCCGACCTATACCATACGAATGCTTGATGCGTTGAGGGAACGATACCCCGAAGCAGATTTTTACCTGATTCTAGGGAGTGACAGCCTGAAGCAGTTCCACACTTGGATGCGGCCGGATGTTATCGCCAGGAGGGTACAGATTCTGGTTTATCCTCGCGCAGGGTACCTTGTAGGAGAAACAGACTTGCCTGAATATTTACGTGGGCGTGTTCAATTCATGGAGGCGCCAGAAATAGCAATCAGTGCAGAGCATATTCGCAGTAGATTTTCCAGAGGGCAGCCTGTACGTCAATTGGTTTCGGACGATGTACTTTCCTACATTGCCAAACATCGCTTGTACGGAGGGTATAACAACTGCAGGGAGAGCAACACCTAAATTGCCCCTAGGTCATGGGCTTTCTGGATTTTTTCACAGGTAACCAACCACCTCTCATCATAGACGCCCTGGATGATGTTACGGTTATGTTGGACACGGGCCGCGATTTATTTGCTGCCTCAAGTGGGCGACTCCTGGAAAACGAAATCCTGGACACAGATCTTTCCGCTCAGGAAGCAGTGATTCGTAAGCGGGAGCAGTCAGTGCGTCGGGCGGTCTTGGAACACTTGAATATCGACCCAAAGCGAGAACTTGTGCTCTGTGTCAAACTGTTAACGGTTGCACAGGAGGCCGAGCGTATCGGGTACTTGGGACGGACGATGGAGAAGACAGCTACATTGGCCACCGCTCCCCGGATTGGTGGAATTGTGGACGAAATTCGTGAACTCCGTACACGTACGCTGGGTCAGTTTAATGCCGTGCGGGACTGTTTTATTGAGGGAGATATAAATAAGGCGGCCCTTGCTCAGCAGGAGCAGGAAGCCATTGCTGAGGTTCTTCACGAAGTTCTTGCCCGTCTGGCTGAATCCGAGCTGTCTGCAAACCAAGCCGTCGTATGTACGGTAGGTGCGTATTCGATAGGGCGTGTAGGTGAGCATCTGGCAAGCATTGCCCGCTGTGTTACGGAACCGCTTCACCGCATACGACCTGTATCATAGGAGTATTTTTGAAGCGCTAGACTGCGATGTCAATCTTTAGCGCTACATTCTCACAACTCAGAACACACTAAGCAAGTTTTCATGGCAATTACGTATTCACAAATGATAGACCTTGGAGCGCCAGCTCCAGAATTTGATTTACCTGTCAGTAATCCTGAGACAGTTGGCAGTGAAACACTAAACCTTGAGCGCGCATCGGATGGGAAGCCAGTCGCAATTGTCTTCATGTGCAATCATTGTCCGTTTGTTGTTCACATTGAAAATGCTTTGGTGAATGCCGCACGGGTCTGCAGTGAGAGAGGAGTAAACCTTGTCGGTATCAGCAGCAATGATGCTTTGCAGTATCCTCAGGATTCATTCGAGGCAATGGGCCAACGTACACATGATAAGAAGTATCCATTTCCTTACCTGTATGATGAGTCACAGTCTGTGGCTAAGGCTTATGCTGCGGAGTGCACGCCTGATATTTTTCTGTATGATGAGACTCTACGCCTGGCTTATCGGGGAAGGTTTGACGAAAGCCGCCCGGGTATTGGTCAGGCGACGGGCGAAGAGTTTCTGCAGGCAGTGGACGAGCTTCTGACTCTAGGTGTCGTGACTATGCCGCAGCGCCCATCTATGGGCTGCAACATAAAATGGAAGTAGCAAATGCCAACAGACTGGGTTGTCCTTTTACCGCCGATTGTGGCGATTGGGCTGGCACTCTGGACGAGGCAAGTGTTCTTGTCTCTGGTTATCGGGTTATGGGTTGGGACAACCATATTGGCGGGTGGTAATGTGATTCAGGGCCTGATTGGTATGGCCGATGTGGTGGTAGCGGTATTTGCCGAACCATCAAACACAAAAATTGCGCTGTTCAGTCTGTTGGTTGGGGGGCTGATTGCGCTGGTTCAGGTATCTGGTGGGGTAGCCGCTTTCGTGCGCTTTGTTCAGACAGCAGGGTTGGCCAAGACTCGTCGCGGTGTAGAATTGCTCGCCTGGGTCACGGGCTTGTTGGTCTTCGTGGAATCTAGCATCACGTCTCTGATTGTAGGCACGCTCAGCCGGCCGTTTTTTGATGGACTAAAACTTCCAAGGGAGAAGCTGGCCTATTATTGTGATGCGACCAGCGCCCCAGTGTGCATGGCTATTCCACTCAATGGCTGGGGTGCATTTGTGCTTGGGTTATTGATAACGCAAGGGTATGACAGCAATGCAGTGAGTACGCTGTTCAGTGCGCTGCTCTACAATTTTTTCTGCCTTCTTGCCATAGCATTTGCTCTAGTGCTTGCGTTAACGGGATGGGGATTTGGCCCGATGCGCACCGCCGAACGCAGAGCAGCGACGACGGGGCAGTTAATCCGCCCTGGATCTAGCCCAATGATTGCAGATGAGGTGACTGGCTTGGAACCCATTAAACCGGACAAAGGGCGAGTGTATGATTTTCTAGTTCCGGTATTTGTGATGATCGGCATGATCTTCGTCAGCCTTTACGTGACAGGCAACGGTAATCTTATGGATGGCAGTGGTTCGACAGCAGTGTTATGGGCCGTGGGCACGGCCATCTTTGTTGCTATGATTGTCTATATGCTACCGCGACAGGGTCAACCGCTTCTTATGCCGGATAAGTCCACAAATTTTGTTATCAAGGGCGCATCAGGTCTGGTTGGTGTTGTTGGGTTACTTGTGCTTGCGTTTGCGCTTGGTGAGGTTTCGCGCAGCCTGGAAATGGGGCCATATGTTGTTTCGGTATTGGGAGAAGACATATGGGTCTGGTGGTTGCCTGCGCTGGTCTTCGCCATAGGGTGCGTTGTGTCCTTCACGCTAGGGTCATCCTGGACCACTTTCGCGATCCTGATTCCTCTCGCGTTACCGCTGGCGGAGGGGCTGGACATTTCCGTGCCGCTTATGCTTGGTGCAGTGCTTTCGGGGGGCGTGTATGGTGATCACGCATCGCCGCTATCAGATACATCCATCATATCTTCGATGGCTTCCGCATGTGACCATGTGGACCATGTGAATACGCAACTGCCTTATTCTGCGCTGGTTGCTGTGATTTCTTTCTGTGCGTTTTTGGCTGCGGGCCGGTTAGTCTGAAACAGACACCGCATGAGGGACCTGCAAGGAGTACGTGCGGGCCGGTGGGTTTCTGGCGATAAAAATATCATCGGTTCGGGACATCTCGAATTGAATCAAGTGTTCAGCGACAGACAAATTTTTGCTGGCGACGCTAAAATTACTTACAGGGGGAGGAGCGTGTGCATCGAGTTAGAGTCGAGTTACCGAACTACGACTGAAACCTATCAAATACCTTGATCAACTTCGTGCCCTCAGGTTGGCAGACCGGAACGAGTATAGAAACATCAACCTGAATCCACGCCCAGCCGGCTACAACTGCCAAGTTTCAACCAACTCTAGTACCACGCCTATAGTTACGTGTGCACTATCTTGCCTTTATTGTTCAAAACATGGCTGACTGCAAGCGTTTTCAGCAGTTTAGTGCCTTTTGGGGCCTCCCCGCGCCATTCCTCGACTGTACTCGTTCGTTGACCTGAATATCCAGGCAACATCAATTTATGGTATCTTGGGTTAAGTGATTGAAGTTGATAGGAATAATCGCTATACCGCCGCAGCGGTTACCTCTAACCAAAACATTCGAAGCAGATGCGCAATTCAAGGATTTACCTTATTGGATTCCTTCTAGTTATTCTTTGTACCGCAGGATGTTCTGGAGTACATGGGCCAATTCCTACTCTTGGGGATAATGGGCGGGGACGATTGACGACGACATATACAATTAAGCTCACTGATGAGAATGCTTCAATTGTCTCGACTGAGGCGCGGACTACATTATGCGTTCTTCCAGGGAATGCGAGCGAAGCGGTTCATAGATCTTATAGTAGGACTATCCCGGCTGGTTGAGCTACATTAGCATGCGTTCA
>JAPPGC010000028.1 GCA_028875125.1 Bacteroidota bacterium | reverse complement strand
GCATCATGAACTCTCCCTTCCTTGGGATGGAGCGTCCTACTATACCAGGAATATGCTCCCACTTCAGCGTGTGGCAATCCAGAAAAAGGGCGTGTCCAGTGCGACCGACTCTCGACACAATTTGATCCATTATCCCGCACTTGACGCCTGCATATCGATGCTCCACGCGCTGCCCAATTTGAGCAAGTTCAAGCGGGGGCACTGACTTGCCTCGAAGAGCTTCCAGAGCCAATCCAGTTGCCATTTCCAGTGCGGCGGAAGAACTGAGTCCGGCTCCGAGAGGTACATCACCCATGACGAGGAGTTCGATCGGACCAGGTGGCGGCAATTCCTGAATCATCCCGGCGATGTAGGAAGCCCAGTGCCCCGGTCGTACTCTCGGCCATTGCCCCGGTGAATAGGATACGCCTTCACGACAGTTCTCAGACCAAAGACGATGCGGCCCGTCTAAGCTGAGGCGTGCAGCGGCATAAACCGCCCGGTCCAGGATCATCGGCAATACAAGCCCATCATTGTAGTCTGTATGATCGCCTACAAGATTGACACGACCTGGAGCACGGGCCACAACTACGCGGTCTGCGCTTCCGCGCCATTTCGCAAAAGCCTCCCTTGCTGCCTGCTCCATATCGGGCATCTCCATAGTTGAGAGAAGGTAAGAAGATTTTATCCGAAGTAAGCAGGTAAGCCTAGGATCCCCAGATCGCCTCTCAGAAAATACAGCTTCTTCAAGTTGACCCACCGCGCCCTTGTATTTTATCGATGGTGAAATATCGGGAACAACACCGTTTCACGGTTTTAAGATGTTCCACACTTTTGAGATTGTCTTTTGTGGTCATGAGAAGCTTATTCGTCAGCCTACCTTTCGTGTTTTTTCTAAGCTTGAGTGCATGTGACTCGTCAAGCAGTAATCAACAACCATCAGAAATCACCATTGGCCTCGCGGCTCCTCTGACGGGTCCCGCATCTCGTGCTGGACAGGATATGCGAATGGCAACGGAAATGGCTGTAGCTCTCGCCAATGAAGACCTCGCTGAAGGTGCCCCATCCTTTCGACTCATTGTTGAAGACAACAGGAGCACAAAAGAAGGCACTGAGGAGGCATTCCGCAACCTTCTTTCAAGAGGAGTTGTATTTATCCTGGGACCCTATTCCTCTTCGAATACAAATCATATCATTCCTCTCATTGATGAAACCCGGGTCGTCACCATTGCTCCCGCTTCTTCGGCGCAGGGACTGGCTGCCAAATCTGACTGGCTCTTCCGTACTTCTCTCACCGTAGATGTTCTGATGCCGGCTGGTGTGAGTGCAACCCAGAAATATCTGGACTACAAAAACGTCGGTGTGCTGACCAATGCCGGCGATCACTTCTCTCAAAATGCAGAGGACAAATTTATTGAAGAAATCGGTCAACTTAGTGGTGTCTCGGTGGGAATGAAGCAGTCTTACAATCGACAAGGCGGTGACCCCGTGCCCAACCTGACTACTCAGATAAATGCACTTGCAAATGCAACTCCGAAGTTGGATGTTCTTTTCTTTTTCGGACTTACTGCTGACCGTTACAGGTTCATACTGCAAGCCCATGAGTTGGGGGTAACGGACTTGCCATTTGTGATTACACTGCTGAGTACTTCTGATATCCGCTTGGCTCGCGAATCAGCGCCGTCTTCTACAGAAGGCATTTTGGTTCTTCAGGTATGGATCGCAAGTAGCAACCACGCTGCAAGCCAAGAATATGTGAAAGAACATCAGAGACGCTATAATGGACTTCCCAGTGACTTTAATGCAAGGACGTATGCTGCGGCAGACCTTCTCTTGAGGGCGATCATGGGAGTCACCCCCGACAATATTTCCAATGATGCAGTTAGGGAAGAGCTAGCGCGGATGCGGAACGTGGATACCATCTACGGTCGATTCTCTTTTGACGACGATGGTGATGCTGAATACACTCCATTGGTCGGTATTGTGCGCGGTTCAAGTATTGAGCTCTTGGAAGATTAGCCACAGGTTTGCCTTGCCGTGACGCACAGCCGCCTACAATCAACTGCAATCCAGCCCCGCCAATTACTTGCTACCTGGCTCTTCGCGTATCAAGACCTGACTGGATGGCGCCGAGTCTGGTAGACTGTCCCGATTGAAAAGATTCGGTTCAGATGCGCCAGCCCTACCCGGATCCGGAGGCATCCTCACAAGGAGACGAATACAGTATTGCGGAAGCAGTGAGCGAATTGGACCCCGACGAGTCTTTAGACCATCACGAAGAAGTTGCCCAAGGAGAACCATTCTCCATCTGGGAGTGTGCACTGGAGTCCTCTCTCACATTGCAACGTAACGGACCGATATCAAGCAGTTGCCGAGGCTGCTAAACCGAATCCTTTAGAATGCCATTACCCCATGCCAACTGTATTCTGTAATATTATGGAGGTGTCGGATCTTTAAAGAACGACAAACCTTGACGGTAGTAGTGGACATCATAGCTTATACTACAACGTCAACGTTAGTCAGGACATGATCGCAGGCGGGACGTGTATCCAGGCGTAGAAGGTATATCTACCACGAAAACAATGTTACCTACCCCGTTCTTCCCGAGACACTTGCCGCTGTGCAAGAGTATGGACTGGACACGCTGGGCCGGGTACTATGTGCCCCGATCATATCAGCTTCAACACGAAAATGAATATTATGCGATCCGTAGTGCTGCTGGACTGATTGATATTTCCCCACTCTTCAAACTCCGTATTACGGGGCCCGATAGCCTGGCATTGCTGAATCGTATCTTCGTACGCGATCTCTCTCGGCTGAAAGAAGGGCGGGTTGCTTACGTAGCCTGGTGCGACGCAGAAGGCTACGTACTCGGTGACGGGACAGTTTCAAGACAAGGACCGGAATCCTACTTTTTTACCTGCGAGGACCCTACCGCTGCGTGGTTAGACAGACATGCCAGTGGTATGAACGTTTCGATCACAAATGAAACGAAGTCCCTGGCAGGACTAGCACTGCAAGGTCCCTCTTCCGCCAGAATATTGATTCATGCAGGTGCAGAATCAGTCCGTGAACTTAAGTACTTTGGTGCCACATCCACATCCGTGAACGGCATTGATTTCTGGGTATCAAGGAGCGGCTACACCGGAGATCTTGGCTACGAAATGTGGCCTCCCGCCGATTGCGCACCTGAACTCTGGGATACGTTAATGGAGGTGGGATCCAAGTTTGCCCTGCAAGCTGTTGGCCTGAAAGCCCTGAATGTATGTCGCATCGAGGCCGGACTCTTGCAGAAGGGGGTTGATTTTCACAACGCTTCTCGCGTGCTCACGCGGGAACAGAAGTCGATTCCCTACGAACTGGGATTTGGCTGGATGGTCAATTTGGATCGTGAGCCCTTCGTTGGCCAGTCTGCGCTGCGAAAATTACAGCAACCGGCGTGGAACCTGATTGGGCTTGAAATTAACTGGGAGCAAACAAGAGGTCTGTATGAATCCCAGGGACTCCCCCCGCTACTGCCAACAGAAGCGTGGACCTCATCCGCCCCGCTCTACCGCGACCACGCACGCCAATATCAGGTCGGCTATGCAACCAGTGGAACATGGTCGCCCGTACTCAAAAAATATATTGCGCTGGCCACGATCGAAAGATCCTACCCGTCAAAAACCGTACAGATTGAACTGGCCGTGGAGCATTCACGCCACAGTGTTGATGCTCGTATCGTTTCTCCCCGCTTCTATGATCCTCCACATAAACGGGCACCCGTGGGATGAGCACGCGATGGGATGAGGTTGTGATAGGAGGCGGGCACAATGGTCTGGTCTGTGCTGCCTATCTCGCGCGTGCGGGACGTAAGGTTCTGGTACTTGAACGACGGGATGTACTCGGCGGCGCAGCGGTATCCGAAGAGGTGTTTCCTGGATTCACCTTCTCAGTAGCATCTTATGTTGTGAGTCTGTTCCGACCACGGATAATTCAAGAATTAGAATTAACTAAATACGGTTACAATGTGATTCCCATGGACTGTGCCTTCCAGCCTTTGCATGATGATCACGGGATCGCCCGTTGGGAGGACTCCGAACGTACCCGGATAGAGATCGGCCGCTACAGCAACCATGATGCGGAAAACTATCCCAAATTCAAGCAAACCATGACACGGTTGGGACGCATTGCTGCCCAACTCATTGACCGGCCCGCTCCAACTGGGGTCGACCCACAGAATCTTCGTACTCTGATTGACCTTTTTCGCACTGTTCGAGGCGTGGAGAAACACGAATTCCAGCAACTCGTAAGGCTCCTCACCCTGAGTGCTGTGGATTTCCTGGATACATGGTTTGAGTCGGACATACTTAAAGCACCTCTTGCTGCAAGCGGAATCATCGGCACGTTTCAAGGGATCCGATCTCCCGGGACCGCCTATGTTCTGCTGCACCACTACATGGGAGAGATTGATGGTGCATTTAGATCGTGGGGATTTGCTCGAGGAGGAACAGGAAGCGTCAGTGCCGCCTGTGCAAGAGCTGCCGAAGCGCATGGCGCTATCATTCGTACTAATTGCCAAGTCGACAAGGTGCTGGTGTCGAATAACCGTGCAACCGGGGTTGTTCTTTCCAATGGCGATGTCATCAACGCACGCAGGATCGTATCCAACCTGGATCCACGACGAACATTGATGGGGCTTGTGGGGGAGTCTCATCTGCCAGAAAATGTGGTCGCCTCACTCGCCCGCTTCAAATACAGGGGAAGCAGCGGCAAGGTCAATCTTGCGCTCAATGGCCTCCCCGACTTCACCTGCCGACCAGGCATTGGAGATCACTTGCGCGGCGATATCGCAATCGCTCCCAACGTTGACTATCTGGAACGTGCGTTCGACGAGGCCAAGTACGGCTCCTTCTCATCACGTCCATTCATCAACATCGTAATCCCGTCACTTACGGATCCAATTATTGCGCCGCCGGGAAAACATGTGATGTCGTGTTTTGTCCAGTACGCCCCCTATGAGCTCACAGAAGGTCCCGAAGCCTGGGAATCTCAAAGAAAAGCATTCGGAAAAACCGTTCTGGATACACTTGAGGAATTTGCTCCCGGGCTGCGGAATCACATAGAGCATATGCAGGTACTGACGCCGCTGGATTTGGAGCGCAAGTTTGGCCTTACCGAAGGCAACATCTTTCACGGAGAACTCAGCCTGAACCAATTACTCTTTCAAAGGCCCGCGTGGGGTATGGCGAGATATCAAACACCAATACGAAATCTCTGGATGTGTGGATCGGGAACACATCCTGGCGGCGGAGTCATGGGGGCCAGTGGTGAGCTCGCAGCAAAAACACTCCTGCGCAAGAAAATTTGATGCATAGCCCGGATGTCATCGTGATCGGAGCGGGAACCAACGGACTGGCCGCTGCCGCCGTCCTTGCCAAAGCAGGAGTAGATACGCTCGTGCTTGAGAAACGGGCCCGTGTCGGAGGCTTATCATCATACCATGCTTTCACCTCAGAAAACCATATTCCCGGCTTCCGTCCTTATCCCGGTAGAATTGGGGACGCCCTCAGTAGAACTCTGGGGATTGCATTGCCTGAACAGCCGGTGGTCCCAACTCGTGGTTTCTGGAAAGAGGAGTTCTACCGAGTCAAACCGGTACCAGACCTGATCAAGGCTGGTAACGTGCTGAAAACTATAGTCGGCGTTCCATTGGAGCAATCTTCATTGCGACAAAAGAGTTCATGGCTAACCCCCTTCCTCAAAAAACAGGCAAAAAAGCTGGCACAATGGATCCCGCTTAGCAGCGCAGATCTGTTGAACGAACTCAATCTGGATGAAAACCAGTGCAGTGCCCTAGCCGTCCCTCCATCCACCCGTACTTTTGGCGCCCCCAAGTCACCTTTTGGTGCGCTACAGCTAATGCTTCACAAACAGGAGCTGACGACAGATGGTCATGCTCCACTGGTTCAGGAACTGGAGAGAATTGCAATTTCGAACGGAGCAACAATTCGGACGAGTGCGGAGGTTGAACAGATTTTTAGTGACACGAACGGTCTGCATGTTATGATCACGGGTGGTGAACCTATTTACTCCAGGTTCATCTTGGCCACATGCTCGCCCGGCATGCTGAAGCATCGCCTAATGAGCCCTGTCTTGACTCATAACTGGCCCCCTGTCCGGTCTAGGGGAACGTGTGCTGTACTGGCACTCGCGGTGAACAGATTGCCCGACTGGCTTGGTTCAGCCAGAGTACGCGTATCCCCCGACGTGATCACACAGGAAAAGGTCTTTGATCATGTAAAGTATGGACGCATTCCTTCTCTGCAATCGCTCGAGATCGTTGCTCCTGAAGGGCAGAATACGGTGGTCATCTACGCACTACAAACCCCATTCAATGTCAATGGTGGATGGACACAGAGCAGTCGGGAGTCGCTCGTGGCGCACATTTTCGAGCAAATTCCCGACCTAAGTGACAATGTTACTACCTGGCAACTCTGGACTCCATCAGACATAGCAACCGAGTTTGGGGTACCTGGCGGGCATCTTCTGCATTTTGAACGGGATCTCGACCAGTTGCTATTCCCAGCACCCAACTGCCTGCAAACTGGAGTATACTGGTCCGGTCATTTTGCGAACCGGGAGCTCGGAGAGGCAGGCATTGCCGGACTGCTCGCCGCGCGCAAAATCCTCCGTAAAAGAAACCGCAGGCATTAAGCTCTCGTAAAGGGTACTAATAGCCAGATCCTATGTCATGGAACGCATACTAATCTACCTCTTGGGCGCAGTTCTTTTCGGCTGTCAGCAGAATGCGCAATCGCAGGAGCAATTGCCATCCACTGAATCTTCGGCTTCGGTCAATGAGTCCATCACACAAAGTCGCCAAACGGCGATCACGCGTGCAGTTCATGCGGCTACCCCCGCAATTGTGAGTGTCAACGTGATTGAGATACAGCGGGTACTTTACCGGGATCCGTTTGAAAATCTGTTCAATGACCCCTTCTTTGGACCTTTTTTTGAGAGACGGTCAAGAGTGATTGAACAACCCGTAGAAAATCTGGGAAGTGGCTTTGTCATATCCCCGAACGGCTACATCGTCACTAACCATCATGTAGCCGGGGACGCTGTCAAGATAACAGTATCGCTTGCCAATGGTCAGACTCTGGATGCTGACCTCATCGGAACTGACAAAGTCACTGACCTGGCTTTGCTAAAAGTTTCTACCGATGAACCGCTTGAATACCTGCGCTTTTCCAGCGAACCCGAGCCAATAATAGGCGAATGGGCTATTGCTTTTGGGAATCCCTTTGGTCTGTTTGAGGCGGTGGCTCCAACTGTAACCGTAGGAGTAATCAGCGCGGCGGAAAGAGATCTGGGCATCCAGGATGGGCACATTCTCAACGATATGATTCAGACAGACGCTGCTATCAATTGGGGGAACTCCGGTGGACCACTCATAAATGCCCTCGGTGAAGTGATCGGCGTAAATACCGCGATCTACACCACAAACGGCGGACCCGTTGGCTTGGGGTTTGCCGTACAGGCGGAAAAAGCCCAACGAATTATTGCAGAATTGCAAGAGCATGGTCGTGTTGACCGTTCGTACTATACAGGGATCAGCTTTGTGGAAGTAACAAAGGACATCGCCCAAGCACTGGACTTTGATGATATCCGCGGCCTCCTTGTCGCTGAGGTGGATCGTAATTCACCAGCCGAAAAAGCGGGGCTGCAACCCTATGATCTGATTACGGCAATCCAGGATGAACTGGTAGCCGATCAGGACGATTATGTGGCCCGTGTGTTCGATTTTCGACCGGGAGATACCGTCACTTACCATATATTGCGCGTTAATCGTGAGTTGGAACTAAGCCTCCAGATCGGAAGGGCGGAAGATTGATCATTGCGTTACATAGTCGTATCAGTTCCGGGTGGCTGATTGTAGTCCTCTGTCTGTTCTTCACGGGATGCCTTCCCTCATCGTGTCGGCGCATTGAGTCACGTGCCGTATTCCCCGCAGACTCCCTGTCCAGACAAATTGCAGCACATATACCGGTTGATACGCTTGCACTGCCTACCATCATTACTGCCCCTGACCTGAGATTCCCTCGAACTGTTCTGTTCGGCAATGACGACCATATCTATGTAGGTGACACTGAACAAAACAAGATTTTCATCTTCCCGTCCGAGGGGGCCTCTCACACTTCATTTACATTGCCCAATACTTCCTTTCCGTGGCTTGTAGGCTGGCGAAATGACTCGCTGGTGGTTTTTGATCCAGAGAACCGGCAGTTTCATTTTGTAGTGGATACAAGCGCTGTGGCCTCCCTCACGGTGGATCACGCACCCGCCAACTCTTTGCAATATGCATTGGCTGCTGCATCTGGGTTGTATCTTAAGGCGGTTGCTACACGGGACACAACACATTATTTGTGGAAACTGGACAGAGCTGGGGTTCCTGTACAGGAAACTGTCCTGTACGGATCATCCTGGAAGTATGCCGGACTACTGCGTGAATCCGGGAATCGGTTAGTCAGCCTGAGTGGATTCTATCCATGGGCATTGTTCTGGACTGAGGACCTGATTGAAGGACCCGATACAATACGCTGGTGGGGGTTTGATTCGCCGATGTTACGACGTACATACGCATTTGAACAGGGACAGGGACGAGGGCCGCCGCTCATCACCAGCGCGGCTGCAGCGGCCGGTGAGCTCTGGTTTGTACTGAACCAGCGCGCCGGCTGGTTGCGTATTGACATTTACGATCGGGCCGGAATGATCCAGTACATCTTCGAGGAGGCCAACCCAGGCTATCTCAAAGATTTCTACCCAATCGACATTGCTACGAAGTTTAACCCGGATAGCTCCTACCATCTGGCCGTAGCGCTCCGGGCACCGACACCCTCAATAAGAGTGTACCAATGGACTCCCCCAAAAAAAGATTGATACCGTGGACGACAATTATATACCGACGGATATAAAGACCCTGGGCGCCCTCAAGAGCTCTGGATACTATAAAGGTTTGAGACCAGAGTCGGTCAAGGACGAGATGCGTCGCAACCTACTGGTTCGCCTCAAGCGTGGAGAGGAAGTTTTTCCCGGCATCCTCGGATACGACCGGAGCGTGATCCCGCAACTTAAGAATGCGATTCTGGGTCGCCACGACATTCTCCTCCTCGGACTGCGCGGGCAAGCCAAAAGCCGCATCATTCGACTCCTCCCACAGCTTCTTGATGAATACGTACCCGTTGTGGCAGGCAGTGAGCTCAATGACGATCCCCGCAAGCTCGTGTCGAAGTACGCACGCGAGCTTTACAAAGAGCACGGTGATGAAATGCCTATTGTATGGCGCCATCGAAGTGAGCGGTATGCGGAAAAATTGGCTACACCAGACACCTCTATCGCTGACTTGATTGGAGATATTGACCCCATCAAGGCTGCTCAGAAGCGACTTACCTACGCGGACGAAGAGATTATCCACTTTGGAATCATTCCCCGCACCAACCGGGGGGTATTTGCGATTAACGAATTGCCAGACCTACAGGCACGCATTCAGGTGGGACTGCTCAATATACTGGAGGAGCAGGACATACAGATCCGTGGTTTTAACATCCGCTTTTCTCTGGATCTGATGATGGTGTTCAGTGCGAATCCTGAGGATTACACCAACCGGGGCAACATCATTACTCCACTGAAAGATCGCATTGATTCTCAGGTATTGACACACTATCCCAAGAAACTTGATACCGCAATAGCTATCACCAGACAGGAAGCATGGCAGGATCGAGACCATACTCCCTCTGTGACGGTTCCGGATTTTATCCGTGAGATCATTGAGGTGATCGCCTTTGAGGCTCGTGCCAGCGAATATGTTGATCAAAAATCAGGCGTTTCGGCACGAATGACACGTTCTGCGCTTGAAACCGTGATCTCAAATGCTGAGCGGCGAGCAATTAGCCATGGGATGAAGCATGTTTATGTAAGGATCAGTGATCTCTACTACATTGATGCGGCAATAACGGGAAAAATTGAACTTGTGTATGAGGGGGAGCAGGAAGGTCCGCAAAAAGTTGCCCGGCTCCTTCTTGGACGCGCCGTTCGGATGATTTTCGCGAAGCATTTTCCAGACCCGAGCTCTAAAGGAGAAGATCGAGGAGTCTACCGCCATATACTGGGCTGGTTTGCAGACGGCAATACACTCACACTGGATCCTGAGTTACAAGACGAAGCGTACAGGCGACGCTTGCGGTCTATTCCCGGTCTTATTGAATTGGTGAAGAAGGCAAAGCACCGGATCCCGACAAAGCAGCGATGGATATTTAGCGAACTTGTCCTGGAAGGACTCTATCAAACTTCAATGCTTGGTAAGGAAGAATACACCTATTCCGATATGATTGGGAGCGTATTCGGATCACTGGGTCCCGAAGAAGAAGAAGAGTAGTTTTTCATGCGCATCATGGCAAACAAGTGGGTGTTCCGTACGTTGAGTCGGCTACTTTCCTGTGTGCCGAGCACTTAAGGGAGGCTGGGGTATTTTCCAATGCTCAGTAATGCGTGCGGTGCCGGATTGTCACCGCAATATCAATGCCGTCTACTGCTTAAACAACTCACTTGGGAACGACGCGACCATCCGGCAGAATCCTTTCATTCTCGGCAGGCGGTTCGGTTGGAAAACGTGACAACGGCACACTGTGATCGCGATCCTTTGGTACATAGTGTACATGATTGCCGTGCGGAATCTCGGCATATTCCTTGTCTCCAAAGGGATTCATCACCTGCCTCATCACAATGAAAAGAATTACCGCAGCCACAATCAATATCAGCCGGCGCAGCTTCTTTCGACTAGACGAAATCCTGCGTGCACCTGGTGCCGCTTCGGTATAATTGCCCTCATCCAAATGCGATCGCGGATTCATATACGCTGGAGTTTCGTATTTTACGCGGTCCCCAAGATAAACAATCCAGATCTCTGGACCGCTGTTCAGCAGTTTTATCTTCTCAAAGCGAGCATTGAACCTTGTACGGAGCAATACTTTTAACCCTCCATCAACGCGTCTGATCATGCGCATTTTCTGTAACCTACTCTTACTGGGTGTATTTCTGACGGTGAGTCAGGCGCAGGCCCAGAACGCGGTCTTGCGAGGCTTTGTCCGAGATGCTGCGGATGGACAACCTCTACAGAGCGTCAATGTTGTCTTGACCGATGATGGCGATGCCCTTTTCGGTGCAGGAGCGGATCGAGATGGACTCTATGCTATCAGTGGTATTCCACCCGGGCGCTATTATTTGGCCGCCTCCTTCATTGGATATGACACTCACAGAGATACTCTCGATTTAGCCGCAGACGATCTTATCACTTACAATATTGAGTTATCGGTCTCAGAGGACCTTCTGGATGAACTCGTGGTCGAAACCGAAAGAGAAGGGGCCGGTGTCGCTGGTCTAACCGGAGGACTTCAGTCGATTACCCCTCGTGATATCGCCCTCATTCCTTCGCCTGATATATCGGGTGACTTGGCCAGCTATCTTGCTGCTCTGCCAGGCGTCGTCGCAAGTGGTGATCAGGGTGGACAGCTTTTTATTCGTGGCGGAGAACCTACACAGAATCAGGTCCTTGTAGATGGAATGACGGTGTTTCAACCCTTCCATCTGATTGGATTTTATTCGGCATTCCCTTCTAGTATCCTGAACGTCACCGATGTTTATGCAGGTGGGTTTGGTCCCCGTTATGGTGGACGCATCTCGTCAGTGATAGATATTTCCACTCGTAACGGCAACAAGCGGCGTATGGCTGGAGAATTTTCTGCCGCCCCGTTCATCAGCGCGGGACTCCTGGAAGGCCCTATTGTAGATGGGCGTGTGTCTGCATTGGTTTCTGGAAGATTCTCGGTCATTGATCAGGGAGCCGCCCGCATACTTGATCGACCGCTCCCATACGATTTTAATGACCAGTTTTTCAAGCTCCATGCTGATCTGTCTGATAACAGCCAAGCATCAATCAGCGGATTGCGCTCCTTTGATCGCGGCATAATCGGGGTGCTGAATGAGTCGGAGGCTGACAGTACCAAGAACCAGGTAACTTGGACCAGTCAGGCCATTGGTGCGCGCTACGTACTGCTGCCCACACGTATCCCAGTACAGGCCGAGCTGCTTCTGTCTATGTCTACCATTGAGAACACATTCGGTCTATCTGATGATCCTTCAAGGACTTCAAACTCGCAGGAGATCAACCTGTCTACAAATGTGACACACTACAACCGGACTGCCGACATTTCCTGGGGACTTCATTTTCGTTTCAGCGAGTTGGACAGCCATCTCGGGGGATCATTCCAGAATGTGGCTCAGGACACAGAATATGTCAGCGAAGCTGGTGGATATGTACTCCTTGACCTGAAAGGAATAGAAGGGTTGAGTTTTCAACCCGGTGTACGGTTCTCGTCGTTTCCGAGTAAGGGACGAAATTTCATTGAACCACGTGTTCGTATGACCTACAACCGAGGCATCCACCAAGTTAGTTTGGCGGGTGGTATATACCATCAGGAAATTGTGGGACTTACCGATAGACGTGATGCTGGTGATGTCTTTACGGCATGGACAACCTCACCATTCGGAGAAGTGCCAAGAGCAATTCATGGTCTTGCCGGATACCAGATTCGTCCAACGTTCTGGGCCCGTTTCGTTATTGAGGGTTTTGTAAAAACAATGGATAACCTCTCTATCGCGGAGTGGAGTTCTTTCCCCCGGTTTACTACCCGCTTGCAGCCGGCGGACGGTAATGTACTGGGGCTTGACGGCCGTGTTGAGGTTACTGCCGGACCATTCTACGGATTTGTGAACTATGGCTATGCAAAGGTTCGTTATCAGGCCAAACAGACCGAGATTCAATACTGGTTTGGTAGCAGTGAATATGAATTTTTTCCACCTCACGACCGGCGACACCAACTCAATGCCGTTGGGAGTCTAACTCTCGCAAAATTCATACTCAACGTACGCTGGCAATACGGTTCTGGGCTGCCTTTCAGTCAAGCGCTTGGATTTGACGAATTTGTGCTGCTGAGTGGCCCCACGGATGTATTCGA
This sequence comes from Bacteroidota bacterium, assembly GCA_028875125.1. Classification (GTDB taxonomy): domain Bacteria; phylum Bacteroidota; class Rhodothermia; order Rhodothermales; family Bin80; genus Bin80. The sequence goes on along the minus strand of JAPPGC010000028.1, from coordinate 17,816 downwards.
TGAGCACGGAGATACGCGCGTACTCTACACTTACCCCTATGGTGGGAGGCTGCCCTCCTATCACCGGTTGGATGTATCTCTGGAACGCTCCTTTGAGATCTCGGGTAACACAGCCGTTTCGGTTCTTGCCAGTGCTACCAATGCTTATGATCGTTCCAACCTGTTCTATATCGATCTTTTCACACTGGAGAAACTTGATCAGCTTCCATTCATCCCCGCTGTGGGTCTAAAATTCGAGTTCTAATGCGGAAACTCATCTTATTGCCCACTATTGTTCTACTACTGGGAGTCCTCTCGGCGTGCGAGGACTCGGTCTCGCCAATAATTGAGACCGATCGGGACTACACGCTTTTTGGTACACTGGACATGGCGCGTGACTCACAGTTTGTGCGTGTGATCCCCATCCGAAGTTCGATAACCGAAGTTGGTGATGTCTTGGATGTGACCGTGCAGTCCATCGAACTTTCGACCCAACAGAACTTTACCTGGCGGGATTCTATACATACTTTTGATGACGGCAGAATCGGACACATCTTTTTCGCGCCATTTCGCATCCGTCCGTCGCAAACTTATCGTATAGAGATTATTCCAAGTGATAGCGAGATCATCACTTCGGCAGAAACAACTGTGCCTGACCTTCCGGAAACAGAAGTGCTGGCCCCCACACTGGAGCGCGTCCTGACCACCAGGCTTGATGCCCGACAACGGATTCTCTGGCATGGCATCGACAGAGCCCCTTTTGAAGTTGAACAGTGGTATCGATTCCTTTCCCTAAGTGATTTTACCTATAAGGACTATCAACTGAGTTACGCCCCCATCAGCAGACCCCTTGCTGGTGAGACCGATGTTTGGGAAATGGACAAGGATTTGATCCAGGACAGAGACACCTTATCCACAAAACTGGAGCTCGGAGCATTCTATCGCCTAGCCGGCGTAGCCTTGCGGATAACTGTCCTTGACGAAAACTTTGTACCACCTGGTGGGGAGTATGATAGGGAGCTCCTGGCGCAGCCAGGGACGCTCTCCAACGTTGAAAATGGTTTTGGTCTGCTGGCTTCGGTTGGAAGATTTTCGGTAGAATGGATCCTGCCCGACTCCGTCGCTCGGGAAATCGGATACCTCCCCCTCGGAAACACTACGATTCCAGGCCCTGTTTGGGCAGCACCACCAGGGACCTACGAACTGGCACAACATTAGCTCGGGTTCAGGTAATACCACGGCCTGTGGATACATAAGCATTTGGTTGGCCGAGCGCCAGCGTAAGAAGCCTCTAGAGTGCATTTATCGCTTCTAAAAACAGTTCGCTACCCTTCTTGGGGGATTCAATCGTTCTTGTGATATTGCCGACATACCTCTGTTCCCCAAAATATATCTAGTTACCTTGCCTGTCCATGCGCATACTCGTTATTATCCCTGCATTTAACGAGGCTACTGCGATTGCACAGGTCATTGGAGATATACCAGACGGACTCGTGACCGAAGTGATCGTAGTGAACAACGCATCCACTGATGAAACAGAGAAAAATGCACAGAAAGCCGGGGCAACTGTCCTGCATGAGCCCAGGCGCGGCTATGGGTATGCGTGCCTGCGCGGATTAGCGTACGCTTCAAGCCGTAACCCCGATGTGATCGTATTTCTTGATGGTGACTACTCAGATCATCCCAATGAGATGTCTGAGCTTGTTGCTCCAATTTTAGCAGGAACCCATGATTTTGTGGTTGGAAGCCGTGCAATTGGAAAAAGCGAACAAGGCGCCCTACTGCCTCAGGCCCGGTGGGGTAACAAGCTAGCTTGCCTATTGATACGCTGGATTTGGGGGATACGTTATAGCGATTTGGGGCCATTCCGGGCTATCCGGTACACGTCTTTGATCAAGCTGAACATGCGCGATACTACTTTTGGATGGACCATCGAAATGCAGATAAAGGCACATCTTGCGGGCCTACGTACTACAGAGGTCCCCGTGTCTTATCGCAGGCGTATTGGCGTATCCAAAATAACAGGAACGCTCATGGGAACTTTGAAGGCTTCCGTCAAGATTCTTGGGACCATCTTTGGTTTCGCAGTTTTTTCGCGCCGAATACGCAAAAAGCTGGAATTACGTGGCTAGTGCTTGTCAGAAAGCTCCTTAGTATTCGACAACTCCGTAGTACACCGCGAACTAAAGGGAAGGTTGTGAGCCGCCAATTTCAAAGCATATTGTGATCGCAACCCGAAGTATGCCCACACACGAGGTTGCCCGCTATTCCGCGTACGGAAAGAATCATAGATTGGCTATGTACGCAGAAAGGACAGTGCACCCCTACTCCTCCGGGACTTTCTTCTGGGTCAGAAATAATACTTCATTCCGAAGCTCAGCACCAGCGCCGATAAATCGTCTGTAGTCATCAAACCATCGACGGGTTCGCTTCCATCTCTGCGTAGATTCGGAACATGGCTCCGTAGTGGATCCCAGACGATTCTTCCCTCGAACTCTTGTGACAACATGAAGCGAGCTCTAAGGTCAAACGCGATTTTCTCCCCAACAAAATACTCACCACCTGCGATAACCTGGAGAGTAAGCAGTGTTTCTTGCATCGTTGCATGTCCACTACTAGCTACGTCGGCCAGATTACTAACAATCTCATCAGCATTGGGCTGGTCCCGTCCGGTACGAATATCTCTGGGGTCGGGGCTTCTTGACCAGACACTTCCATAGTCAACCTTGGTGTTTCCGAATCCAACTCCCACTCCCAGATAAGGCAGAACTGGGCTTTTAATCATGTACAAATCAAAATGTACATTTGCAAAGAATCCGAACATCGACACCGAACCCAGCCATTCCTCGGCGAGAAAAAGCTCATCGCTGAGCTTATCTGCATTAACCCCTTGGGCGGTAGTGACAGGAGATCTTTCCCCGTAATTACTGACTCGGAGAATATACTCTAATTCTGCGCGAAGAAGCGGAGAAAAGCGGTATCCCGCAAACATACTGCCAAAAGCTCCCCCTGTACCATCAAAAGGCACGGTCCAGCTGTCGCCTTCCCCGCGATTGGGAACCGTGCATTGCGACAGTGCAGCATACAGTGGGTTAATGAATTCATCGCAAATACTACTACGATCATTACTGTCTCCCACCATACTGACGCCGGGAGATCGGGAGATCCCGGCTGAACCACCAATGTAAATGTTCGCCGCCTGCTGCGCCCATGAAGTTGTGGCCCAGAGAAGAGAAGCTCCGAAGAGCAACATGCCCAAATACACGATCCTGTTTAGATAGCACATCTGGAATCTTGGAAAGGTTGCTGTATCGACACGCATCATAGAATTCTTTCAGTTAAGTGCCTAGGCTTGGAGTACTGCTTTTTTGCTGGATAGTTTCTGTCAAAGTCCGCCTTATGTACCAGCGTACTTAGTGTCCTGCCAGACAAATCGTTAGAACTGAATCTAAGTCAAGTCCGCCTGCCAACAATTAAAATGGAGACCCTGTACTAATGACACCCATGAGGTTGAAGAATATATTGTTACTTTCGGACAGTGTTGGCGAACTATTCCGAATCAAAAAGGCATTCATTACTCGGCGAAAAGTACACTGTCTCTATGCCTACACCATCTAAAAAAACCTTCGAGAAGAAGCAGATTATTCTCACTTCCGATAAAGTAAAAGAAGGGTTGAATTTGACTCAACTGCTGGAAACAAAACCGTTTCGATATGCGAAGACATTGCCAGGCATTCCACATTGGTATACACTTCGAAAGCAATGGGATTTAGATGAATTTCATCGTAGTGTGATTATTCTCCGAGATTTGGCAGAGGAGGAGATATTCTACTTTAAGAAGTATCTGGTTTTTGGAGCTAATGGTGAGAAATACTGGACGATGGGGGCTCCAGTAGAAGAAACGGAATTGATTAATCGAACCACGAAAGAGTATCGATCTCCCTACAATCATTACAGCCCCACGTATGATCATGAATTTGCACGGCCATTTATTGAGCAGGAAGATGATGGGTTTTTGGAGTTTCTGCCTAAGGATCTTGATGGAAAACGAATCCTAGATATTGGATGCGGGACCGGATGGTTGCTAGATCATTTCGGGGTAGATCCGAATCTGTATACAGGTATTGATCCTTCGTGGGGAATGCTGATGCGATTGACCGCGAAGCATCCTGCATTTGTAGATTCCCTGATATGCTGCTCGATTCAGGACTTTTGGCCTTGGCAGCATAAATTCGATTTTGTGTTCCTCGGACGACAGGGAGGAAACTATATCGATAAGAATTCGCTCTTGAAATTGAGGTTGATCACAACTGAGGATGCAGAGATGTATGGTACGTGTACCGATAAGCCGTTTCAGTCAGACACTTTCACGGAGATTATGTCATCGGATAAGGTTTTGTTCTCTAAAGCAAAAATATCTGTGGGCAAACATCAGAAATTAATTGCAGGGAAGATTTCAGATTTTACTTCACCGGGTGATGATTAAGGGGTTTGTTTGCAATGTTAACCATCATAAGTATACAGTGATTCGTTACAGGGTTGATGGACGGGAACCTCCTGAATACGGTATTACGGTAGGCATTGGTTGGGAGAATGAGGGGGGCACAAAGCAATTTCCAGTGTTATGTCCTGTGGACATGCAGATTGCAACGCATCTGCGAATATACTGGCCCTCGGGATTGTGGCATCGGCACATGGAGAAGCGTTCTCGTTAGAAATGTCAATGAGCCGTGATGTGGAAACAAGAGCTGCGACATATGGTTGCTAGCCTACTTTCGTTCAATTAAACGCTGAGTTCATGCGTGAGAATCGTACTTCCTTGCTGGCGAAGATTTCCCCGATGTTCACCGTACGAACAGAGGATGTTGCTGTAGAGGCTCTCGGGTATATCCTTGCCGGTTCCCAGCCGACAAGAGACGCACTTTCTCAAGTTTTACGAATCGGAGGTGCAGAAGTGGGGAGGATAGCCGAAATACGGACTCAGTCCACCGGTGAGGATGGCGCACGTCCGGACCTCGCTGCCTTTAATGAGAACGGCTCCGAATGTGTCCTGATTGAAGCGAAATTCGGGGCGGGATTGACTGAAAACCAACCTCTCACATACCTTCAGCGCCTCTCAAAGCCGAAGACATCCGCTCTACTCTTCGTCGCCCCTCACGCCCGGCGTGAGTCCCTGTGGGCGCAGTTAGAGCGGCGTATCAAAGAGTCGGACCTTGGTGTCTCATTCAAAAATGAGGAAAAACAGGAGCAACTCCGCAGTGCTACTGTGGGAGAAAAGCGTTGGCTGATTTTGACCAATTGGAAGTACCTCCTTGGTTTCATGGCAGACAACACTTCTGCTACCGGAGACACGCAAACCTCGGCTGACATTGGTCAGTTGCTAGGACTTGCTACTCATGAGGAAACTACTGCATTCATGCCGTTGAGAGCGGAGGAACTTGGGCCAGATATTCCGCGCAGGCTGATGGGGCTAAATACTCTCATTGACGACGCGACGCAACAATTGGCAAATAAAGGCCTGGTCAGTTTAAAAGGCTGCAGAGTGGTCCCACAGGAAACGGGATACAATCGATATATAAAGCTTGCCGGGGCTGGCGCGGCCTTTAGAATTGATTACAAAAAGTGGGAAAAGCATCGCGATACTCCCTTGTGGCTGATATTCTACGGATGGGAGAACTGTAAGCCACTCGAGGAGATCAGAGAAAAACTAGATTCTTTCCGCCAGTGCGACCCTCCAGAACTTTTCAATGTGGGCAACGAGCTAGTGATGCCTATTTACTTGCCCCTTGGACAGGAGCGCGACGCGGTGCTGGATAAAATCGTCGGACAGCTAGAAGAAATCGCACGTCAGATCGATCCCGCGTATAGATCGTGAAGCTTCCCCATTTAATGCGGCGCGTGTATGTACGCTAAACGTTTAACTCGGCGCGTAACCAGGCTCACCTCAATCGTACTGGTGATCCGATTCGTTTCGAATACTCACTCCACTGCAATACAGTCCGGAACAATGATAATAGCAAATTAAACCATTGCTATTTTGGGCTGTCACAATGCAAGCATCTTTGCAAGAATATTCCTGATTTGATGACAGTCTAATTCAGCACGATTAATCGGAAACTTTTGACAAAAGCGCGAATCTAATTCGTCGTGCATAGTTTTTTTTGGGGGACACAACTGCGTCTACATTTGTACTAGTTGCGTTCCTAAATCCTGGTTCTCCATGGAGCATGACATCCGGTTCAATGGTAAGTTCGTCCCTTTCAAGGACGCAAAAATCAACAAACTTACGCATGTAATTCAATTCGGCCCGAGCGTATTCGAGGGCATCCGTTCTTGTGGTACGGAAAAGTAGGGGACGGCCTTTTTTCCGTCTCAGTGAGCAAATGCGCCTTATGGTTGACTCAGCTTTCCTTTATCATTTGCAGCTGCCTCATGATCAGGCAGCGCTCGAACGGGCCGCCATTTAGACTGTCTCCAGGAGTGGTTTAAGCGGCAGCTACGTTCGACCAATAGCATTCCACGGGGTAGGGAAATGATTCTGGTCGCCGACAAGATGCAGAACATTTATGGCACTGTGGCCGCGTGGACTGAGACACATAGTTGCCAATGCTGGCTATCGAGGTCATTGGGCTGAGCTGGATATTAGCTGTAGGTTTCTACAGGTGGTGGTGCCCTTTGCCCGTGGCTTCGCCGAAGAGTTTCTGGGAGGCGAAGGAATTGATGTCCCTAGGGGCAATCAAATGGAACTGGGCCCGTACCCGGTGGAGCTTCGGTGGCTCCAGGTCCGCCACCCACAGAAAGAACTCAGAGTCTATGAATCAGAGCTTCTGCGTATGATGAAACGGCTCCACCACGATTGCCGACATCTTCTCCCTGTCAAGTGACACGTGTCTCGGCCGCCGTCTCTTTGAGCAGTTGGAAAGCAAAGGAGTCCATGTGCACCATACCTTTGATGCGAAAAGAAATAAGTCACGTCGGCAGAAGTTGTGGTTTTTTCTGGGGGAGGCAAAAACAAATGCGACCACGCCGCACAGCTTTAAGGACTGAGAAGCGCGCCACCTCATTCTGTTGATCCAAGCAACTGAGCCTGTCGAGGACAAAGGGTTACCCTGTACGAAATTCACGAGGCTGCTTCGACAAGCGCAACGGAGGTGCCTGACGGTAGTGTCAGGTTTGTGAGAAAAGGCGGACTTAATGCACATCCTGGCCATACTACAAGAAGGTTTAAGTCGGCCGAAGCCAAGCCTCGCACGGGTTCCTGCGTGGAAGCAGAGCCGTGAACCTACCCAGAATCGCCTTAGTAAGGGCATCAGTCGCATTCATCGGTCAGTGAGTCTTAAAGATGCCTCCAAGCCATCTTTCTCATGCATCGGCACTGAGGGGGTCTGTGGCTGCGTCAGGACCCACCTTGTCCACGTTGAGCCCAAGGAACGAGCACGAATGACTCTTTATCATTGTGTTGCGTGGTTAACCGATTATAATACTCGCCTTGGTAATCCAGGCTGCGTAGCAACAGCATTTCGATGAACCACTGTCCCAAATTCCAAGCTTCGAGGTGAGCGTGATGAAACGCAATACGACGCTTAGTTGTGGGATGAATGAGGTCATTCCGGATGTCCACAAGTAGATGCAGGCCATTTTCCCAGCAGTGAGCGTGAGCTTTCTGCAAACCCTTGAGTTCTGTGCAGCTTCTGGGAATTTGCGGATCCAGATTTGACACTTGGAACGCCTCGCATAAGAATCTTCCAGCGGGCTCTTTGCTCTTTTTTCGTCTCTGAAGGATCTGGCAAGACAGCCGTTCTAGGGCCGCCTGATTAAGGATAATCCCGACGTGTAGCGCGCTTTCGTTGCTTATCAGATACCAATCAATGGCCCGGAACAGGGCCTCCTCCCAGCCATCGCCGCTTGCAATCAGATTCCAAAACTTCGGAAATAAGTCTGAAAGAATATCATCGCCGCCATGGGACCTAAACCATGACAGTCGGTTACCATTCCAAGGTGCTACGTAACGAGCCCCCCACCGAAGCCACGATTGGTTGCCATTTTCGTCTTTACCTTTTGCCGAAGCGAAGCTGCACCAGGCGCCACGGGCGAATGACAAAAAGACTCGCAGCGCGTTTAGCAGAGTCTCGACTTCCTCGACCGTGAAAACAGCCCCGTCGAGGCGCCTGATTCGGCCGTTGTATGTCACGCCAAAACCTCTTTCCCGATTCAACCGCTTCTCAACGTCCCAAATATTCAGCACCCCCATCATCTCGATAGTCCAGCCTGACGCTTCGATTAGTGTATGCGGAATGGCAGTGCCGCGTTCTCTATTGTTGGTATGCTTTGTTTGCTTTCCAAGAATTGTCGGAAAGTTGAAGATGGAGAAGTGAACCTCCCTTAGTGGAACACGCTTGTCAATAACGGTCACGGGTTGGGTAACGGGGGCCAAAGTCCCCTTGCGTGTTCCCGGCGTGCGAGTCCGCAAAATGGCTTCAAATCGTTGGCCGTCAGCCAGCACTACCCCGAACCGCTCCTTATCAAACACCTTAGGAGGCAACTCGTCTGACTCGATTTCAACTATCGGATTGGGAAACACTTGAAGCCGTACGGTGACGGCGGCTTCATGTGTAGTTCGCCCATCTATTTCTACAATGCGGGTGTTCGCCAAGGTGACCGGCTGGTTGGGTTTATGCACCATCAGGATTCTCCTTTCTGCGGTATCAAGTGTAAACGTGCGGTGTGATACGGTGGTCCCTATGCATCGTGCCTTTCTTCTGGCCATACTGTCCGGTGATCCGCATTCGACTACCTGCACGTATCCATTCTCCAACGCACATTGACGCAGCGCTAATTTCAATGGGTACAAGTGTCAATTTGGCTGAACGTGAATTCGAATCAAATGTGCAGCAGGTCAGGTGGGAATGGTTGGTACCATTATAATATCATTTATATATTTACATCAATTATTAGCAATTCAAATGGCAAGAGAATTCATTAAAGAAATGAGCGCAAAAAACGACCTACTGCCAAGACTGATCGTCGGGCGGTAATGTTGACAGGGGTGACAATTCAGCTCATCTACAGAGTTCGGCGTGTAATCACGAGCAGGTATGCCTTTGCTTCCGGTCGGGCCAATCTCATTATAGCGGCTGTGATGAAGTTCCTGGAGGTACTGGTAGAAGACTGGTGGCACAACGCAGCTTTCCCTACTTGGGATGAAGCCACGGGCGCAGAGATCGACAATTGCATCGAATGTGACGCCGAACGCCTACGCAAGTGCCTTGGCACGACGAAAGAATGCGATAGCGCTTGGAAGGCATGCGGAATTGCACATGACAAATAATGACGGCCAAGTTGCAGAGAATGATGCCGGCCAAATTGCAAAACGGGTTTCGCGGAATCACAGCGCACTCGCTACAATTGCATTCTGGCAATGAACGTATCTGTATAGCATTGCGTTGGCTGTAGCCGTTTCGACCCAAGTCCCTGCATCATTTGCCCGTCTAGTTTCCACCTTGCAAATATTCTCTTTCTCGGCGATTGTGAACTCCGTCATGTTACTGATACGCCGCTCCTGTGAACAATACCAGTCTAACTACGTCGACAAGCACATGAACAATGGAATGCAATCCGAATGACGGGCCATGTATAGTCTGCGGATCAATTGCGGAATCGGGCCCCGTTCCTCCAGGCCACGACTATTTTCACTTATCATGTGAGCAGTGTGGCGAGTTTAAGGTATCGGGTTCAGCCGTGGTGGCCTTAAGCAGGTACACGTCTCCGGAGAGGGTGATCAAGCTCTCAGGCTGGATCCTACATAAAAACCGCGAGGATGAAATCCCGACTCTCGAAAGCCACATGTTGGAGGACATTGTCACGTTGCCCAATCCCAGCCCTAAAGAGCGAAGGATGAACCTACTGATAGAAATGGTGAAAAATCTTGGGGGCCAAGTTACGGGGGTGGATATTACCAGGGAAGGAAGATTCTTCGCGGCTACGCACACTCCCCGGACAGGTCTTAAGGGTAGGAACGAAATGGTTGGTTTGGCGCGAATGTTGGAAGACGAAGGCCTCGTCAAGCCCAACCCTGGATCGCAAGCAGGCACTTTTCGCGTGACTGTGAAGGGATACGACTTAGTGGATCACCTAAGCGAACGACCACTGAGCAAAGAGGCTGAGTCGATAGACTTTCAGCAACCAGACGGCGTTAGCAGTACCATGAAGCGGCCGGCTGAAGACTGGGCAAGCCGTGTACGAAAGTTGTGTGCATTGCGTGGAGAAACAGAGTGGGTTGAATTCAAAAAGAATCAAAGCAACCACTGTATGATCGGAGAGTATATTTCGGCGCTTTCAAACTCGGCTACCTTAGCAGGCCAACCATATGCCTATATGGTGTGGGGCGTCTCTGATGATGATCACGCCGTCGTGGGAACTACGTTTAGCCCATACACTCAGAAGGTGGGAAACGCAGGCCTCCATATTTGGCTGTTTGGATTTCTCAAACCAAAAATCGATTTCGCGTTTCACGAAGTGTCCGTTGACGAACAAACTGTAGTGCTGCTTAGAATCGAGCAAGCTCATGATCAACCGGTGCAGTTCAAAGGGGAAGAGTACATTCGTGTGGGGTCTAACAACAAGAAACGGAAGGACTGTCACGGGAAACAACGTGCCTTATGGCGTGCATTTGTCGGCAACTCACAGATAAACACAGAAGCAGAAAGAAGGCGAGCGGAGCGCCGCGCGAAAGACACCAATTACGCCATAGAACCATGCCCGGAATGCAACACGGACACCTACAGCCCAATCACGTCTAATTATCAATCCAATTGGAAATGTTCTTATTGCAACTACGTTGGTCCGGCACCCCCGACCCCGGATGGCATAGAGTGGACAAATTGGGACAGCCCGCAGATTTAGTTCCGTCAAGATGTTGTAGCAGTACTTTTCTCAAAGCCGTGAACCGTGCTTTTTGACTAACAGGCAATCCGTGTGACTGCCGTAGTTATGGAAACAACGAAGCACCTCTATATCGCTCGCCCATTGCGCTATTGCAGCCAGCAAGACTTTAGGTGTAACTTGTTAGGATGTCCACTGTCCAGTTCTACTGTTTTCACGTTCTCAAGATGTGCAGCAACATAGTTTGCAGTTGAGGTCTTTTCTCCACACGTTTTCTTTGGATAGTCATCGAGTGATTCCTCAAAACAGTCAAGACTGTACACCACTCCGATTCAAACCCATTCTCCTGATTCCAAAAATGCCCAGGATGTACTCAAGGCGCTGCCATCCAATTGCAGTGTTGCTTCGGCAAGCGTGCCCGCATGGGTACTCGACCCCTCTTCCCAATTGTTTGACTTCAAAGGACCTGTTGCATATTGTAATTACTAGCCCCGTTTTCGCAGCATTTCGAATTGCATTCTTTGCCTACAATTTCTTTCCTGTGCTGGAATGATCATCTTGACAACTGAAACTCTTCATGTATTCCTTCTGCGAGCACTATGTGCTTCCGTTTTCTCACGATTCGAGAGACAGGCCGGTCTCCCGTTCGAGGAGTGGCTCATTTTTCTCCTGAATAAGGGGCAACACGTCATGGCTAAAAACGCCAGGCTTTGATTGTGCCATTGTGTGCCCAGCAATTGCCGCGAAGTGAAGTGCGAAGCTGTTCAAAGATCTACGAATCATCGTCACATCATAAATCAATATTCCGTTTCCGAACGATAAAGAGGCCCTCATTCATGCTGGTGATCAGAATGGTGCCGCTGGGGAAGTAGGGGTAGTTGCTCCACGCACCTGCAAAGCCTGGTTCGTCATCACCATAAGGAACGGTGTCAAAGAAACCGACCTCCACGGGATTGATGCGATCGCTGATATCGAAAATGCGCAGACCACTCAAGTAATTGGACTGATACATCAGGTCTCCCTGAATGTAGAGGTTATGGTCAGTCGCGAGGTTCTCGGATACGAATTCGCTGGCGAGTTGTGGATCATCCAAGTCGGTTATATCCCAAATGAGCGTTCGAGTACCAACGATTTTCCCCCGCGCATCGTCCAATTCATCATTCATATAGAAATACTCAAAGTCATCCGTAACCCAGCCCTGGTGTGCATATGCAGCGTTGGGATATTCCGCTGACGAAAGCGCGACGGGTGCTTCCTTATTGGTGACATCCGAAATACTCAGGGCGGTCACATTTGAGCTAAAGCAAATTTCTTTGCCTTGGTGATCTGTATCTGGGCCTTCATAGACTACGCACTGCGCATCATGCGTATATCCGCTACCTGATCGTCCGGTGTTTTTATCCGTAAAGCAGCCGGCGAATACAGGCATAAGGGGGTCCCTTATATCAATCATGTGCAGGCCGCGCCCACATGTTTCGCCGCCGCCACTGCTTCCAACGGCGTATGCGAAGCCCGTATCTTCGTTGATCACAATGTTATGTGCGCTTGCGATACCGTCGTATATGGCATCTTCGGAATAGGTTACAGGTTCCTCAGTATTCTCGCGTAGGTGCCGGAGATCAAATACCTGCACTCCGTGTTGTCCTGCGTTATCAGCAACGATAAAAGCATGATCTTCGTAGACTTTGACATCCCGCCAGCCAGATTCCTTTGCTCCGTCCGTTAACGGTAGGTTTCCCTTCAAAATCGGGTTAGCCGGATCACTGACGTCCACAAAAGCCATTCCATCGTTGCGACCCGCCAATGCATACTCGCGGTCTGTTTCGGCATCTACCCAGCCCCAGACATCATTCGCGCTGCCCCAAAACGTCCCCATCAGATCTTCCACAGTCATGAAAGACAGCAGATCCACGTTGTTACAGCCAAACTGGCCCGCAATTCCTTCGGTGCAGTCTTTTGCGCCACTGGAAACTAGCGAAGGCGGCTCTGTGCTGGTTTTAAGCGTTACGCCTGTGGTCCATTCACCTGTTTCTGAATCCAGACTGGCCACACGGACCGTACCTTGTCCCATTCCCGAAGCGGGAGCACTGACGGCGGCGGTCCCACCGCTCATGGAGATCACAAGTCCGAAGCTCTGATCCCCGTCTACACCTGCTAATTCACCGCTCTTGGTCCACATCATTGTTTCGGGATCAAGCTCGTAGGCCAAAGCACCACCTGCTTGGCCATTCGCGAGCGGGGTACCTACCAGTAATTGAGAATCGCTATGGTCAAACCCAATGGCGAAGCTGTCAGATTGCCCACCCGATTCACCGTCGAGCACCTGGAGGATCTCGGATCCATCTCCTCCGGTGCGCGCCCAGACCAGTTTACCTGGCGGCAGGGGCGCGGTGGATCGGATATTGGGGATGATTCCAGGGCCTGCTGCGAGTACATAATCATCGTCAACAATTTTTACCAGTGTACCAAGTGCGGCAGCATTGATGCTTTCCTGGTCACCGCTGAGGATTTCCTCTCCGTGCCAGTTATCCCCGTGATTAACAAATTGGTACACGGCCCCAGTACCCTCGTTGGCGCCTGGGGCACCAACACATACAGACCCGTTGCCAGCAATGGCAATTGAAGCGCCAAACAAGAGGTTATCCGAGGCTCCTTCGGGAGCCAGTGTGGCGGTATGTTCGAGACCCTGTTCGGTTTGCATGTAGACGGCAACAGATTTGATCGGATTAACGCCGACCATGCCACCGGTCACCAGTGTAGACCCTGCAATAGCGACAGCGCCCCCGATGGGAGCTTCTGCAGTGCCCGTCGTTTTGGCTACTTCCTGCCAGTTGCCGGTTTCTGGATTCCGGGCAAACAGATAGACCGCTCCGCCGAGGCTGTCCAGAGACGGCGCACCAATTGCGAGATGATCTCCGTCCGAGGCGATACTGTAGCCAAATGCATCGCCTGGTTTTGCGTCTGAAGCCATGAGCTTGGCCGCACGTACCCAGGCTTCTCCATACCTCGAGAACTCGTACACATAGACCAGCCCGGATTCGTCGTCATCGGGTACAGGATGCCCTACAAAGATTGAAATGCCGACAACCTCGGAAGAGAAGCCAAAGACATTTATCTGTGCGTAAGCAGCGGAGGGCAGAAAGAAGAGTAGAAAAAGGGGTAGAAAACGGTTCATGGAGACTTGCATGGGGCAAACGTTGACGAAAAACATAGGCGACCAGCCTTGTTACGATATTTGTTCCGATAAGGTTGGATACTCGCACTAGGTACCTTAATCCAGCACCAGGAAAGCAAGCGAAGGTAGTAGGACGACGACGCCTAAGGGGCCTCCACGGCAGGGGGCGGGTGCACTTGCCACCTTTGTTCAGCGGGCGGTCCAGCAGCTCCAAGCGGAGTTGTTCACCATGATTCCATTCTTCGGCCTCGATAAACTCGCTCCCCATAGAGAACATTTTCTTGCCGGCGTGTCCAAACAGAACCCAAGAAATAGACGGTAGTTGGCTGCTCTCTTCCAATCATCTCCTGGCATACGGTTCCAAAGCAGGCGCTTGCCATGGACCACTTCATAGTGCTCGCTGAAGGTAAACACGAAGGAAAGCGTGGGGCGGTTACGGTGATATTTTCGGTGCACAGGGTCTTATTGCGTGTTGGCGAGCGTGTCATGCATCCAGCCCATATTCCGCTTGCACATGAAGCCCGAACAATGGCTAAACCTTGATAAAAGCACGAATCTAATTCGTCGCACATAGATATTTGGAGGACATAACTACGCCTACATTAGTACTAGGCGCGTTCTTAAATCCTGATTCACAATGGAGCATGACATCCGGTTCAATGGTAAGTTCGTCCCCTTCAACGACGCAAAAATCCACATACTTTCACATGTAACCCATTACGGCTCGAGCGTATTCGAGGGTATCCGTTCTTTTGGTATGGAAACGCAGGGTACGGCCATATTCCGTCTCAGTGAGCGTATGCGCCGTTTAATAGTTGCCTGACGGTAGTGTCCGGTTGTGAGAAACTGCGGACTTACTGTACCTCCTGGCCACACTACAAAGAGGTTTGAGCCGGCCGAAGCCAAGCCTCGCCTTGCGGACACTCTCCACCTCTCCCCAACAGTCTGACTTCAAAAGACCTGTTGCATATTGGAATTACGAGCCCCGTTTTCCCAGCATCTCGAATTGCATTCTTTGCCTACAATTTATTTCCTGTGCTGGAATGATCATCGTGACAACTGAAACTCTTCATGTATTCCATCTGCGAGCACTATGTGCTTCCGTTTTCTCACGACTCGAGAAACAGGCCGGTCTCCCGTTCGAGGAGTGGCTCATATTTCTCCTGAATAAGGGGCAACACGTCGTGGCTAGCAACGCCGGGCATTGATTGCGCCAGTGCGTGCCTAGTAATCTTCGCGAAGAATAATTAGAGGCCGATTAAAGATCTACGAATCATCCACACATCATAAGTCAATATTCCGCTTCCGAACGATAAAGAGGCCCTCATTGATGCTGGTGATCAGAATGGTGCCGCTGGGGAAGAAAGGGTAATTGCTCCATGAACCATCAGTGCCTGGTTCGTCATCACCATGGGGAACAGTGTCAAAGAAACCGACCTCCTCGGGATTGATGCGATCGCTGATATCGAAAACACGCAGACCGCTCAAGTAATTGGACTGATACATCAGGTCTCCCTGAATGTAGAGGTTATGGTCAGTCGCGAGGTTCTCGGATACGAATTCGCTGGCGAGTTGTGGATCATCCAAGTCGGTTATATCCCAAATGAGCGTTCGAGTACCGACGATTTCCCCCCGCAGTTCGTCCAATTCATCATTCATATAGAAATAGTCAAAGTCATCCGTAATCCAGCCCTGGTGTGCATATACCGCGTTGGGATATTCCGCTGACGAGAGAGCGATGGGCTCTTCTTTATTGGTGACATCCGAAATACTCAGGGCGGTTACATTTGAGCTAAAGCAAATCTCTTTGCCTTGGTGATCTGCATCCGGGCCTTCGTAGACTACGCACTGCGCATCATGCGTATATCCGCTACCTGATCGTCCGGTATTTTCATCTTTAAAACAGCCGGCGAATACAGGCGCGAGGGGATCCCTTATATCAATCATGTGCAGGCCACCACCACATGTTTCGCCGCCGCCTCTGCTTCCAACGGCGTATGCGAAGCCCGTATCTTCATTGATCACAATGTTATGCGCGCTTGCGATACCGTCGTAGATGGCATCTTCGGAATAGGTTACAGGTTCCTCAGTGTTCTCGCGTAGGCGCTGGAGATCAAATACTTGCACTCCGTGTTGTCCTGCGCCATCAGCAACGATAAAGGCATGGTCTGCGTAGACCTTGACATCCCGCCAGTTGGAAGGTCTTGCCCCTGCTGTTAACGGGAGGTTCCCCTTCAAAACCGGGTTGGTTGGATCGCTGACATCCACAAAAGCCATTCCGTCGTTGCGACCCACCAATGCATACTCACGGTCTGTTTCAGCATCTACCCAGCCCCAAACATCATTCGTCTCGCTGTCGCTGGCCGTACCCATCAGATCTTCCACCGTCATGAAGGAAAGCAGATCCACATTGTTACAGCCAAACTGGCCTGCAATTCCTTCGGTGCAGTCGACTGCGCCACTGGAAAAGAGCGGTGGCGGTTCTATCTCGGTTTTCAGCGGATCGCTTGTGGTCCATTCACCTGTTTCTGAATCCAAGTTGGCCACCCGAACGGTACCTTGTCCCCTGCCGGAAGCGGGAGCACTGATGGCGGCTGTGTGTCCGCTCATGGAGATCACAAGTCCGAAGATCTGATCACCGTCTCCACCTGCTATTTCACCGGTCTTGGTCCACATCATTGTTTCGGGATCAAGCTCAAAGGCCAAAGCACCTCCTGCCTGGCCATTCGCGATCGGGGTACCTACGAGTAACTGCGTATCGCTTTGGTCAAACCCGACGGCGAAAAAGTCATATTGCCCGCCCGATTCATCATCAATGACCTGGAGGATCTCGGGTCCATCTCCTCCGGTGCGTGCCCAGACAAGTTTGCCTGGCGGCGAAGGCGCAGTGAATTGGATATTGGGGATGAATCCTGGGCCTGCTGCGAGTACAAAATCGTCGCCAACAAATTTTACCAGTATACCAAGTGCAGCAGCATTGATGCTTTCATGGTCGCCGCTGAGGATTTCCTCTCCGTGCCAGCTGCCTCCTTGATTAACAAAATGGTAAACGGCCCCTGCACCCTCGTTGGCGCCTGGGGCACCGACGCACACGGTACCGTTGCCGGAAATGGCAACTGAGGCACCGAACAAGAGGCCATCTGAGGCTCCTTCGGGAGCCAGTGTAGCGGTATGTTCGAGGCCCTCTTCGGTTTGCGTGTAGACGGCCACAGATTTGATCGGATTAACGCCGACCATGCCACTGGTAGCCAGTATGGATCCTGCAATGGCGACGGCGCCCCCGATGGGAGCTTCTGCAGTGCCCGTCGTTTTGGCTATTTCCTGCCAGTCGCCGGTTTCCGGGTCGCGGGCGAACAGATAGACGGCTCCCCCAAGGCTGTCCAGAGACGGCGCACCAATCGCGAGATAATCTCCGTCCGAGGCGATACTGTAGCCAAATGCATCGCCGGGCTTTGCGTCTGAAGCCATGAGCTCAGCTGCAACTTCCCAGGCATCTCCGTCCTCCGAGAGCTGGTACACACAGACCAGCCCAGATTCGTCGTCATCGGGTACAGGATGCCCTACGAAGATTGAACTGCCGGCTACCTCGGAAGAGAGGCCAAAGGCATTCATCTGTGCGTAAGTGGCGGAGGGTAGCAAAAAAAGTAGACTAAGGGGTAGAAAACGGTTCATGAAGACTTGCTTGGGCAAACGTTAATGAAGAACATAGGCGATCAACTCTGGGGTTTGTTTCAATCATTGAGGAAACTTTTGATTGTTTTTGTGACTGATAGGGCTTAAG
>JAPPGC010000063.1 GCA_028875125.1 Bacteroidota bacterium | reverse complement strand
CCCAAAATGGCCATTTGTGCCCCCGAGTCAACCCGTACCTGTCGAAGTCAGGAATTATCAGATTGGCCAAAGAAGAACGACTCCTGCCATTACTCACCAGATGTGACGTCAGCGAAGAGATCGATCAATAGCAATCTCCATATTAATCCGACTCAGTGTACTTCACCTCGAATGGTATAACTGAATCATTGAGTTTTAGCGTGTAGTGTCCCTGTACAAAACCGTCCTCCAACATTAAGTAGAGCCTATAGGGTCTGCGTACGCTTGCGCACACACGCGACTGTGGTCTGCGCATTTGCAAGGTTGCTTTTATCATATTCCCTGCTCTTTCCTGGTCAAAGGCATGTAACTCCATGCATGCATCTGGAAGGCTGCCCTTCACCAAAATCTCTACATATACCGTATCGGTTTGCAATTGCATAAAGTCTGGACGTACGATAACATGATCAAAGGTCGCCGGGAAGTAGGCAAATTCCAACTCTTCTTCAGGCACGCTGATCGTAACAGCATTATATCCATCAGGAGCCTGGCCCTCATAGCGATGGCCGAAACTCATATCTGGATCTGCTGGGTCTGTGGCGGCAGGTCCACTGCATGCCGAAAATACCCCTAGGCAGGCAACTACAAACAATGTGAGGCTTACCCTCATGGATCAAGGATGACATCGGAGTGGTCACCAACTATCTCGGTTGGAGCATCACTCCAGAGCCGCTCAAGGTCATAAAACGCGCGCCTCTCGGGAGTGAATATGTGCACCACAAGATCTACGTAATCAAGCAATACCCACTGGCGATGTTCCGCCCCTTCAACATGCCAGGGTAGTTCATTACATTCGTGTTTTAGCCGGGTCTGGACGGATTCTGTGATGGCCTTGACCTGAAGGTCGGATGTAGCTGAGCACAATACAAAATAGTCTGCGAGACCACTAGTCGCCCGCATATCCATAGTGACCACGTCATGAGCTTTTTTTTCCTGTATTGCTACTATAGCTTCTCGTGCAAGAACCTTCGCAGGTACTGAACCTGTACGTTGTTTGTCAAGTTCTGGTGTGGGAATGAGCGATGATGGCTCAGTTACTGTCATGCAAGTCTGGAATATCAGAGGAATTTGTTGTTTCGCTGAATGGAGGAATCATTCCATAATCTTTACCAATGATTATGGAAACGTCAAGATGAAACTCATCACGCACATCTTTACTAATACGATCCCGCGGCAACCCGAGAGATGCAGCCACCTGCTGTGCGATAGCCAAATTATCAATCCGATCAACAATGATCGTTTTCTCAATATCAAATGATCTGTGATTGCCTACCCCTACAACATCATACCCTTTCGATCTCAAGTATCCCCGCATTCGTTCAGCAACACCATTAACACCTACGCCATTGCGGACTTCTACTTGATACATATCGGTAGCGCCCGGGTAATCAGAGATTTCGCCAGAAGAGGCTACCTGGACGGGTAATAGGACAGCATCCCTCAGGAATGGAACGTTCGTAAAGGTAGACACGATCCCGACAACAATCACCAATCCAACAAGGGCGGCAATTATATCAATGCAAAAAGCTTTTAGGCGACTCATCCGCACCAAGCTCACGAGACATTAATACCAAGGATTCCTTCGAAACAGTCCAGTATGGCGGCGACTATATCCATAAGGTCCATAACCCATCATATTTTGGTATGCGTATGGATTCTGCCTGAATTGGAAGTGAACCTGAACTTTTTCAGATGGCTTCCAGCCAATTTCGGCATTACGAAGAAACACCTGGGGTCGCTGCCGCCCAAAGCCATATTCCTGAGCCATTTGGTTCTGCGGGGAGTATGCAACCGCAACATCCATCCGTGCGGCTAGTTTGGGGCTGAATTGCCATGCCATCGTATTTGTGTACATGCCCATTGAATATCCATTGCCACCAAAGGACCCGGCAGTCATCTCAAAACTGTGACTCATTTGAAAAACACTCGGGTTGAATATCTTGCTCAAAAGTGCACCAGCCCGGTCCGACACATCATACACACGGGTCTGGGGGAATGCATCCGGAACGGCTTCCCTGAACTGGGACTGAGCAGGCGATGCCAAAAAGGCCAGAGCAGCGATGAATAACAAGTTTCTACGCATTACACAGTCTATCTTCGGTTAAGAGAGTTTAAGGCGTGTCTCGTAATCAATACCTTGAGATCACAGTTTTGTTGCACGGCTTGCATGCTTAATTTATAAACTGTACCTGAAATATACACCATGAAACCTGCACCGTCTCAAGCTGTCTCCAAAGAAGATTTGGGCCCACTCCGAGAACAAATTGATAAGCTTGACCAAGAATTGGTGAAAATATTTAACGAGCGCTCTCATGTGGCGAATAAAATCGGACATGTCAAGCAGCAACTTGGACTCCCTGTATACGATCCTGCCAGAGAAAAAGAAGTCTTGGAAAATGTCATTCGAGCCAACCCAGGACCACTCCCGCCGGACGCTATTCAACGACTCTTTGAACGTGTAATTGATGAGACGCGTTCACTGGAGCGTCAAAAATATCAGCGGAGAACAAAGCAGTAGCAATGCTAAGAAACCGAATATTTGTATTCAGTTTTGTGGTTATCGTTGGGCTAGGTGCAGGAGGAATCTGGCTTATCTGGGCTCCAAACACTCCGTCCTTTGACGGTGATCGGGCATTGCATATTCCACGGGGAAGCGTTTTTGTCAATGTCGTCGACTCACTTGAAAGCCGGGAACTGATCAAGTACTCCTGGAGCTTCCGTCTGGTAGCCCGTGCAACTGGCTGGAAGGATCAAATCAAGGCTGGACACTATGTTTTTTCGTCAGGAGAATCGAACTTCAGTCTACTGCAAACCATAAGGAAAGGGCTGCAAACCCCCGTATCTCTAAGGATCCCCGCCGGATCCAGACGCGACAGGATTGCACGTTCGGCAGCTGCCAACATGGCGTTCGACGCAGACGATTTTATGGCTGCTCTCAGTGATACTGCGCTGGCAACCTCGCTCGGTACAGACACCCTGCACTTATTCAGCTACATGTTACCCGATACTTACAGCTTCTACTGGTTGACCGAAGCGACCGATGTTGTGCGACGTATTAAGCGGGAGTTTGATGAGTTTTATGAAAAAGAGGCAACAAGTAACGCGACCACACTTGGACTTACGCGTGATGAAGTGGTAAGCCTGGCTGCAATTGTTGAATGGGAAACGCGTGTAAACGAAGAAAAATCTCGCGTGGCTGGTGTGTACTTGAATCGCCTGCGAAGGCACTGGCCCCTGCAGGCCGATCCAACAGTACAATATGCGCTGATTGAACTTGAGGGCGGCAGACGTCGCCTGTTTTTTCGTGATTATAGAATTAATCACCCCTACAACACATACCTTTACCAGGGGCTTCCGCCAGGTCCTATAACAAACCCTTCGCGATCATCCCTGAGAAAAACTGCACAGGCAGAAAAACACGACTACATGTTTTTTGTGGCTAGCCCAAATGGTGGCCACACGTTTAACGTGGACTTACGCAGCCATAACCGGGATGCCAATATACTGCGCCGCTACTTGGCACAGCGCCGACGTGAGAGGGCAAACGCAGAGGACTGACCCGACCGCCCACTTAACGGACCTGCTTTGGGCTGAACACTGAACCGCATGTACGTGTAGCATCTTCAGCGTTCATGTACTTGAAAACCGCACTCGCTTTCATAGGCGTCCTACTCGGCATTTGCATAGTTGTGATTGCCGCGTACCTTGTCCCGAATTATCGGGCATGGGTTTCCGGTGTTGACCAACCTTTGACTGAGCATCACGCGGTCGCAGCGATTTCTCCCGGGAATAGCGCGTTGATTGAAAAACTGCAACGGACCCTGCTGCTCAATGGAAGAGAAATTCACGATCGGCTTGATCTCGTTGATCCTTCCGGTTCACGAGATCAGAATGGATTTCTGACCATCAGCCCCTACGAGCCGGCCTACCAAGAGGCCTATCTCCACCCCGACTCGCTCCGGTATCCGATGCCAGACAATCCGCAGAGTTTCAACCTTGCCGGGGACAACCCTACGTTTGTCTTCCGCGGACAAGAACCGGTTCTGCAATGGTACTCATCGCTGAGTTCAAATACTGAGGTATGCGCGGTCGGCTTCGCTGACTCCACCCGCATCAGTTGCCAACTGCGTACGTTTCCTGATCCAAACAGCGCGGTAAAGACCAACTTCATCATTACGCACCGCCATCACTGCGGCACGTGCTCATCTCTGCACGATCTTGCAATCAATCTGGAGAAGCCGGATATCGTAACCCCCACGAGAATATGTGCAAAGCAACTGAAGGCGGATGATATAAAGGCATGTCTGATGGAAGAGGTGGGACTAGGGGAGCATTGCGCCGAGACTTGGACCTATAACGTGCTGCACACTCGGCGTCACTGTACAGCGATCTGCGTCGGGTACTATGGCCTGTGGAACGTGCTCACAAACAATATGAGTAAACCTCCTATCGATGAACATGGAAACCTGAACCCATGTCTTGCCTGTGACGAGTATACTTCAGGCCCTGGCTTCCAGTACGTTGCCGGACGTACACGGCGATCGTCCGGCCTGGTGTCAGCCATCCCGCGCCCGGAGGCCGAAATCTATCAGATTGACCACCAGCGCTATTTCAAGTCCAAATGACGACTGCCCCGGTTCTTCGGGACAGATCACTGCAATGACGCGCCCGCGTGTTTCGTCCGAAATCGGAGGGATTACATTCCGATCGGGCATGGAAATAGGACAGCGAGGATGTTCACTTTGTCCGGGCCCTTCCAGTGCAGTCGCTGTCACGCAAATCCCAGGGCCATATTGATACCAATGTGCCGAACAGTAACGGCCTCAATCCATCACCCCCAGCATCCCATACGTTGACCAATGCTAGTGGACATAGCTGCCGGCATTAACGTCAATTGACGTGCCCGTCGCGTGATCTGCCAAACCACTTGCCAAAAGCACAACGATTGGAGCAATATCCTCCGATTCAGTCAGGCTATTAAGCGCAAGATCTTGCACAACAAAGGCCTCTCCATACGAATCAATTGCATCTTGCGCCATGTCCGTACGAACGAAACCAGGAGCCACTACGAAGGCTGTAATCCCATCCTTGCCATAAGCACGGGCAACACTGCGCGTAAGCGAAACTACCGCCCCCTTTGAAGCCGCATAGGTCATGTATTCCGCTGTATCTCCACGATAAGCCGCACGTGATGCGATATTGATAATGCGACCCTGCCCCCGAGTCTGGTAATGCTGAATCACGAGGCGACACAGAAGCTCGGGGGCACGTGCATTAACCGCCATGGTTTGCTCCCAAGCCTGAAGCCAGGCACCCGTAGGTGCCGCTGCATCAACAAACCGCGCGATACCCGCGTTGTTGACCAGAATGTCAATGTGGCCATATTCTAATATCACGTTCGCCACAAGCGTCTCACAGGCTTGCACTGACGCCAAGTCAGCCTGAAATACACATGCCCGTTGACCCAGTTCGAGAGCAACAGCTTCTGCCCGCAAGACGTTTTCGTTGCAGTGCACCGCTACCGTTGCCCCCGCTTCGGCAAGCCCTGTGGCAATTGC
Organism: Bacteroidota bacterium; assembly: GCA_028875125.1. Lineage (GTDB taxonomy): Bacteria > Bacteroidota > Rhodothermia > Rhodothermales > Bin80 > Bin80. The sequence goes on along the minus strand of JAPPGC010000063.1, from coordinate 25,443 downwards.
CTTTCCTATACCACGGCTCGCTCCCGTAACCAGGGCGACCTTACCAGTGAGATCAATTTTCATGTGACTGATTAGAACAATATAAAATCAACCCACGCGAGTGTGCTTGCAGGTCTATCCAATGGTCGTAACGATCCTGTAGAAAACAGGGGAATTGTATCCAATTTGGATCCATCTCTGAACAATACTGGAGTCTAGCGGCTGAGAGGAACTTTGCCCAAACTGGCTGGATGCTCATCACAAATAGGATCATTGAACAACACCTTACCCCCATTTTGTATATCCGCACCAAGGCAGGCCATCGCACCACACAAACAAGGCCAACCGATAACGAATGCGCTACCAACAACCTGGAATAATCGGAGGCAGAAAATACATTAAAAAACGACTATACTGCAACTGTCGGTGTTACGCTACAATTTTGTGGTGGAACAGCTGTGTGATCACGCGTGTCGTGAAAGCATCCACCGCCACGACGGGTTGGCAATGTGCATCCTTGCCACTCACCGAACAACGACTCAATCAAGCCGAATGCTGTAGTCTGAACGTATGTGCCCGATACATGAAGATTTATTCTACACGCTCTTTGGGACGACGCCAGACGGGGACGCTTGAGCAGGGTTCGCCAAACATGACCTTACGGGCTACCTTCTGCAACTCCGTCGTTGCTCTGGTATAGGCGCTCTCAGGAACAATGCCTGATCCACAACCCTTAATCACAACAATCCTGTCTGCGAATCTGCTCCAATCTTCCTTCGCTAAGGCCATTGCAAACAGCTCTCGTACGACATCCGCTCTGCGCCCCGTTGCAACAGTCCGTGCGCGATCAAGATGTGAAGCAATTAACATATAGGCCCACATAGGCACCAGTGCTTCCGTACTGCAAAAAAGTGCAACATGAGCTCCATCGAATTCCTGCCAGTCATAGGCAGCTACCTGTGCACGAAAAGGTTTTTCCTGCAAGAGTATACCATGATCCAGAAAGGACGCCAAATCCAGTTCTTTGATTGGGTGATCCTCCCAAAGCAATTCCAGATCATAAACTTGAATGCCGCTCTGAGCCACACGATTGACGATCTCCATATTTCTCAAGCAGCTTTTGCAGACAGTTCATGCATCGCCTTGATTAATACTTCAGATGCGCGTGCAATATCCTGCTTGGTCGTGTAACGTCCCAAACTTATTCGCAACGTCCGGCGAGCTACATCAGCCGGGATCCCCATTGCTGAGAGCACCCTACTGGGTGTACGGCTGCCGGACCCACAGGCACTGCCAGTGCCGACTGCCAATCCGCGGATGGACATGAGCAATCGTTCCACTTCCAGATCCGGAAACGAAACACTGCTCGTCTGAGGAAGCCTGCTTGCGCCCGCACCATTAACCCGAACCTCTATACCGGATTGTCTCAGTGAATTTTCAAGTTCATCCCGTAGTGCAGAAAGTCGCTTGCCGTCATTTTCACATTCCAACCTGGCCAATCGGAACGCTTCTCCCATTCCGACGATACCCGGAACATTGTGTGTACCGCTTCGTCGCCCCCTCTCTTGTCCTCCACCATCAATGAGTGGAGTACAGCGCACCCGACCACGCACAAACATCGCTCCCACTCCTTTGGGACCATAAACTTTATGTCCGCTGCACACCAAAATATCCACCTGTCCGGCCGATACGGGTATTTTTCCTACCGCCTGCGTCGCATCAGTCATGAAGGGAATGCCACGCGCACGCACTAATCCGGCAATTTCGGGTATCGGCTGTATAACGCCCGTCTCATTGTTGGCCCACATCACACTAACCAGTACCGTGTCATCCGTTAGACTGTCCTCCAGTCTGTCTAACTCCAGGATACCTTCTGAATCAACCGGCAAATAGGTTACCCTCCAACCCAGCCGTTCAAGATGCTGACAGGCCCTCGCTACTGCACTGTGCTCACTCTTGACCGTAACAATGTGATGCCCTTTGTGTGTACACGCCTCGGCCAATCCCTTCAGCGCAGCATTGACCCCTTCCGTTGCACCACTTGTGAAGGTAATTTCGCTTGGCCGATCTGCCTGTATACATTTGGCAACCTCCATGCGCGCCTGTTCTACAGCTGCGCTTGCAGCCCACCCGTACATATGTCCCTGACTGGACGGATTGCCGAAGTGTTCAGTAAAGTAGGGGAGCATCTTTTCCACGACACGCGAATCAACAGGTGTCGTGGCATTGTAGTCCAAGTATATTGCGACAGACATGGTTTTTGGCCTTGACAGTGCAACCCCCGCGGAAAACGGCAGGTTCCGACAACACCCCCCGCACGGCCCCGCAACCCGCGGTGGGCATCATGGTAAAATGTTGTCTGCCGCGTTCGTCTAGGGGTCCAGGACGCCGGCCTCTCACGCCGGTAACACGGGTTCAAATCCCGTACGCGGTACAGAACCTATTTGTTGTTTGGCAGCTCCTGAGGCGTTAACACATTGTCAATCAGGCCATAGTCTTTGGCCTCCTCCGCGCTTAGCCAGTAGTCCCGATCCGCATCCTTTGCGATTGTCTCAGTGTCTTGTCCGGTGTGATTCGCCATGATTTCATAGAGGCGTTGCTTCAACCACAAAATTTCCCGAGCCTGAATTTCGATATCAGAAGCCTGACCCTGCGCCCCACCCAGCGGCTGATGAAGCATGATGCGTGAGTTGGGCAGGGCCGCGCGGTGCTCCTTAGTTCCGGCTGCCAAAAGCACCGAACCCAATGAGGCTGCTAATCCCACACAAATCGTTGCCACCGGACAGGATACATACTGGATCGTATCATATACGCCAAGCCCGCTATACACCATGCCACCCGGCGAATTGATGTAGACGTTGATGTCACGTTCTGGATCCTCGCTGGTCAGATAGAGTAATTGGGCAACCGTCAAGTTTGCCACAATGTCATTGATCGGCGTACCTATAATAACTATTCGCTCTTTCAGAAGCCGACTGAAAATATCATAGGCCCGCTCACCACGAGAGGTTTGCTCAACTACCATAGGCACCAAATTGCTTATGGGTTGATCGCCCAACCCTTTTCTATATATACTCTCCGGCAGGTGAAGGCTCTTGGAGAATTTTATAAAGTCGTTAACCATTTAGACATGCGCTGATTTGTTGAACGCCAATTCCCTTACAAGTTCTTCGCTATGAGGTGCATCATTCCCTCCTCGGGAACAGGAATCTCACTGACCTCAAATTGTTTTAGTAAGTGTGCAGTCAATGGATTACTGCGTAGCCCTTCAGACCCCGCTACAATCTCACTATCGACTTCCGGTTTTGTCTCATTATCTGGGATTGCGTCTACCTCTTCAGATGATTCCAGTTCTATTTGCCCTTCAATTGCTTCAAGTAAAATTAGCCATCGTAGATGTGCCATATAATCTTTCAGATACACCAGGGCATTGGGATCATGCCCCCACTTACCCAGCAAATTCCCCCTCATCTCCTCTGCAAAAGATGTGGCAAAGTTAAAGGGATGTAATACTTGCATGCGATTTATAAACTGGAAGTCCAACACGTACTTACTATGCTCCTCAAAGAAATTCGATAGATATTCCCGCGCCCATTCCTGCAACTCCTCGGCAGTATTCACTTCTTTCTCACTGACTATGGTCGCCCACCCGTCATCAATTTCTGGACATTCAAACCGAAGTGCTTCTAAAATTTCGGCCTGATAGTATGATTTTTTCTCCGAATCAGTTGATCGTAGATCCTCGTTTTCCGTTTCGCTTAGGTTCACCTTATCTCCAACAACCCGTCCTGTAAAGGCCGTTCTATATACATCGCCAGCCTCTGGATCCAAGCCCTCAGCACCGCCAAAATCAAAAATCTCTTTTTTACTTTCGCTTCCAACCAGCACCAATCCCGTTGCGCTGTCAACCTCTGTAACCCTGTATTCTACCTGGTCTAGCATGCCACCAGCCCCTTCACCGATTTTCTCTCCCTCTTCCAGTGGCCTATTCGACAAGTGCCTGGACATTCTTCTTCTTATAAAGAAATCGATAACATGCTCTGTAATCTCACCAGGAACAGGAATTTCGAGTACTTGTCCGCTAACATCTTGAAGCTCCACTTGCGGAACTACATAAAACTCCACCTGAACTAATAAATCCTCATCCAATTCATAGTCCCTTCTAATTTCCCGAGGCGTTCCAAGGAGTTGATATTCATCACTACCCTTGACCATATCCTCGAAGACCTCCTTCGTAAGGGTGTCTACAACTTCGTTTTTCACATCTTCCCCCCTCATGCGCCGAATCATTTTGATTGGCACACGCCCCGGCCTAAACCCCCGCAACGCTGTTGCTGACTGCAGTTTTCGTAGAGCTAGCCGTACATCCGTTTCCAGATCTGCCCCTGTAGCCTTAATTTCAAGGACACGGACCATATCGCCGGTCTCAAGCACATTAACTTCCATTGCAATTAAGAGTAATATCGGCTCCGAAAGTCCGAACCCATTAGAACGATCCAGTCATGCCAATTGTCCCGCCCCACGTCAAATGCGGCGTAATCCCTGAAACACCTGTCGGCCCCTTAACACTCACGTTCTCTTCACATGGTCTTATGCGTGTCCAGTTTGGTGCCATTTCAGAGTGCGAGCCCGCCGGTGCTCCATTTGACAGGGCTGTAAATGAACTCTGTGCCTATTTCTCGGGCAAATTGGAGCGTTTCTCGGTGAAACTTGATGTGCGCGGAACAGCATTTCAAAAGCGGGTATGGGCACTGCTGGATACCATCCCTTATGGAGAAACCCGCTCTTATGGCGAACTGGCTCGTAGACTCGGAGATGCGCACCTTGCGCGCGCCGTGGGTACCGCCAACGGTGCCAATCCTGTTCCTATTATACTTCCCTGCCATCGTGTGATTGGTTCAACCGGCCAACTAACGGGATACAGCGGAGGCTTGGAACACAAGCAAACGCTCCTTCGGATAGAGACCGAGTACACGGGCAAGATATATTTTAACCATGGCGAAGATAGCCCGCAATGACTCTGAGGGAAGGCTTTTTGCCATACATAAGAATGCTCGCGCGATAGATCCGGGCGCTGACCCATATAGATCCCATAAACGACAACACCAGTAATCCGTAGGACAACAAAAGCTGCCATAAGGGGACGTCCGTAACTGCCAGGCGGACGATCATAGGAACCGGTGAGGTAAAGGGAATGAGTGATAGCCCCAACGCGAGTCCGCCGTCTGGATTCACGACCACGACCGACATGAAGACGATCGAGATGATCATGGGCATGAGTAACGGCAGTAGCAAGGTCTGTGATTCCTGCGGGGAATCAACCAGTGTTCCTACTGTCGCAAACAACCCACCATAAAGAAGGTAGCCCCCGATGAAGTAGAGAATGAACCATATGAAAAGGCCTACCGAAATATGCGGCATAGAAATATTGGCCGCAGCCAGTATTTCCTGATTGGTTGCCGCTGCGGGTAAGTCATAGATAGCTGGGTCAACGAACATCCCGATAATCGGCCCCGCAAATATCATGGCTCCCAGAAACATTAGCACCCAGACTGCCATCTGCACAAAGCCAATTAAACCAATCCCCAGTACCTTGCCCATAAGCAGGTCAAATGGACGAACAGATGACACAATGATTTCGACGACACGTGTTGTTCTCTCCTCCATCGCACCGTACAAAATCAACGTCCCATAAATCAGCATGGTCATGTACATGACCATGCCCAATACCATACCAATTATTGCATAGCCCTCTCGAGCCGGAGCCTCTGCTTCTTCACCTTCGTCGGTCAGCCTGATCGATTCCAATCTCACCACACGATCAAATATAGACCGGACATCCGCAGAAACATTACGGTCGGCCAGTAAATGGTCTCCCAGCGCCCTGTCTATTATGTTTCCAAGTGTACCGCGCACACCAAGCCCTCCTCCCTCCAGAGAATAAAGCAGTGGCTGGCTGGTTCCAGAGATCACTTCTGGTGGAATATGAACGTAGGCGTCAAAGAGTCCATCCAGAACCCCCTCATGTGCAGAACTGAGATCAGCCGTGACTAAGACATGGTCGCCTGTATCCTGATCCAAAATCCGGGCATTCAGCACACCGGTTTCATCCACCATAGCAATTCGAAGCGAACTGATTTCCTGGGGAGAATCTTCCACCGCAGAAATTGAAATCATAATTATGATGGCAAAGAAACCTATCAACAATGCCGGTCCCAACAGTGTGGTCAGGATGAAGGTCTTTGAGGTCACGCGTCGCATGAACTCATTCTGCATCACCACTAGGCTCTTTCTGCTCATCATTGAGATTCCACAGTCCGAATAAAAATCTCGTTCAGGGACGGCTGGAGCAACTCGAAACGGTACAGTTCAAGATCTGGGGTTGCTAGCAAACGCTCCAATAGGGATCTGGAATGAAAATGCTCCGCGAGACGAACGATACAACCGTCTTCATTGCGCTCCAGGAAATGTAGATCTCCTTTCTCCTCCATAGCGTTCAGGAATGGTGCCTCGCCATCGAATTCAAGTGCTAACCTGTCACGCTTAAATCTTCGCTTGATATCACGGAGAGTTCCTTTCAAAAGAAGTTTTCCATCGGCTATTAGACAAATATCATCACACAGTTGCTCTACCTGCTCCATACGGTGACTTGCAAACAAAATGATCCGACCATTAGCCTTTAGCTCAGCAACAATCTCACGTAGAAGTTCACTGTTGACAGGGTCCAACCCACTAAACGGTTCATCTAAAGTGATCAGACGAGGATTGGATAGTACCGCAGCAATGAACTGTACCTTTTGCTGCATTCCCTTAGACAGCTCCTGCGCCTTGCGGGCGCTCCATTGCTGCAAACCCAGGCGTTTCACCCAGTATGCTATTCTGGGTACCGACTCTCGCGCATGGACGCCCTTGAGTGCGGCCAGATACCGAAGCTGATCATTAATCTTGACCTTCTTGTAGAGCCCCCGTTCTTCCGGCAGGTACCCCATCTGTTCCTGGCTCCATGGCCCAACTACATGCCCATTAAGCGTTATTCTGCCTATATCCGGTGTGAGGATATTGGCAATCATTCGGATTGTCGTGGTTTTCCCCGCACCGTTGGGGCCTAAAAGACCAAGAATTCGTCCTGGCTTAGCCTCGAACGAAACGTCCTGAGCGGCCGTAACCTTGCCGAAACGCTTTGTTACTCCCTGTAGGACCAATGAGTCCATCAACAACAGCTATTGAAGCTGTCGGGCGCACTATAACCGCGCACCAACAAGCCCCCAACATGCCCACACGAAAACGGGCCGTTATCGGGTAGCATCCGACAGTGGAATCAGGTAGTGCTCGTGAATTACATCTTCGTGTACCCGGGCACTGCCAGTACCGCGAAAATCTACAGCAACAAGGCTATTGGTTACACGCTGCACTTCACCGATTCCGTACGAAGTTGGATATGGTCCATAATAGACAAGTTCTCCTTTTTTGAGGGAGGGTTTGGACCGGCTCTGCCAATGATAGGCTTGAACAATTGGCAACCGATCCAGTGGATACTCGCAGTCTTTTTCAGTCTTCACTGGGCTATAAAAATTTGCTAAACACGCGCGCTAACGCAAGTATTCCCTCAATGTTCAACAATAATCGCCAATATTGGGCCCGTAGGAAAATCCGCTAGATCCAAGCATTCTCTCGCGCCGTGATAGCCCACCGTTCAACGCTCTCCCACCAACACACGCCAGTGGATTTCTGCCCCACTGAGCATGGCTTACGGAGGGGCGTCTGTCGCTAATTGCCGATCACCCTGTCCGGGTTAGCCCGCACGAAAGCGGCCCAGTTGTTGTAATGTGACTCCCCCGATTCTTTTCCCGTCACTTCCCGCTCTTTATGACAAAAAGCAACTGCCAGCGCATCCGACGCATCGTGAGTTAGCTCGTGATTCAATTCGCCAAATTCCAGTAAGCTGCTGACCATATAGGTTACCTGCTGTTTGCTGGCATTACCGTTGCCCGTGACAGATCGCTTAACCATTTTGGGCGTGTACTGCGCCACCGACACTCCCTGATTCAAGACCGCCAGCATTGCCGCGGCCTGGGCCCGGCCAAGCTTAAGCATGGCCGGGGGGTTCCTGCCGTAAACCGGCATTTCGATGCCACAGGTATCGGGTTTTAATTCTTTGACCAGCCGGGTTATTTCGTGATAAATCGCTTGAACACGTACTATATGATCACCGGAAAATGCCACTGCCCCAAATCCATGAACCCGATTATTCTCATCAATGATGCCATAACCAGTCTGTAACGAACCGGGGTCAATGCCCAAAACTTTCATCCCATCTCGAGGTTGGTGAACACTTCCTGCACATCCTGCAGATCTTCCAATCTTGTCACGAGTGTCTCAGTTTGACGCACTTGGTCAGTCTCTTTTTTTACGGCCGCGATTGGGACGCGAACAAGGCGTGCCTCTTCAATTCCGATTCCAGCATTAGCAATCTCGGCCTGAACCGTTTCAAATGCTTCTACAGGTGTAATGATCACGAATGTCCCCTCATCTTTTTCCATATCATCCGCACCATTATCCGCCACAAGCTCCAAGAGCTCCAGCTCATCAATGTTCTCTGAATTGACCTGGATCAACCCCTTGCGCTCAAAGAGATAAGCGACGCTGCCTGATTTAGCCAGGCGCCCCCCACTCTTGGCGAAAACACTGCGCACATCGGCAACTGTGCGATTAGTATTGTCCGTCAGTGCATCAACCATTACCGCCACTCCTTGCGCACTATACCCTTCGTATGTGCACTCCTTGTAATCCTGCCCTTCAATTTCTCCAGATCCACGCTTAATTGCCCTTTCGATGTTTTCCTTGGGCATATTTTTACCCTTGGCCTTCTGGATGGCAAGCGAGAGGCGTGCATTCATATCTGGATCCTTACCACCCTCGCGGGCAGCTACCATGATGTCACGCGTGATCACCGCCCAAGCCTTCGAACGACGGCTGTCGGTGACCGCCTTCTGTCGCTTAACTTTTGACCACTTATTGTGCCCAGCCATCCGCTAACGTGAAAGGTAGAGGTTACGCATTTCATACGGACGCTCGAAGTGGCTATCCGTGAGCGCATCTACAAATACAATGGTCTCACCTGTGGATTTCATTTCTGGACCAAGCTCTTTGCGTACTTCTGGGAATTTGGACCATGAGAATACGGGTTCTTTGATTGCATATCCTTTCAAATTTGAATCCAGTGCGCCCTCAGCCCTGAAATCTTTGAGTTTGGCTCCCAGAATAACTTTGCTGGCAATCCGGGACACCGGTATCCCCGTTGCCTTCGCGACGAAAGGAACCGTTCGAGACGCACGGGGATTGGCTTCAATCACGTAAACCTTGTCTCCCTGCACAACCATTTGAACGTTCATTAATCCCAGTACCTCCAACCGATTGGCGATAGCTATGGCGTATTTCTGAATGTCTTTAATGACTGATTCGCTCAGGGAATACGGTGGTAGAACCGCCGTGGAGTCACCGGAGTGCACACCTGCAGGTTCAATGTGCTGCATGATCCCGGTAATCCATACATCACCATCAGCATCGCGTACAGCGTCTACATCAATCTCGATACCATTGTTTAAGAATAGATCAAGTAGAATTTCGTTGTCAGGCAGCAGTGTGTATATATCGGTTACGTAACGCTCTACCTCTTCTTTATTGATGGCAATTCTCATTCCCTGCCCCCCCAAAACATAACTGGGACGCACGAGAATTGGATATCCAATCGATTCGGCTACGCGCACCGCCTCGTATACCGTCCGAGCCATGCCGTACGGTGGGAAGGGAATGTCCAGCTCTTTGAGAATCTCAGAAAACTTTCCCCGGTTCTCGGCTAGGTCCATAAGCTCATAAGGAGTGCCGAATATTCTTATTCCCCGCTCTGATAGCTTCCCTGCCAGCTTTAGTGCGGTCTGCCCACCGAGTTGAACAATGACGCCCTTGGGCTTCTCGTGTTCAATAATATCAAGCACACGCTCCCAGAATACAGGTTCAAAGTAAAGCTTGTCCGCGATATCAAAATCCGTCGAGACCGTTTCGGGGTTACAGTTTATCATGATGGCCTCATAGCCCATTTCCTGTACCGCCTGCACTCCGTGGACACAAGAGTAATCGAACTCAATCCCCTGGCCAATCCGGTTGGGTCCGCTGCCAAGAATGATGACCTTCTCCCGGTTGGAGACTGGGCTCTCCGTTGCAGTTTCGTAGGAGGAGTAGAAGTATGGCGTTGCTGCCGGAAACTCCCCGGCACATGTATCAACCAGGAGGAATTGGGGACGGACATTTTGGGACAGACGGTACTGACGCACCTCTTCTTCGCTCACTTCGTCCGCTACGAGCCACGCAATCTGGACATCCGAATAGCCGTGCTGTTTGAGGTCCATCATTTGCTCTGGCGTGACATCCTGCAGGCGTAATCTTTGGAGTGCTTTTTCCAAGTCAATAAGCATCCTTATCCGCTGTAAGAACCAGGGATCAACACGCGTAATGTCATACACCTCATCCATAGAAGCACCATGCATAAATGCGTTCCTGATTTGGAGAGTCCGATCCCAGTATGACTTGCGCAGACGCTCGCGCACATCAGGGCGAGTAGGATTCTCTCGGTCTGCCCCTAGGCCTGCGTAGCCGATTTCCAAGCTCTGCCACGCCTTCTGCAGACTTTCTGTAAAGGTTCTCCCAATGGACATTACTTCCCCAACTGCTTTCATCTGCGTTGTCAACTCCTCATCCACACCTTCAAATTTTTCGAAATTCCACCGGGGAATCTTGGTTACTACATAATCGATTGCCGGCTCAAAACAGGCACTCGTCGTTTCGGTTACGTCGTTTTTCAACTCATCCAGAGTATATCCAACAGCGAGTCTGGCAGCGACTTTCGCAATTGGATATCCCGTTGCTTTTGACGCCAAAGCGGATGAACGGGAAACCCGCGGATTTATTTCTATGGCAATCATGCGGCCGTCCGCCGGATTTATCCCAAACTGCACGTTACAGCCGCCTGCGAAGGTTCCAATAGACCTCATCATGCGAATAGCTGTGTCCCGCATATGTTGGAACTGCTTATCAGTAAGCGTCTGGGAGGGGGCTACTGTCACCGAATCTCCCGTATGGACGCCCATGGGATCCACATTCTCAATTGTACAGATTATGATCACGTTTTCATTACTGTCACGCAGCAATTCCAACTCAAACTCTTTCCATCCATACACACATTCTTCCACGAGGACCTCATGGACCGGGGAGAGTTCGAGTCCCCGCATAACTTTTCTCTGCAACTCCCTAGGACTCCATATAATTCCGCCGCCTGCGCCGCCCAGTGTAAATGATGGCCGAATAACCACCGGTAAACCGCCAAGAGATTGTATGACCTCTTTCGCTTCCAATAGACTCCTCGCCACCTGGCTTCGCGCCTGATCCACACCAATCTCTTCCATGAGATCGCGAAACTGCTGCCGATCCTCTGTAATATGGATTGCATCTATGTCTACGCCAATCACTTTCACACCCTGCGCCTCCCAGAATCCTTGTCGTTGTAGCTCATCAGCCAAGTTCAGGCCAGTCTGTCCTCCCATGGTTGGCAGCACGGCATCGGGACGCTCCTTTTCCACAATCCTGCGGATGGATGGCGCCGTCAACTCCTCCAAGTAAATTCTATCCGCCGTAATGGGGTCGGTCATGATCGTAGCGGGGTTAGAATTGACGAGTACGACCTCGTATCCTTCGTTGCGGAGTGCCCTACAGGCTTGCGTACCTGAGTAGTCAAACTCACACGCTTGGCCAATAATTATGGGGCCCGACCCGATCAGCAAAATCTTGTGAATATCCGTGCGCCGTGGCATCAATCAGAACCTGATTTTGAACACATCCTCAAGTATTCCTCAAATAAATAGCGACTGTCATGAGGCCCCGGAGATGCCTCTGGATGATACTGAACACTGAATCCCTGAAAACCTTCGAAACGCAGACCTTCTATTGTCTGGTCATTCAGGTTCACATGAGAGATGTTCTCCAACTCACTGGAAACGGACCCCGGATCTACCGAGAACCCATGGTTCTGCGTTGTAACCTCTACTCTTCCCGTCTTCATATTCTTTACAGGTTGGTTAGCACCTCTGTGGCCTACATACATCTTGAACACCCCCAATCCCTGTGCTAGAGCCATAAGCTGGTGCCCTAGGCAAATTCCAAAGAGCGGTATGCCGGTGCTCATCGCTTCCCGAACACAGGCGATCGCCTCCGGCATAACTCTTGGGTCCCCTGGGCCATTCGAAAAGAACAAACCATCGGGCGACCAAGCTAGTGCGTCCTTGAGCGACGTTTGCCCGGGAAAAACTTTAACACTGCATCCCAAGGCTGCAAACGTACGCAGAATGTTAGTTTTGACCCCAAAATCATACACCGCTATGCGTGGACCACTTGTATCCGAAAAGGTGTATGGTTCGCTGCAGGTTACCCGCGAAGCCAGCTCCAGTCCATCCATACTAGGCCATGCCCGTGCTTTTTCTACAAGTGAAGAATCATCCAGGTCTGTGGACGAAATCACGGCATTCATTACACCACTTTTCCGAATATGCAGAACCAGTTTGCGGGTGTCTACACCTGTGATGCCAACCAAGCTATGTCTGACCATATAGTTGTGCAAGGACTCCTGCGCCAATAAATTGGAATATTCGCGCGAAAAGGCCCTCACAACCAATGCGGAAACCATCGGCTTAGCCGCCTCCGTATCGTCGTCGTGGGCACCATAATTGCCTATGTGGGGATACGTCATCATCATGATCTGCCCATGATAGGAGGGATCAGTAAGGATTTCCTGATACCCTGTCATGCTTGTATTAAAGCAGAGTTCGCCACCGCTTTCTCCGCTGGCACCGATGGCTGTGCCCACCACTACTGTTCCGTCGGCAAGCGCCAACTTGGAGGATTGTGGTTCGAAACCCATTTTATCTCAGTTTATGTACCCCTCAAAAGGTTCTATCGGAATTTGGGAAGGCCTATTTGCCGCATGCAAAGGAAAATTACGAGAAGATACGCACGATAGCGAAATTCCAAGCACTCTATTGGTCAGCAATGAATAGTGCCACAGGATTCAATGAGTAACATTGATAATAATGGCTCACACAATCCGGGTAGATTAATCTGCCCGAATGCGATTGTACCCTTCACGGCGAGGTCGGGAATGACAGGTTCAATTTAGGAGTGGTTGGGGTGTTTTCGGTTCATTGCCGCATAACCATGTGCCTAGAAAACACCGTGAGCGTCGAACTTAGTACGAAAAGAGGATACTCAGTATCCGTTTAAAATGATTGATCCAGCGGAGAACGGTTCAATGAAACATCCTCTATACAGAATACCGTACTACCAAAGGCGATGTAGACTGCCAAGCCATCAAAACTTGATTTTGAGGGTATAATCCCTCTCCTGCACTGAGCTATCTCCTACGGATTAGATTTGCAAGGTGCACAATAGACCTTCTGGATATGCGGCGCCACTTTGATGGGGATTCTTATTCGCTTCGCCTGTTTGCCAGTATTTTAGCGGCGCAGGTGCTTATCCTGCTTTGTATAAAGCTCTGGCCCAGTGCGTCTGAACCAAAACCGCTTGACATCATCTACTCCAGCCCAGAAGTCATTCAGATGGAGGAGATTGTCTCTACTAACCAAACACGGCGTGCTCCGCCGCCCCCTGCCCCCCTTCCCCCTGTAATCGCTCCCGATGACACCATCCTGGAAGAGGAAATCCTGCTTGACCTGGATCCTCTGACGCTCACGGATCCGTCACTGGATGACATGCCGACGGAACCGGAAGGAGCGCCGTCAACCCGAATCGGTGCAACCGAGGGACCAAGACTTATTCGCGTGGTCACACCTGAATATCCCAGACCTGCCAAGCGACGCAACATCCTTGCGGAAGTCGTTATTGCCGTTGTAGTAGACAAACGAGGGCGCGTGCAGTCACCACAAATAGTTAAGCGTTACATACTGAACGAAAAGGACAATACACGTACGCTGGTTGATGCTCTTGGACATGGACTGGAAGAAGCCGCTGTGAGTGCCGCCACGCGATCCCTGTACAGACCCGCACGAAAAGATGGGGCTACTGTCGAGAGCAATACTGAAATCACTATCAAGTTCGGGAGCTAGTGTTTCCAGGCAGATCTTGCCAGTGAGCATCTTCGATCTCGAAAAACTCCTCCTCGGACTCGAGAGATGATGTAGCCCGGGGAGGCTTTGGAGATGGCCTGTCCGCCTCCACTGCCTTGAACAGCCGCCAAACTGCCCTCAATAGAAAATACCCAATCGCCGCAACTAGGATACCCGTCAAGAGATTCATTTAGACGCTCCCAGATGAACAACACATCTATATTTCGCACCCTTTGTTATTGTCATTGGACTCTAACTCGGCGCATAACTGTCTCTACCTAAGTCTGAACGCCTGCGCCTGCAACTGTGTTCTGGTAAAAACGGATTTATCGGCCAAATGTGTCTATGGTGAGGTTTTCGACACCAGAAACTACGCCGAACCGTTCCAAAATCTGAACTTCCTCATACCGCAGCCGTGAACACTGTTCCCGCAAATACACACAAAGCGCATCCCATTCTGCCAATCGACACCGTGTGTATCATTCAATTCGGTATCGAAGAGCCTGAACATTGAGCCCGAAGTCTCCGTCATGAATTGCCAACCAACAAACCGTTTGACCCAGTAGACCGAACAGCTAGAAAGCCGTGTGACCTGCCAGAAGTGAGTATTGCCTGAGCTTGAGGGTCGTATCCCTGCAACACCGGGGAAATTCGCAAAAGCTGCCTTATGCACGCCCCCAGCAAGTCCAAAAGACGAATTTTAGGAATCGTGGCTACCCAACACCGGCTGTGCGCTTACTTTCTGGCAGCCAGGTCCATAATTCTTACTTGAATAATTCCGGCTTACTTGGATTAAAGTACGTGATCCCGTAGTGATCTGTTTCTACAATGATTCGAGATAATTCGTCCAAGTCCTCCGGACGTTGCTCAAAATCCATCTGCTCAATATTGACGTTTAGCAGCGGACTTTTTGTATATCGAAAAAAATAGTCCATGTACGCCTCGCGCAGGCGCTTCAACAAGTCTATGTCAATTCCGCGTTCATAAGGAAGATCTCGCTCCCGAATTCGTTCAAGAGAACGTTCAAGACTGGACTGAATGTAGATAATCAAATCTGGCTTTGGAATACTCCTCTCCATTTGGCTGTACAACTTGTCGTACAGATACACTTCCTCGCCACTGAGGTACATATGGGCAAAAATCTGATCCTTGTCAAATGAGTAATCGGTAACCACCCCCGTATGAAATAAATCTAGTGTACGAAGAGTCGACAGTTGTCTATACCGGCTGGTAAGGAATGCAATCTGTGTCTGAAAGGCCCAACGCGATGGATTGCGATAAAATCGGGACAGAAAAGGATTTTCCTCAAAATCCTCCAGGACAAGTCGCAATTCAAAACGCTTGGCGAGGAGGCTTGCAAGTTGCGACTTACCAACTCCAATAACGCCCTCGATTGCCACGTAACGAAGGTTGTCTGGTAGGGTGTCCGTGTGGCCCTTATAAGCTGATTTCATTTTCTTTTTGAATAAGCAACCACGTCGTCCTGACCAAATCGGCTGTGTCTCTGCAGCTGGCAAGTGCGGCAGATACCGTTGAATCTATTGGGCTTGGAATATAAGTCTCAGGTGCCAGATCATACCAAGGCTGTAGCACAAATCGCCGATCTTGGAGCCTTGGATGCGGCAATATAAGTTGATCTGTGCTGCATGTAAGTCCCCCAAATGTAAGAATATCAAGGTCAATTGTCCTGGGTGCGTAGGGGACTCGGCGGTGGCGGGCGCCGTCCCGTTCAATTCTCTGGCAGGCCTCCAGCAAATCCATGCCGCTTAGGTCTGTCCGTACTTCGACGACTGCATTCAGAAAATCAGGCGACAGTTCATTGGGCACGAGCGTATGCGCTGAGCCTTCATATGCGGGCGAGCATCGAACGAGTGCAGCTACACGCTGCAGCCTGGCAACTGCCTGGCGTAAGTGTGCAAGTCGGTCTCCCAGATTTGATCCCAAGCCGATATAAGCAGTCTGCATAATTAATTGGTACCCCCGCCAGGACTCGAACCCGGATATACGGCTTAGGAGGCCGTCGCTCTATCCTGTTGAGCTACAGGGGCTCGTTGCTGCGCAGCTGCGCAATGCGATCAGGTATTGACCCGCCAAAAATGGCGCTGCCGGCGACCACGACATCCGCACCGCAATGGCGTGGTTCGTGTACGTTGTGCGGCTTGATCCCGCCGTCCACTTCCAGCAATGCCTTACTGGAAGCCCGGCTCAGCATTTCCTTCAATTCCCGTATGCGTCCATTGGACTCAGGTAGATAGTACTGACCAGCAAACCCTGGATATACTGACATGATCATAGCCACATCGATATCGGTCAGCCACGGCTCCAGTTGATTGAGCGGTGTGTCTGGATTGAGTGTGAGTCCTGGCCTACAACCTAGAGAACGGATTTTATGGATTGCAGCACCCACATCCACGCAGGCCTCAACGTGGACTGTGATGATGTCAGATCCCGCCTGTGCAAAGTCTTCCAGGTAACGCTCTGGCTCCGAGATCATTAGATGCGTATCCAATGTTACTCCAGTCTCAACTCTAAGTGACTGAAGCGCACGAACAGCTAATGGACCAAAGGTCAGATTCGGCACAAAATGCCCATCCATCACATCTATGTGCAACCAGTCCGCTCCGGCAGACACAGCTTCCGCCGCATGTGCCTCCAATCTGGCAAAATCAGCGGATAGAATGGATGCTGCGATCAGCATACTATACACCAGAAAAGAGGGCAACTATGAGCGCCATCAAAAGCACATTCACAAGCGCAACCGGCAACAATACTTTCCAACCGATCTGCATGAGCTGGTTGTACTTAAAACGAGGTAATGTCCAGCGTACCCACAAGAACAAAAATACGAAGAAACCAACCTTGAGAAACAAACTCCCAACCTGCATAAGTCCAAGCCAAACAGAACCCTCTAGCCCAGGAAAAGCCGCAATCAGTTGCGGTTCAAACGGGATGAGGTAGCCACCAAAGAAAAAAGTTGCAATCACAAAGGAAGCTACGAACCAGTTAACGTACTCGGCCAGGAAAAACATGCCAAATTTCATACCACTGTACTCGGTATGGTATCCACCCACCAACTCTTGCTCAGCTTCCGGTAGGTCAAATGGGGCACGGTTCGTCTCCGCAAAAGCCGTTACAATGAAAATGACCGCACCAATCGGGTTGCGAAAGACATTCCACCCCAAGATTGCTCCACCTGCGGCCTGATTTTCTACAATCTCCACAACACTGAGGGATCCTGCCGTGACCACCACACTCGCCAGAGCCAACCCCATTGACAACTCATAAGAGATCATCTGCGCACTTGAGCGCAAGCCACCCAAAAGCGAAAACTTGCTGTTACTACTCCAGCCCGCAAGCGTAACCCCGTACACTGAAATACTCGTTAGCGCCAGAATGATGAGTGCGCCTACGGCACTGTCCACAATCACAACTCCGCGTGCATACGGAATCAGCGCCGGCACCGTCATGGCTATAACGACCATGATGACCGGGGCCAAGGCATGCACAAATCTGCTTGCACCTTCGGGAACCGTATCCTCCTTGAACACGAGTTTGAATACATCCGCAAACGGCTGAAAAAACCCGCCCGGACCAACCCGATTAGGACCTGGCCTGTTCTGAATGAATGCGGACACTTTCCGCTCGGCATACACCAGGCAGGATGCTGATATCAGCATAAAATTGATAATTCCGAAAGCCACTAAGGCCAATAAACCGGGCGATAGATTCATCACCTTTAACCGGCAACCTCTATCTCAATGGGAGGAAGCGTCACACCACTTAGGCCCATTGCCTTGTAAGTTGCTCCGGCGAATGCCGGGATGGACGCACTGATGTGCTGCATGATTTTTTTGGGACTTTGTGCGGCAATCTCCACATCCAGATTCCGCGCTATAAGGGGAATGATTTCCCAACTGGGCTTGCAGTCCACATAATGGGACTCATTGTGCCAGCGGTCAAAGGGTGTCCCGTGCTGGTCGGCACGGCTCAACCCCATTTGCATCATGAGTGTTCGATTGACCCCTTTAATGACCTTCGCAGGCACTACACGCTGTGCACGCCCGGCTTCATTGACATATGTACCGATCGTTTCCGCGACCGTTGCGGCCGGCAAGGCCACATTGGCTGAGGGCAGAGTTTGATTCGTCGTATTGTAGTAATGCAGTATCACCTGTACATTTTCCAATGCTTGCGCACTGCAAAGTCCTGCAGCAACAGGATCATCCTCTAACACATAGAGCCCCTTCACTTCCCCGGCACCAAGGCGCGCTCCCCACAACTCCATATCAACAGGCCGTAGTCCTAACCGTTCACATCCCTGACTGTTAGGGGTCCGGTCATCTGTTCGCAACCACCCATCGCCATGGCCCTGCTCAATGTGGGGTATATACCCGGCAACCTGTCCACCAACAGCTTCCGCAAGCTGCATCAACATCCAGTTATCTTCAACCGTAGCACGTGCTGAAGCCAGGAATAGTGTTTCCTTGCCTGTATTCCTCAGGATTTCTGCGGTCTCTTGAATTGCCTCATCCCACGAACACGCCCCCGACTTACTCAATGCAGCAGGACCACAGGGGCGGTTCTCATTGAACCATCTGTAGGTCAGGCGATCTTCGTCTGGAATCCAGAACTCGTTTACATCCGGGTTCGGTCGCGGAGTGATCCGCATCACCAGATTGTCGCGCACCCATAGAAAACAGTTTGATCCCTTGGCATTCGTCGTGGTAATGGATGGCGTACTGGCCATTTCCCAAATCCGTGCCTGGAAACGAAAATCTGCCGATGTAAGCGCACCAACCGGGCATAAATCAATCACGTTCATTGAGTAGGGTTCATCAAACGAAACGCCCGGCGGTGTAATTGGATAATTCTTAACACCACGCTCAATGATCGTAAGTTGCCCGCTCCGGGAAATCTCATCTGTAAAGCGGACGCATCGAGTACAGTTGATACATCGCTCTGCATCCAGGACAACATTCGGTCCTAGTTTGACTTTCTTGGGCTTGTGAACCTTTCGGAACTCAAAGCGAGATCCTTCCGGTCCATATTTATAGGCCTGAATCTGCAGGGGGCAATGCCCCGCCTGATCACATATTGGGCAGTCCAACGGGTGGTTAATGAGCAGGAACTCCATTGTGTCGCGCTGTGCTCTCTCCACCTTTTCGCTTGTGCGTGCAGTATGGACAACCTGCCCATCTGATATTACATGGCTGCAACTAGTCTGCAGTTTTGGGAAATACCGAATGACCTTCTCCCCGTTCTCTTCCAACTGGAACTCACCCGTCTTACGGTCACGCACTGGGGCTCCCACATCCACAAGGCATTGCCGACAATTTGCCGGCACAGACATGGACGAATGATAGCAGAAATGGGGTAATTCTATGCCGTGATCCAGACAAAACTGGAGCAAACCCGGCTGCCCCTCAAACGCGTATTCCTCTCCATCTATAGTAACCTTTGGCATGGATAACCTAAATGGATTCTTCCGGGGATATGCGGACGCCAGCAGCAATCATGGAAAGCACGGGAACCGGACCCGGAGCATCCTCTTGGTAATGTTCTTCTTCCTCCATATCTGGAATCTTTAGCGTTCCCACAGCCACAGCATATCGGCCACTGATATCAGTTGGCACTGTAAACGCGTACTCGCCGGATTCTGTCTGCTCAGCATGTACACGCAGGCCCTTGCCCGTATCCAAGCCTCGCAACATCAACCAGCAACCATCCATCTGACAAACTTCATGCACTGTACCGGCCACGGCAATCTCGTTTTCCGCATAATACTGAGGTTCTGCGAGCACAGCTTCTACAGGAATTACATCCACCCCCTCACGCTGTTCACCGTAGATCTCATCGCTGGCCAACTCCGATCCACCGCAGGATATCAGCAGCAAGCAAATACCGATCAATGTGTATTTCATGTGGTTATTGTTCTTTGTTTTCAGGCATTCACCGCCCAGGCAGATGGGCGACATCGGCGTTCAAAATCTCCTCGGAAACGCTTAATTGTGTTACGTACGGGCCATGCAGCCGCGTCTGCCAATGCACAAACAGTTCGGCCCTCCATTTGATCACAGAGGTCTAGAAGTAAGTCTAGATCCCGCAGATTCCCCTCTCCATCATCAATTCGAGTAATCAAATTCTCCATCCATCCCGTACCCTCTCTGCACGGAGTACATTGCCCACAACTCTCGTGGTGGTAGAATCGAGCAACACGGCGCAAGAAGGCAACCATATCGGTGTCTTCATCCAAAAACAACATTCCGGCAGTCCCCATCATTGAGCCCGCTTCGTGCAGACTTTCTACATCCATCGTCACGCCGTCAATCATATCCGCCCGTAAAACCGGAACAGAAGCCCCTCCAGGCACAAGCGCCTTAAGCTTTTTGTTGCCACGTATGCCGCCGGCAATATCGAGTAAGTCTGTGATGAGCATCCCCGTGGGATATTCATATACACCTGGACGATTCACGTGGCCGGAAATACCGTAAAGTACGGGGCCGGGATGTTTATTCGCACCTACTCCTGCAAACCAGTCCCCCCCACGGCTAATGATGAGAGGTGCACACGCCAGCGTCTCCACATTATTTATGGTAGTTGGGTACCCCCAAATACCGGACTGCGCAGGAAAAGGAGGTTTGATGCGAGGATAGGCGCGTTTGCCTTCAAGAGACTCCATCAGACTCGTCTCCTCACCACATATATAGGCACCTGCCCCCTTGTGCATGATGATATCCATACTGAAACCCGTCCCCAGGATGTTGCTGCCTGCCAGTTTCGCATCATATAACTTTGACAGCTCGTCCTGGAGGAGCGTAATCCAATTTGCAAACTCTCCCCGAACATACAGGTAGCACGCTTTGAGCGACATTGCATAGCCTGCAATCAGGATACCCTCAAACATGAGGTGAGGGTTATACTCCATTAGCTGCCTATCCTTGAACGTTCCGGGCTCGCTTTCATCTGCGTTGCAGCATAAGTAACGCGGCACATTCGGTTTGACTGGTGGCATGAAGCTCCACTTCAGGCCGGTAGGGAATCCCGCACCGCCCCTGCCGCGAAGGCCACTGCGTTTGACCTCTTCCGTAACCTCGTCAGGTTTCCAGTCGCTCAGGACTGCACGCAGGGCTTCATAACCGCCCCCCGCCCGATATACATCCAGATGATGTAAATCTTTAACCGGCGGCAGAAGTACCCGTTTATATGATTGCCAGTCGCCTGCTTTTGTCATTGCCTTGTGGCATAGTCAACATTAATCACTCGACGACCTAAAACCAGAATTGCAAGCATTGGTCCTAAACTCTGGACAAAATTACTGTGTCCGCTTTGCCACTGGAGGGACTGCGTAGCGTTCTACCGCTTCTGCATCAGTCCGTCTATTTCCACCCATCTCATCTTCATCCTGTGGCAACGTCACGGATATGAATGGCAGCGGCTGTCCTGCTTCCATGGCGTCCACTAGCGCGTCAATCTTCTCCGGGGTCAAATTGTACGCATATGGACCATTGGAAACCTGCATCATGGGCGCAGAACCGCAGGCCCCCAAGCATTCAGCCTCCCGCAATGTGAACCGACCGCAAGGAGTCGTATGCCCCCTCATGATACCAAGTTTCTCTTCTAGATATGCTAGAGTGTCGTAGCCTCCACAGAATTGGCAAGAAAAACAGGTGCATACATCCAGGACGTAAGTGCCTTTCTTTTCCTTATAGTACTGCGTATAGAACGTTGCCACACCGTAGACCTGTGCATAGGGCAACGATAGTTCGGTGGCAACCAGTCGCATCACCTCTGGAGGCAAAAACCCAAATTTTTCCTGCGCAAGCCAGAGCACCCACATAACTGCCCCATCCGGGGTTGGGTATTGGGTCACGTACTCGGCGATCTTCGCCTTTTCTTCTGGGGTAAAAACCAACTCTTCCTCCGAAAAATGCGCTTCCGGATTGGAATCTGGCAGCGCCACTACGGGATTGCGAATAAAATCTGCCATCTACTTGTCAGCCTCACCCATTACCGGGTCAATAGATCCGATTAGCACTACAATGTCTGCCACCGGATGACCTTCCATCATGGATTCCAAGCCCTGCAGGTTCGTAAAGGATGGTGCGTTAATACGTGCACGCCAGGGGCATCCGGTTCCGTCACTTTCGAGGTAGAACCCTAATTCCCCTTTGGGAGATTCGATAGCATGATACGCAGCAACTCCTTCGGGCGGAGCTATCCCCGTTTCCGTGTACATGAAGTCGTGTATCATACCCTCCATCGAATAATATACTTCGTTCTTGGACGGATACGTCTTTTTCGCATCGTCTGCCCGGATCGGCCCTTCCGGCAAACGATCCAGACATTGATGAATAATCTTAATGCTCTCCAGCATCTCTTCAACACGAATATGGTATCTCGCTAGACAATCCCCCTCCTCTCGGAGTGGAATAATGAAATCCACCTCGTCGTACTTCAGGTAGGGTTCAAAAGTGCGGATATCATAGGGAACGCCACTGCCGCGAAGATTGGGACCTGTCAGTCCGAGTGCTATTGCCTCATCCGCACTAACCGTGCCAACATCTTTGTTTCGGTCAATCCAGATGCGATTACGGTTGAGGAGCTTTTGCCAGCCTTTAATGACCTCTTCGTAACGGATTGCAAAGTCCCTGATCATATCAATCGCCTTGGAACTCAGATCTGTTGCCAACCCACCAATTCGACTGTGTGAAACCGTAAAACGTGCCCCTGAAACCTCGTCAAAGATGCTATAGAGATCTTCCCGGCCCTGAAAAGTCCATAAAAAAACACTTACTGCCCCCGCGTCCATCAGCCCGACTCCCAGCCACAGCAAATGAGAAGAGATGCGAGCCAATTCACACATGATCATGCGGATCCACTGCGCCCGCTCAGGAACCTCAACGTTCGCGAGTTTCTCCACTGCCATGCACCAGGCCACATTATTTGCGTAGGGCGCCAGGTAATCCATGCGGTCGGTATAAGGCATGAACTCCTGGTAAGTCTTGCTTTCTGCGAGCTTTTCGACACCGCGGTGCAAGTATCCTATGTCAAGTACACACTTTTCGATCCGCTCACCATCAAGCTTGACCATGCACCTGAGCACACCGTGTGTAGCAGGGTGCTGCGGCCCGATGTTCAGCGTCATTTCGTGCTCGAGCGCATCCTTTGCACGCGAAAATTCAATGCCACGTCTTGTACTTAACCAAGCATCCTTGCTCTCGAGTCGTTTGAGTATAGTCTCGTTATGCCTGGGCCAAAACGAGAATATATTCTCCTGATCGTGATATGACGATTTAACCGGCATCAGTTTTCGTCGTTTTCTGCCGGCTCTTGATAGCTCTTAGCCGGACTGCCGCTGCGGGCAGCCGCAAATGGATCCATGGTAAGCTCCCCCTCGGGCGTCCGTGGTGGGAGCGGGAGTGATCCTGGAATACCCAGAAGCGGAAACTCCTTGCGTTGGGGATGATATGTAAAATCCTCTGGCATGAACATACGTCGAAGGTCTGGATGGCCCTCAAAACGAATGCCCAACATATCGAAGCACTCCCGTTCGTTCCAGTCTGCTGCCTTGAACAGGCCAGTTATTGAGGGCAGAACTGCATCATCTTCCTCTACACGCACTTTTATCCGAAGGCGTTTACCTGCTTGAAGGTTTACGAAACAGTAATAAACTTCGTAACGGGGTGCATCCTCCTGAAAACGATCCACGCCAGCAAGGTCCACGAGATAGGTAAATCCCAACTCTTCTTTCAGTGCCGTGCACACATTTAAAAAAACCTCACCCGCAATAAATACGGTATGCTCACCGGCATAGACGACTACTTCTGTTACCGCTTCCGGAAACCGCTCCTGGATAGCCTTTATCACATCCGTAACATCAGTGGACGCCTTCGCATGCGCATTCTGTTCGTCTGGACGCGCTTTGTCTACGGGCGTAAAATGGAAATTCAGTGAGTCAGGCATCAACTTTCTCTATACACCTCCCACGGTTGTCCGGCCGTCACTAGTGAGGATCCCCAGGTTCATAGACTCAACAGCCGATTTTTTTGGGCCGCTTGCATAATCCTTTGCCACGGAATACTCGTTCCGAACTTTTTCCTGAACATCCATTAACGCGTGAATAACCGCCTCTGGTCGAGGCGGACACCCCGGGATATAGACATCAACCGGCATAAAATTATCTATTCCTTGCACAACGCCGTAGCAGCGATGCATACCCCCACTCGATGCACACGCTCCCATGGCTATACACCACTTTGGATCGGCCATTTGATCCCAGACACGCCGTATCGCGTGCGCCATTTTGTAACTGCACCATCCTGCCACGATCATCAGGTCGGCCTGACGAGGGGAGAACCGCATGGCCTCACTGCCGAACCTGCCGACATCGTACTTGGGACCGCCGAAGGCCATCATTTCAATGGCGCAGCAGGCCAAGCCCATGGGCATTGGCATCAGAGAATTTGAACGCGCCCAGTTGACAACAGCGTCAACAGTGGTTGTTAAGTATCCAGTCGCGGAATCCATGGGAAAAAACCAGCGTCGTTTTTAATGAGGAGTGATGTGGTCTGTTTCGTTAATCGAATTCCAGTCCGCCTTTCTTGATGTCGTATAAAAGTCCTACCGCAAGAACCAAAATAAATATGCTTACGACGGCCAATACCCCCATTCCAATTCCCGCCTCCAGAAAATGCCTGTGGCTGACCGCCCATGGGTAAAGGAATACGACCTCTACGTCAAAGACTATAAACACCATCGCAACTAGATAGAACTTGACAGAGAATCGCTGATGAGCAGTCCCGATTGGATCCATGCCACTCTCATAGGCACTTACCTTGACTCGGTTCGGCCTCCTCGGGCCAAGCAGTCGCTGAGCTAACAGCAACGTCAAGGCCAATCCTGTTGCAAGGCCCAGCATAATCAATAACGCGATAAACTCAGCACTCATGGCGTAAACGCCTGGTTATATCTTTCAGAATCAGACAATGCGAATCCAGCAGTAATATACGGACCGATACCCGACTACATAGCATGATCAACCCGTAAGGTCAGCAACCGGCCGCAACTCAAATCCCAACTCAATTTTGACTTGTACTCATGCTGAGCGGCCAGGCTCAAACAACTGTAGCTTGTACTTAATTGGGCCCAGGTTTGTGCGAATATACCCGGTTCCTGTCCTTCTCTTTTGGACTCTCCCACCGTAGTCGCGCGCCTGTGCCAAATACAACGCTGCGGTCCGGGCTCCTGACTTCGACAGTTTGCAACTCTCTGAAGGCCAAAAAGGCCCTGTTTTCAG
>JAPPGC010000016.1 GCA_028875125.1 Bacteroidota bacterium | reverse complement strand
CGTATAATATACGTCATAATTCGTTAAAAGTTACAGTTTGAGTTATAATTCCCATTGGAAGAGTTGCGATACGAAAGGAATAACGTTGGGAAAAATAACGATCTGCCGGATTTACGAAAATATAGCGTTCAACTGGCCTTATCGATGCACAAACAGGGCCTCCAAAACAATGACACGATTGGTCGCTGGCTACAGGTGGCGAAGAACGACCCGTTGCCTGAACTCAGATATGCAATGGATCCCGTTTAGGCCAGAAGTTACAGACTTCTGTACTTGTAGTTAGTGAAGTGATGAAAAATGAGTCAATAAAGATGAGCAATGATATTCTTATGCGGACGCGCTTAGGCTACTAAATGTCGTCCTGCTTCTCATCTTTGTCCTTTCGACACGCCATGCGAAACAGTATCCACATCACTTTGCCAGGGTATTTCCTTGGTAGCAGAGATTGGTCAAGGAACTCAAATACGACTTGCGGAATGGGATTCGCGTCTGTCTGTGGTGGATTTGTGGGTCAATTGGTAAAGTCTAGACGCGTTCATCATTTCAACGGCACGATCCAGCATCGCAGCCAGCGGCCGTTACGCCCAAACAACTGAATTTAAGTATTGCCTTGCAATATACTGTCGGCACTCTTGCTGTTTTCCATTGGGCCGGCTCTTCACGTGCCTACGCGGAAGAAGTGTCCACCCCCCCGTGAAGCCGCTCCAATTCGCGCTTCGCGGACTTGAGACCAGATTGTATGGCGTACCGTCCCACTACTGAGAGGGGGACGCCAGTTTCGTCCGAAATCCTCTCCAACGCTTGGTAGAGTGACTCGTTCATAGAGACCATGACTCTGTGGGTGAGGACGCGCTTCTTGCGACGCCTCGGTTTTGGATTGTCTGCGTCTTCAGTCATCAGGTAATTGTAAATTGTGTGTTCTAGGGATCAACTCAAGCGCAGTTTCAACTCCCAATCTAAGTGGTTTGCCAATTCTGCTTACGCTACTTCTATCCGGCTCCACATATACAAGATAGAGCGGGTACTTAATCCTTTCAACCTCCCATGCTCTCGTTTCAGGGTGTCTTTGACACCCCGGTCAGTCAATGTTCTGCGGGGCCCGGCCCGGGGTCGTGAACTACTGTATCAACCGAGTTAGCAATTGCTTATCTATCGATGAAGCTTCCGTCGCCATACAAAATTTCGGCAGGTACGTAAATCATTGAGCCGGGTTGTCGCTTCTTGATCAAACCGCGTTAGCCTCTTCCACAGCCAATGAACCAGAAGCACTGTTATAGTAAAGGGGAAATTGTCGGTGGTTGTTTCTGCTACACCGATAAGATAAGGATAACGTAATAGTGAAACAATATTGCAACAATAAAGTAACACTATGAGCCGAGGGAATGGTTTCGCAAAAAAACTTTAACGGAGCGTAACTACGGAGCACAAACACCACGTACCATTTCAGCAACGATGAAGGAGATTGCCCTGACCAGACTTTCGCGGGTCACGAAAGAAGTAGTTGACTTGATCAATGCGTCCTACTCAGGACAGACGAGACAGCACTATACACGTGAGTTGACAAATCTGCATGACTGGCTCAATGGGAGGAAGTTGACAGATGAGACACTGTCAGACTACCTCGCGAGACTCCACCACAAAGGTCTTTCCCCCGCCTCCTGCAGTATGGTGGTCGCGGCCGTGAATGCCAACGCTAAGCTCCTGGAGGAGCCCTCACCGGTTGGCCCCGTCACAACGCGGACGCTCGCAGGAGTCCGACGTAAAGGCAGTGGTCGCGGAAGGGGGCAAATGGATGGATTGAGATGGGAGGATGTCGAGGTGATCCTGAAAGTCGAGAACATGAAAAAAGGTGTAATCCCCAAACGAAACACTGCACTGCTGTCGGTCATGAGCGATGCGATGCTCCGTGCCAGTGAGGTCGTGGCACTGCGCGTGAATGATGTGATTTCCTCAGAGAACGGAACCGGATTGGTCAGAATCCGGCGGTCCAAGACGGATCAGGAAGGCGTAGGGGTCTGGCTATTTCTTGGACCAGACACGCTTCAACGTGTGCGAAGATACTGCACCGAGGCCGGGATTCGTGATGGAGCTCTTTTCCGTCGGATCCGTCAAGGGGGAAAAGTTCAAGCCACAGGTCTCACCACCCGCGGCATTCAGGACGTTGTGGCAAGACTAGCGAAAGATGCTGGATTCACAGGGAGGTTTAGTAGTCACTCTCTCCGTATCGGAAGTGCCCAGTCTCTGGTCGAACGCGGCGCCACACTTCTACAGGTTCAGCAGGTGGGTCGATGGGCATCACCTGGTATGGTGGCCCACTACGTGAAAGGCCAGGTCGCTGCCAAAGGCGCCATTGCACGCTTCAAGTATGGTGATCAGGTTCCATTCTTGTCACAGAAGCACGTTGCCCTCGAACAATAACACTGGCCAAAATTATGTCAACAGTTAGAGTGTTGACGCGCCATGCCAGCACACCTCGCATATCTGATACCCGATGGAACATCTGAACAACCACGGAAAAATGCGACACGAGCTTCCCCTTTCGAGAGCAGATCAGGTGTACAGCGGGCGATTGTAACGGTTGAAGAATTCACGCTGATAAAATGGGATTGGGCCGGCTCAGTCAGGCCCCTACCGCCGCAATTCCGGCTTTAGGCCCCTTCTAATTTTCGAAAGATCGGGTCTAAGCACGATCAACTGTGATTTGGAAAGAATCAGAAGGACTGGTTGGAGCCGTTCCCCTTGATTTCCGCCTCTTGATGACACAAAGGTGTCCGTCCAATCACATCGCATGGAGACTATGGCGGGGGCGCGGGACTAAACCTAGTGCTCTTGTGCGTTCAGTGCACTACCGAGCTCCGCTCAGCGATTGAGAGGGACAGGCGGGTCAAAGTAATGGGGCATCATTCCAGTCCTAATTGGGCTCCATCTCATTCTTATACAGCAACGTTGCGACGGCATTCCTCCCCGCAAGCTCATTCCGACAGTATGCGGCCGGCATCCGGGCCGTCTGCCAGCGCCCGACAGTTTGCATCTGCGTGAGGGTTGCCCCCCTTTGGGCGAGACTCTGCGCAGTTCCAACACGGAATGAATGTCCCCTGTATTGTCCTCGCAGCCCGGCCTCATCCACATAGGCTTTCAGGTTTTTACGGACCCCGCGTCCACTTATGCCTTTCGTTTGAATGTGGCCGCCCCTCCACACAGATCTAAAAAGTGGCTTATCGCTCTCAACGTCCCCAAGTTGTTCTATAATTAAGTGGGTCCATTCATGGATTCGCTCCATGGTGGGCGGACCGATATAGAGTGTTGCCCCCGAGCCTTCCTGATCCGTCTTGCTTTGGGCGATGTAGAGGCGGCCAGACTCATCTGGAACAGCCTCAATGTCGGCGGGTCTGACAGCGACCAATTCGCTGATGCGCAGCATACAGTCGCTCATTAGTGAGAACAGCGCAGCATCCCGGATGCCCCGGACACCATGTTTTGCGATCTGCCCCACAAGGAATTTAGTCTCGGTAAAGGTAATACCCGTGGCCTGCCCGCGTCCGCGCTGTCGTCCTTCCCGACGAATGCCTGCCAGGGTTCGCTCCGAGAGAGGACCGATTGGCGCATTGTCACCGACAAGCCGCGCCGCGAAACGGACAGCTGCCGGAATCAGCGCGATGCTCGCGGGAGCCATGCCCTGATCGTGGCAAGACGTGAGATACTCGGACAAGAGGGCGTCCGCAAGTGCCCGCCCTCCCAGCCATTCCTCCAACTTGGAGAGGACGTGGTCATAAGTGACCTTGGTGTTCTCGCTGACGCTTGCCTGGATGAGTCGCTGGGCAGAGGAGGAAACAGACCCCAGACCACGGCTGCGGAGAGAATCGGGAGTTAATGTGTTGTCCATTTTCAGTGTGACAATTCAAGACAAAAAGAGTTCCTATAATGATATTTATTGGAACTCTTTATAAGCCCGATCTTTCAACTGGCCTGTCAGGTTTTACAGGCAGCAAGATTGCCATTTGTGTCAACTTCAACTTACTTGTTTATAACACATGGAGGAGAATACATGCCCAATTTGGGGAACCCCCGCCAAAGTTACAAAGCTTCAAAACGGTTCACTCAGAGTTAAGTCTCCTCGCACAGGCGGGAGATACACTATCACTGAGACGCGGGCTGCGATGGCAGGAGATTGGAGCGAAGAGCAAAGAATGTTAGTCACTTCTTGGCTCGTTAACCAGCGTTCAATGGGAGATGCTCAGCCGACGATTTCGGATTCTATGGAGATTAACTCCATTCGTCATCCGTCTGTTTTCCAGCGAGCTGAAAATCTCTTTAAGTATATCAGCTCACAGCTTTCCAGCATTGGCGATGTCTTCAGGATCCCTTATAAACCGCAAAACCTCGAAGAAAATGATCCAAAGTGGGTACACTATGCAAAAATACTTGCTTGGTCGGGTTCGACTAAAGTCAACGACGTGGAATATCTACTCAGGTTTCTGGAAGATCAGAATCTGATCACTTCTCCACCAAAAGTGATGTCTGTAACCGAGCGCTGCATTCTGACAGCAAACGGACATGTTCACCTTGCTAAATCGGGAAACCGAATCGTAGATTCAATGCAAGCATTCGTAGCGATGTGGTTTGATCCATCGCTTGATGATGCATTCTATCAGGGGATTAAGCCTGGAATAGAGAAATGTGGTTATTCTGCAAAGCGTATTAAACAGTCAGAACGTTTGAACAAAATTGACGACCAGATCATCGCCGAAATTCGGAGATCGAAATTCGTGGTTGTGGACTTAACCGAAGGAGAGGTCGGCAGAGCAGAGGATGGTACGATAACGGGTGACACGCGTGGAAGCGTTTACTATGAAGCTGGCTTTGCTCATGGGCTCGACATACCAGTTATTTTTACTTGCAGTAAGAATTCACCGGGAAAGATGCATTTTGACATCCAACAGTATCCATGTATCTTCTGGAACACACCTGAGGAACTAAAATCGCGCCTTGCTTCCCGAATCTCAGCGAATTTTGGCGATGCGCCATCTCACGCTTGATCTCATAGCGGAGGTGTGGAACTCAGATTGTCCAGCACATCCATATACTATGATGGCCAGTGAGTAGTGAAGCCATACAATACGTAGAGATGCGTCGCGTCGCAGAAACTGCTATTGGGGCATGAGTTGTCATACCTGAACCGCCACTAAGGCCCTTCTTGGATGCTCTAGTTTTCGATGGATTGTGTCTGATCGCATCGTAGTACGCTGTAGGCGCTCAGAATGGTCCTGCAGAAGCCCATCACCCTGCGTAGCCCTGACACGTATTCGTTTCAACGAAATCGTGGCCATTTCTGTTAAAGTGGTTTTTGCAGATAAACGGAACAAACTAAGTCTCCGGAATTGCGTAACTTGGGGTACGCATCTGCACCCGCTGAGAATAATTCAGGATGACAGCATGAGTGTGGCTACAACCGAAGTGGCAGGGGTAATACCGCAGGCGAATCCGTCTGATTCTGGAAGGCACGTCATTCCTAGCCATAGCCTCCTTCCGACTCCCGCCCGCTTTCAAAAGTCAAGCATTCCAGCGGCCAATGTAGCTTCCGTGCCACAGCGAAGCCCATTGCGTTACCCTGGCGGGAAAACGTGGCTCGTGCCCCACATCCGAAGATGGTTGGACGCCCGAGGTGGGTTCTTGGTTGAGCCATTTGCAGGTGGAGCGATTGTGTCGCTGACTGCAGTGATGGAAGAATTGGTAACATGCGCGGCAATGGTAGAGTTAGACCGGGATGTGGCGGCTTTTTGGCGCGCGGTAATGGAAAATCCAACGGAGCTTGTAGCGCGCATTCGAGCGTTTTCCCCAACACGGGAATCCGTTGAACAAATTATCTGTCAGGATCCGAATTCAACTATTGATAGAGGTTTCCGTACGCTGATCCTTAATCGTACGCGGCGGGGCGGTGTGCTTGCAGCAGGAGCAGCTCTTGTTCGGAGTGGCGAGAACGGTGCCGGGGTGAAGTCCAGATGGTATCCTGAGACTCTCGTCCGCAGGATTGAAGACATCGCTAAATGGTCTGGAAGAATACGCTTTTTTGAGGGAGACGGTGTTCTATTCATGGAAGAAAAGTGTGGTGAACCTGGTGCGAGATTCTTCATTGATCCACCTTACACTGCATCAGGAGGCAAGAGGGCGGGGTCAAGGCTCTATACCCACAGCAATGTTGATCACGCACGTATCTTTGAGGCGTTGGCGGGGTGCGAGTCGGACTTCCTGATGACCTATGATTGCTCCTCAGAGATCATGGATTTAGTGGCTCAATATAATTTTCATGGAGCCAGCATTGAAATGAAAAGTGGCCACCATCTCAAGATTCCAGAACTGCTCATCACACGACGCAAAGTCTTCACATGAGTCGTTATGGAATTGCGGAGTGGTACGGCCAAGATTTTCTGACGCTAACCCCAAAAGAACGCCAACGCCTCGCCTCCATCGCCCTTGGTGAACAGGACAGTGTTCCGCATTGCCCATTCCGACCCATAACCTGCAATAAGCGAGGCGGCGTATGTTCCTTGCGGTCTTATATCGAGGACAATGGAGAGATTTCTACTTTCGAGGGTCCGCCAGTGATTGTCTGTCCCAATCGTTTTGAGCAGGACACTATGCTGGTGCAGTGGCTGGGGGAAATTGTAGGATTTCGCCCGCAGGATCTTCAGCTTGCACGGGAAGTACCATTTATGCAGAGCGTAGTCACTCAGAGACCTGCCGGCAAGATAGACTTAATACTTGCTGCTGATCAGCATGAGTTGAAATGGTTTGGTCTTGAAATTCAGGCGGTCTACTTCTCTGGTGATAGGATGAGCAAGGAGTTTATAGCTCTGCAAAAGTCCGATAGAAATCGCCCGCCGTACCCCTTGGGCAAACGCCGTCCAGATTGGAGGTCGTCAAGTGCGAAGCGCCTGATGCCCCAGTTACAAGTTAAGGGACCCACACTGCGCCGATGGCATTCCAAGATTGCAGTTGCCGTAGACATGCCTTTCTTTGATTCTATGGGAGGACCTTCTGCGAACCCAAGTCACGACCTTGATGATGGTGACGTAATCTGGCTTATTCCAGAACTGCGTGATGGCAAGCTTATTCGCAGGCACTGGGAGGTGCTCACATTAGAGGCGTCTTGTGAGAAGTTACTGGCTGCCAAGCCAGTAAGCCGCCGGGAGTTTGAGCAGGTACTGCGCAAGAAGCTCCAATTCATGAAAAGCACCTGAGCTTTTTTAGAGTTTGAGTTAGTGCACGAATTGAGCGGACGTACTTCGATAAGCCCCGTGAATAGTTTCTTCGACGGCCCGGATGGAGATCCCCAACCTGATCCACGGTGGTCAATAATCCGCTACGAACGTCATATGCGGGATGTGATGCGGATGGGTGCTTTGGCGAGGCAGTGCGTCCGGGAGTGGCAGTCGGGCAAATCCTTGACGGGTGATTCCTTAGCGGACGTTAGTCTCTGCTACCTAATGCTGAGAATGATCTGTGAATCGATGGTGCTTGCGTCGGTGATGGTTCACGATGCGTTCCTCGGTACCCTACGGAAGCGGATTGTCAGAAAGCAATGGAATGCGGGGCGGATAGTTAAAGAAATAGAGCGGGTAAATCCTGAATGGTATCCTATACCTGTAATTGTCACGCATGTGGACCCAGACCCTGAAGACCATATTCCGCCATGTGACTATGAAATAGATAGGCTGCCACGAGGCGGATGGCTGACGCAGGCGGAGTTCACCAAACTATACTCCACCTGCAATGCGTACCTACATGCGCGGGGTCGCGGGCGATAGGGGATGGATTCCGCAATGGATTATGCGGATGGTGCGTGTTCCGGGCTTGCACTCTTGTTGAGACAACATATGGTTCATCTGTCCAATAACGTGACGCTGGTTGTGGAGATGCCAGGGCACTGGAGTGGGCAAGTGGAGGTGCACGACTTTTATTCTGAACCGTGGTAAGCTGGTCAGCAGAGCACGGGTGTCGTAGCACGGAGCGTGACCCAAGATGGAGCCGTGATAACACTAACGCCCATTACAGAGCAGCCAACTACACCGTGCATGTCCGCAACTGGCAGTGTAATTGGGCCGGCGTTTACTTTTTGGTATATAAGCCTCCCCAAGAAAGGGGTATCCCCAGGTTGGGGAATAGCAACGAAATCTGTTGACAATCCTCGTTGGCTTGGCAATGTCCGGTACTACAGATTGTCAAACAAATAAGGGATGTGAAATAATTCAATTTACATTTTTGCAACAAATCTGAATATGATTAATCAGGTTTTATCATAAATGATGCTTCTAGTAACCAACCTGATGGGTTGAATCAGTGCTACCAACTCTGAAGGTAGTGTTTTCCACCGGGAGATGTGCTGTATTGCCGGCAGCAAGCCCCAGTTGCGGAGGGATGACCATTCCGAAACCTGAGCGTCTCTAGTGGGCAGAATGCAAAGTGAAGTTACTTTTTGTTCAAGGGAGTAACTGTTGGTTACTCATGTAGAAACGCCGCGCAACTCCCCCTCCCGACGAAGCCACTCCTTGGCGGGGAAGGAGCGTGAACCTTGCCCTGAGGCTACTTTTCTTGATCGTCAGACTCTGGGCAACGTAATGTCTTTCTGGAGGAGTACGGCCTGAATCACTGCTCCAGGTCACAAAACGCCCGCTCCTTGAGAAGCCCCTCTAAATGTAAGCTACAACTCCGGGACCAGCAAAACTGTTCGCATGACTGAGATAGTTATCGTCAGGGATCTCTTCTTACAACTTGTTGATACCGGCGGAAATAAGCCTCCGCATTCAGTGTATCTCCGACCTGCACAAGGTAACGCGCCATGTTGAAAAGCATCACGGCTGATTCAGGATTGTCAGTTTCAATTGATCGCAAGAGCGATCCAGCACGCTCGAGAGCGCCCTGACGTATGCGTAGAGCTGCTAGCGTATTCAGGTAGCTCTCGGATGGGTCTCTTGCTACGATCAGCTGCATCACTTCTCCTGCCAGATTGCTCGATTGGTATGAGGCAAGCTCGGCAGCTTCCATATGCAATCTCTCATTGAACGGTTGCCAGTACAACAGTGATCGCATATGTGCCAGAGCCTGCACTGTATCTCGTGCCGCTAGATCATGGTCCTTGGCTTTCAGCAATGCTTCGTATATGGGGAGCTGTCCCGCAACTGCCAATGCAGCCAGCGAGTCTGCCGATCGTCCTGATTCGCGATGTACCCGCAGAATTTTCCCGAATCGACTTAATTCCTCTGCCTCTGACAACCCAATCGTAAACGGAAAGCCCAAACGTAGCCTTGCAATCAACAACCTGGCATGTCCGGTATCAAGTGGTGCTGCCTCTGGAGCACCCAAATCCGGGGAAATATGCGATGAATCCTCCACCAAAGCACTGACAAAAACACGCGCCATTCGATCGTATCCCAATGCAGTGGGATGAATATGATCCGTAAATAGTGAATCGCGCACATCTGGCCCGAATTGTGGCTCTAGATCGACGAGGACAGCAGCATGACGCTCTGACAGACGAATGAGTATCTGGTTCATTGCTTCAGGAGCTCTGAACCTGATCGGGTCATGTTCTTTTGCCAACACAAAAGATGCCAAAGCAGCGGCTGTATCTCCCGATGTCCAATGCTCTTGGCCGCTGACCCATGCTACATTGGCAACAGAATCGACTCCGAGCGGGGGTTGGGATTGCAGGTTTGAGACCAGTGTTCCAACGTAGGTTGGGATACCTGCCTTCTCAAATCGTTCAAGAATTGCAGACATATTTGTTTCGAAGTTCTCCACGCCAGCCTGATATACCGGCCCCCCAAAAGCAATGGTTACATCTGTTGTGGATTGTGCCATCATGGTGCGATTAGACTGGACAGGTGGGGCAATCAAACGCTCCAGCTTCCTGAACAATACGCTCCTCTTAAACCAAAAAAGCGTGCGTGTAAGCACCCGGCTTCGGTTCATACCACCCGCTCCATATGCTCCATAATATTCATTGTGCCCCGCGTAAATCAGAACAGCATCAGGTTGAATGCGCAATACATGCGGCACAAAGTTTCGTACCACATGGCTGCTCAGCGCAGTCATGCCAAGATTGATGACCTCTACCTGTCGGGTTGGGTAGATGGCCCGAAGCCCTGCCGCTACCCTCTCTGGGAATCCAGAGTTGAATGAATAAGGATACCCCGCTGTGGATGATCCGCCAAGCGCAATTATCCGAAAAACCTCGTCCGGCTTCTGCCGAAGAAACGGGTTATATGCCGGCTGAGGAATAAATCCACGAAAATAGCGCCCTGCATACGCAGGGTTCACCGTCTGGTATTCGGGTTCTCCCGGTACCGGGATAAGAAAGGGTTCGTGTTCGAAGATGCGAACGATGCCCTCTGTTGCTGCAAGTAACACCAGAGGTAACGCTATAGCTGCTATTTTAAATAATACCGTTCGCATCTTTTATTATACAAGTGATAAATTACGTTCGGCGCAGCTGAAACGATATTGCAATCTCAAAACGCAAGCTCATCGCAATTATTATTACAGACTTCACCGTCGTTCATCTGAAATTTATCCAGTACTGATCCCAAAACATTCGTATGATTCCAACTGTTCACGATGTGGCACATCACGCCAAGGTATCCATTTCCACGGTATCACGCGTAATCAATAATTCTGCTCCTGTAGGTCCTGAGAGGAGGGAGCGGGTTATCGCTGCCATCAAGGCACTCAAGTTCTCACCAAATCCGGCGGCGAGAAGGCTGTTAGGGCTGGCCTCCCGCACGATAGGCGTGATATTACCCTCAATAACGGGTGAATTTTTTGCAGATCTCCTATCTGGTTTGGATACAACTGCCAAAGAGCATGACTACCTGCTCATGGTCAGCTCCTCTCGGCGACTCGAAACTGATTTTCTCGCAGTCTTCGAGAGCATGAACCGGCGCGTGGACGGAATGGTCATAATGGTGCCCGAATTGTCCGCTGAGCAAGTACTGTCAGTGGTGAACCCGGTCTTTCCTTTCGTTTTTTTGAACACCGAATCACGAGACCAGAAAGTAAACACCGTTAATTTCGATAACTACGGAGGTATGGCCGACGTAGCACGACATATCGCCAATCTGGGACATACACGCATTGCTTTTATCCGCGGCCCCGATGACGCTTTCGATGCACAGCAAAGACGGGAAGGATTTCGTGAAGCTGCTCCGAGCGAGTTGGAAATTCTCGAATATCCAGGTGATTTTTCTTTTGAGAGCGGATATGATTGCGCTCAGGAAATCCTGCGCCTGCAACCACGACCGACTGCCATCGTCGCAGCAAACGACTTGGGGGCCCTTGGCGCCTTGCGCGCCCCACTTGAGAATGGGATCAATGTACCGCATGAGATAGCTGTCACCGGTTTTGATGGAACAAAGAGCGCTGACTTTGCAACGCCTTCCCTAACCACTGTAAACGTCCCGATTGACGTGCTTGCTGCAAAAGCGATGGATATATTGATTCGTCGGATTGCCGGTGTACCTTCCGATGAGCTTCATTGCCCGGTCATGCCGTTGGAACTCATCCCTCGAGAGTCTTCGATTCTGGAAATGCGAATTCCTTACCTGCAGTAGTGTGACGATGCCACGCCGGATTTGCCCGGATGTTACTCCCTGGCTCCCCAATTGCTATGTATTGACGTGCCTTCTTGGACTGCTAATTATTCTGTATACCGGTTGTGCTTCCCCAAAACAAAAATGGGTATTTGTCGAAATCACGGAGGAAGCAGGGCTGGGTGATTTCAGGCACATCAATGGTGCAGAGGGAAATTGGTATATGCCTGAAACTTTTGGAGCCGGGGCCGTCTTTTTCGACTACAACAATGATGACTTAATTGATCTTGCCGTTGTGGGAGGACAATCATGGACCAACAACTCAAGCACTGGAATCTGGATTTACCGGGGTGACGGTAATGGAAGTTTTACAGACGTAACCCCGGAAACCAACCTCGCAACAGTTTCGGGTTATGGTATGGGACTCATCGCAGGGGATATTGACCTGGATGGTGATGACGACCTCTACTTTACTTCGCTTGGGCGCAATGTGCTACTCATTAATGACAACCGTGTGTTTAAGGATGTCACAGACGCTTACGGCTTAGGTGCTCCATCAGAGTGGAATGTAGCTGCTTTATTCCTGGATGCCAATCTTGACGGCTGGTTAGATCTTTATGTCACGGGGTACGTCGACTGGACTCCTGATATCGATCTGGTTTGTACTAGCGACGGTATACAAAAACGTTACTGCACACCAGAACTCTACCCGGGCACGCCAGGGCGCTTCTATTTAAATCGGGGCGATGGTACATTCATCGAGCAAACGGAAGAATCTGGTCTCGCAGGCTCAGGGAAAACTCTGGGAGCGGTTACGATGGACATCAACAGAGACGGCTGGCCCGATATTGTTTTGGCCAATGACACTGATCCCGATCAGCTTTTCGTGAATCTTCAGGATGGTACCTTTGAAGACATTGGGCTTGCCCGGGGAATGGCCCTGGATATGCGTGGACGGGCGCGCGCCGGTATGGGTATTGATGTAGGTGTTGTAGACTCCACCGGAGAGCCGACAATTTTCATAGGTCATTTTCAGGACCAAATGAATGGCGTATACAGATATACACCATCGGGTTTTTTTGAAGAGCGTGGCCCGAAGAGTGGTATTGGTCCGCTAAGCATACCGGCGCTGACATTTGGATTAGTCTTGTTCGACGCTGAACTTGACGGGGATTTAGATCTATTGGCAGCCAACGGTCACATTAACCCGCAAGCCAGCGAATTCAGCGACATTTCGCATTACAGGCAGCTCGCACAACTCTTCGTAAATGACGGTTATGGCGTATTCACGGATGAGGCCCCCAACCTCGGGCTGACACTCGCAATGGTGGGACGGGGAGCTGCTACGGCGGACATTGATCTCGACGGTGACCTTGACCTCCTCATTACAGAAAACAATGGGCCACTCTACCTATTCCGCAATGATCTGCCCTCGGAAAATAACTGGTTACGTGTACAGCTGGATGGACAGGCAATTGATGCTGTGATCGAAGTCTGGACCGGAACCCTGAAACAATCCCGCCGCGTGCGTGCCGGACACAGCTATGCTTCCCAATCCGAAAAGACAGCTACGTTTGGGCTGGGATTATTTCAAGATGCAGACACTGTTACCGTACGTTGGCCCAGCGGTCAGGTAACCCGGCAAACCGATATTGCAGCAAATCAAACCCTCCGCCTCCGTGAATCGGGTCAATGAGAATACACGTACTCATAATTATCCTGATGCTGTCGGCCTGCAGCCCTCGAGAGAGCAATCCGGGGGTGGCGAAACTCATACAAGCGTCGCAGGAAGCATTAGAGCTCCGGGATTACCACGAGGCCCTGAATCTGGCTGACAGCGCACTTACACTTGATAACCAATCGGCGGATGCGTATTTCATGCGTGGACGCATCTACTTCGAACTTCAGCAGTGGGATAACGCAGAGGCGGCATACCTGGCTGTTATCAAAATAGAACGAGATTACCCCGGCGTCAGACACAATCTTGGCAACGTCTACTATGGGCAGCGGCAAAACCGCCAAGCTCTTGATCAATTTATTCAAGCCATCAACGACAGCGCTGCTGCGATGTCATGGCATGCTGCGGGGGCGGTATATAATGTTCTAAGCGAGCCCGACAGTGCAGTTGCTGCATTCAGGCAGGCAATTGTTCTGGACTCCCTTTATGCCCCTGCACATACCAGCCTGGCCGATTGGCTGGAGCAACAGGGAAGCTACACCGAATCCTTGGCTCATACCAGAATGGCACTGAGAATTCGGCCGAATCACCTTGCAGATCAGGTTCGACAGGGAAGACTTCTCTTGCGACTTGGTCGCAGTGAAGAGGCTGTGCCTCTTCTTCAAGACATCGTTATTAGGAATCCGCGGACCGCAGAACCTCAATACGTATTAGGACAGGCACTCCAGCAATTGGGGGAGTCCGATCAATCCTCCAGAATTCTTACCAAAGCGGACTCTTTGCGAGCTATTGAGCAAGCAGCAGGTCGCCTGGCCAACACTGCGAACCGTCAACCTACTAACTTTCAGGCGCAAGTTGACTATGCGACCGCGCTTCGCCGCTCCGGCCGTACAGAGGAAGCTTTGAGAGTATACCTGATCGCGCGTGCTCTCCGGCCGAACAATATTAATCTGCAGTTTCATATTGCGAATGCTAAAATGGCACTGGGTAGCCTCGAGGAGGCAGAGCAGGAACTACTGCACATTTTGGTTACTGACTCGAACTACGTTCTCGCATGGTTGAGCTTGGGAGAGATCTATGTAAAGACCAACCGTACGGCACTGGCAAGAGAAGCCTGGCAAAAGGCTGTCCTCGTTGATCCAGATCATCCAGCTGTGCAAAGATTGGCTAGGCAGCAACCCCATCCATGATATTGTC
This sequence comes from Bacteroidota bacterium, assembly GCA_028875125.1. GTDB lineage: Bacteria > Bacteroidota > Rhodothermia > Rhodothermales > Bin80 > Bin80. The sequence goes on along the minus strand of JAPPGC010000016.1, from coordinate 122,113 downwards.
CTCCAGCGATGTCCACTTAATGATTCATCTGTAAATCAATTGCACAGTTCGGTGAGCCCCGGCCCCCAAGTGTTCATTGTAAGCTTCAAGCACAGCGAACTATTCTCACAACCGAAACTTGCAGGACGCGAAAAAAGCTGCAAATGATGAGTTCTGTATGCAGCTTTCTAACATTGAGAAAGAGCCTGAGCATTACACCAAACACTCAAGGACAGGATTGTCTACTGTAACTACGTTGACTCGCGTGTGAACATTTTTTTGTATACTTCCCCTCCAATTTTAATTGCTTGGGTTACGGGGGTTGCTCACTACATGCTAAAAGAATCAGGAGTAAATCCTACAAAGTTGGCACCTTCGTCGCGACCTATTGCCACAAACCTCAACAATGTATCTTCATGACGACCAGTACCACCCGTCCTCCACTTGACGCGACGGGCATCATCTTTTCGTCACTGTGCTTTCTGCACTGCGTCGCCGTACCGTTCATCGCTACGGGTGCGCTGGCATGGGTTGCCTCCGAAGCCATTCACATTGGCTTAACTATAATCCTTGCGGGAGTCGTTCTACTCGTGGCTTGGCCCAGTTACAAACAACACCGCCATGCCATCGTGCCCGCCTTTCTAGTGAGTGGTCTTGCCCTGCTCATCGCCGCCGTCCTCACCGAGGACGTGCTGGGCGAATCCGCCGAAACAAGCCTAACAGCCCTCGGCTCGGTTGTCCTCCTGCTAGGCCACCTCTTGAACCTACGGTTTCGGAGGACATGTGTATAGCGGCCTTACCTAAGTAGATTCAGCCTCTACATCGAAAAGGATCCTTAAAATCCAAGGAAACGCTAAATCCAGAGTGGCAGGAGGCTAGGCATTCCTATTATTCTGCAGTGGCTTGAACCTGCATCACCAGATCACGGTGAACCCACTCTCGAATTCTCGTAATCTGACTTAGTTGAACCAAATTTGTATGTCTAAATTAGCAGGATCACCAGGTGAGTAAATAGAATTTTGAATAACGCTCCAAGAAATCCGAAAATAAGAGACGAGTGTACACACTTAATGAGAAATTCCTTATCTTTCCGTCGTACCACCAAAAATCGGGAGCGGGTTTGTGTGTTCTGCTCTCTGAAAACCTTTTCTAGCGTATATTTTGGCGTGCTGGAACCATCTATTCACTAATCTGACAACAGCAATGAGGCACACTGCTATCTACTTGTTTACCGTCATCCTGCTGCTTTTTGCAGCCTCGGATGCCCACGGACAGGCTGGTCCACCACTGGGGGATGACTTCATTTTCTTTGTTAATGGAACCAACACATTGGTCCCTTCCTTTGATGGCAATATCATAGAAGATCCGGCTGATCCGACAAATGCGATCGTCGAATATGTGTATGGGAACTGGGCTTTCCAAGCCTTTCGCTTCCCCGCAGATGTTGGCGTCGATATATCACAAAACCGTGCCGACGGTGATGTGCTGCATGCCAGGATTTGGGTTGATCCGGCAAACGCCGGAATGCCAAACGTCCAGCTTATGTTTGAAGACAAGACAGACGGAAGCTCGGCTGATGACGGTTCTGCTGACCTGCCCTTCCGTCTAGCTTGGCGCATACCTGAAAGTATGCGGGATGGCCAGTGGCATGAAGTTTCAATTCCGTTGCCCCCGGCCACCTATACCGAACTCGAAGACGCCAAGACGGCCAGCACTCTGGACGGCTTGGACAGCCTATGGAAATATGTAGGCGCCTGGTCCAGTGGAGGATTTGGGGTTGGCGTTGGTGATGAACTTGGCCCTAATACAGTAGACAACCCTCAGCTTTGGGAAGAGTTTGAATGGACCAACGTCCAGAACATTGGGGTCTTCTTTGACAACAATACAGGCGGAGGTACCATTTATGTAGACGACGTCTATATCGGAGCAGAAAACCTGGATCTCTCTGTGGCAAATGATCCCGTAAGTGCAGCCGCGGGGGTTTCGGTTACGGCTACAGCCGACAGTAATATGATATCGTGGATGCCCGTAGATGGTGCGGACGGATACAACGTCTATTCCAGCGTCAATGACATAACGGACATTAAGGCGAGTGGAGTTAGTTTGGCTGCACGAGCTACTGGCGGCGTGACCTCCGTCCACCACAAAATTGAGGTTCCACACGCATCATTGGCTCCACTTACGGTACACTACGCAGTAACAACGTTAAGTGGGTTCGGAGTTGAAAACACTGACATATCAATGAGCAAGGGGGAGGTCGCGAATGAAAACCTTCCCATTCAGGCTCATATTGCGGAACTGACTGAGGACGAAATAAATCACCTTACTGACCAGCTCTTCGGTGACATGTTTGACAATGTAGTGGAGGATGGCTTTCCTGATGGGTACATGCCTTTTGAGCTTAATCGGGCACGCTCCAAGCCCGGAGATGGTGGCCAGTTAACCCCAGACGAGGACCTGAGCGCCAAGCTCTGGGCAGGTTATGGTGCTGACCCTCCTGAACTGTACCTCTATGTGGAGGTGACCGACGATGAGATTACCTTGCAGGCTGCAGGTGGAAATCCAGCTGACGGCTGGCAACATGACAGCATTGAATTTGGATGGGGAAACTACGATGTGCGAGATGTTGATGGCGGTGGGATCTTCTCGGGTACCCCGCATCAGGATATTATGCGTGGCGATTTTGCTGATTATCAATTCCGGCTTATGGGTCAAGGCGACGGTACCAAAGCAGGTACTGCCGGAGCCATCTTTGTTGGCTGGAGCATAGATGCCGTTCCACAAGGTGCGGGAGCAATTTATGATCAGCTAATGGACGCTAGTGGCCAGGTCTCGGGCTATAAGTTGCTCTCCGTGATCCCGCTGGATCAGATCCAGAATACTGATCAAATGGATGCCATTACTCCTCTCCCCACAGGCTCGGATGTCTCCTACTTCCCATTCAACTTCGTGCTGAATGATGGAGACGGAGGAAATCGCGATAATCAGATCCAGTGGTCCCTTAAGGGCAATGCCGACGGACAGTGGTGGAATACACCGGCGCAATGGCCCGCTGTAGCCTTGGCTGGCCGGGAAGCGCAAGGTGGTATGATGAGGGCGGAAATTGAGCTTTCCGAGATGGCTGCTGGTGCAGCGATCACCACCCTATCTGTGGATGAGGCCGGGAGTCAGACCTATTACGTGAAGCTCACCTCAGAACCAACGGCCGATGTGATGGTGGCGATTACGGGACAAGACGGGACGGATCTAACGCTGGATAATGATGGGGATGCGAGTACAGATTTCTCGGGCCTGACGTTTACGATGCAGAACTGGGACACAGCACAGGCGGTCATGATGACGGCGGCGATAGATGGAGATGGAGACGATGACATGGTGACACTCGTGCACACTGCGTCTAGTACAGACATGGACTACGATGGCAAGACCATGAACCTGGAGGTGACGGTTACCGACGTGACCCAGACAAGTCTTGAAGACGCCAATGAGCTTCCAAAAGAGATCGCCTTGGACCAGAACTATCCCAACCCCTTCAATCCAAGCACATCAATTCAATTCGCACTGCCTGAATCCGAAACCGTTACGCTGCGTGTCTTTGACACACTCGGAAGACCAGTCGCAACCCTCCTGAATCAAAAGCCACAGACAGCAGGGACGCATACCGTAAGTTTTGACGGTGCTGGATTAGCCTCAGGCGTCTATATTTACAGACTGGAAGTTGGGACGTCCGTAGTAATGACACGGTACATGCAATTGATCAAATAATGCATGGTCAGTTGCGTCGCAGCTTTGCTGCGTCGCTCATACTTTTACTGATGATCGGTGCTGGAGGGACGGGTAACTTATTTGCCCGCCCCTCCGGTCCGACTGGTAAGATTGCTGGAAGGGTCTTGGAAGCAGGCACCAATCAAGGGCTTCCTGGCGTCAATGTTATTCTTGAGGGCACCGTGATTGGGGGTGTGACCGACGCTGACGGGTACTACTATATCCTCAATATTCCGCCTGGCACCTACAGCGTCCGGGCCTCCTTCGTAGGTTTCGCAACGGTCACTACCCAGAACGTCCGCGTAGTTCAGGACCAAACAACAACTGTTAATTTTGTACTGCGTGAGGAGGCAATTCTCGGCGAAGAGATTGTGGTCGTAGCTGAGCGCCCCATCGTGGAGATGGATCGCACTACGACCACTGCTGTTATTGATGCGGAGCAACTTGAAGTCCTACCCGTAACGAATGTGCGAGATGCAATCAATCTGCAGGCGGGTGTCGTTGATGGCCACTTCCGGGGAGGACGCACCGGTGAAGTGACCTATCTGGTTAACGGTGTACCAATTACCAACGCATTCAGTAAAGACGCCGCATTCGAAATTGAACAGAATATGGTTGAGAGCCTGGAGGTGATCAGCGGAGTATTTAATGCTGAGTATGGCCAGGCGACGAGTGGCGTAGTGAATATAGTAACCAAGGACGTACCTGACCGGTGGAGTAGCTCTTTGCTGGCCTACGCAGGTGCCATCGCGAGTAACCGGGAACTGGAATTTGTCGGTCGCACAACCGATCCCGGTTCATCACTCACTGCCGCGGACTTCAAACCCGATACTGTCTCCTACATGGACGCTGCAAGCCTGCCGAATCTCCTTGATGTGCAGGCTTCGCTGGGAGGACCACTGATCCGTAACCGCCTCGGTCTGCAGGCAACAGTTCGCTACCTGCAGGATAACTCACACTTTATCGGACGAAACCTGTTTGCTCCGTCGGATTCTTCCCAGAACCTGAATACCGGGTTACCCCGTGAGGCCTGGATCATTGATTCCTCAGGAGATGGCGCGTTCGTGCCCCGTAACAGTACTGAGCGCCTGTCCGTGAATGCTACACTGGGATACGCGATAACACCACGGTTTAATGTAGACTACAACGTCTTCTTCCAATCTGGTACGTTCCAGCCTTACAATCATAACCTCAAGTACATCCCTGACGGCATCAATACCGTACATTTCCTTAATCAGACTCACATCCTCGGATTGCATTACACCATAGGTAGTAGCGCGTTTGCAAATCTCTCTTATAGCTACCTGCATGATAAAACGGAAGTGTACCTGTTTGAGTCGCCTTTCGACGAACGTTACGTGAGCAGTGACTTCTCCTTTTTGCAGGGGGCAAACGCATTTGCCGTTGGTGGTAATGACCTTTCTACCAGCGATCAGCTTACAGCAACTCATACTGTTGTTGCCGACTACTCTCATCAGCTCAATCGCGTGCACCTGATGAAAATTGGAATGCAGGCCCGCTTGCATACCCTGGACAACAGGGACTTTGGGATTGAACGCTCCTTCCGGACCGGTAACCTACCCCAACCCTCGCCCGACCAGTTCGCCGATAACTCTCTCCAAGCAAATCCCGTAGAGTTTTCCGCCTATGTGCAGGATAAGATGGAGTTTACCGGACTTATTGTTAATGCGGGCCTGCGCTTCGATTATTTTGATCCTGATTATCTATCACCATTGGACTGGGGACAGGGAGAACTTGAAGAAATACCGGACCCCGACAATCCCGAGAATTCAATCTCCAATCGTGAACCGGCCAAAGTAGACATGCAGCTCAGCCCACGCCTAGGCGTGGCTTTTCCCATTTCGGAAACCGGAGTTATGCGTTTTTCGGCTGGGCTGTTCTTCCAGATTCCCTCATTCGGGCTTCTATACACGAACCCGGAGTACGAGGTCAACCCCGCCTCCTTATCGAATTCATTTGGTAACCCAGGAATTAATCCTGAGCGCACACTTTCCTTTGAGGTTGGCCTGCAACAGGGATTCACACGCCGGATTGGTATGGAGATCACGATCTTTTCGAAAGATGTACGTAATCTCACCGGCCAGGAAATTGCGCGAACCCCGCAGGGAGACTTCATTATCCGGTGGATCAACCGGGACTACGGCACCATAAGGGGCCTCACCTTCTCACTCTTCCAGCGACCTGGTGGCATCCTGAACTGGACTATTGACTACACCCTGCAGTTTGCCGAAGGAACTTCCTCCAGCCCGGGTGAAGCCTTTGGTCGGCAACAGGCCGGTCTGGACGAAATTCTTTCCCTTGTACGTCTGGACTGGGACCGCAGACACGTACTCAACAATACTATCACCGTAGAACCGGTAACCGGACTCTCCGTCACATTCATCAACCGACTACAGAGCGGTACGCCCTACACAACCGTACGTGAGTTTATTCGATCTTCAAAGAAGAATAACGCAACCAAGCCGTCTATATTCGGTACGGATGTACGCATTTACTACCGTATACCCGGCATCAAAGCGAACCTGCAACTGTTCCTGCAGGCCCAGAACCTCTTTGATACCGTGCAGGAAGTGGGTGTTTACGAGGATACCGGAAGGGCTGACGAATCTGTTACACTAGAATTATTCCGGCGAACCGGTGCACAGGTAGGAGGGCTAAACAGCTTGGACGAGTTTTATTATCGCCAGGAAAACTTTGGAGCACCCCGCAAGGTCAGTGTCGGACTCAATTACCGTTTCTAATGCAACGTGCAAGAATCCGCTGGCTCTTCCTCGGTCTGGCTGTCACTTGCACTCTGACCGCAACCAGCTATGGGCAAAACATCTCTTCGGATCTCCGGGGAGATGAGACACTTATCGCGCGTGGTGTACTGGATGGTAATCTTATTGAGACCAATTTCCGTAACCACGGTGAACTTGCGCGCTGGAATGACATACCGTTCGGTGTATGGCCGCGCGGCATTGGTGGAAGGCATATTGACGGTGTCGGCATTATGGTAGCCGGCCAAGTTCCAGGGGAAAGAACTAAATGGCGGGAATTTTTTCCAGGGGCCCGAGGCGATACAACCCTAAACCCCGTTATTCTTACGTACCGAGATTTTGGTAAAAGGCTGAGCCCGGATGGGTCACTTTGGGGGTGGACCCCGCTACCCGGATTCATGAACGAAAACCGCCTGGATCCAATCACTGGGCAACGAACACCAACCCCTGCACTAAGTGACGATCCTACTTCGTGGCCGCAGTTCTGGCCCGACCGGCTGAATAATCCCGATGATCCAGGTTGGCCGGGTAACTGGAATGGGTTTTTTGGCAGGGGCGTGTTCAATGCGGATCTGGAGAGTTTTTACGTCATGGATGACTTCACAGACCTGGAGTATGCCATTGACCCCGACACCCGAAGACCCAATAGTGAATACGGAGTTTTCTACCCAAGCGCTGCAGATTCCACAATTGGCGGAATGGGGTTGCAAGCACAAGTCCGCCTCTTTCAGTGGGCAAATGTGCTTGCAGAAGACATCATGTTCATCCTCTATCGTATCACAAACGTAACCGAAAAGACCCATACAGACCTCTACCTTGGCCAAATAATGGATTATGGGCTTGGTAACGAAGAAGGTGATGAGAACGCTGCATTCGATCCACAACAGGACGTAGCCTACGGCTGGGATCAGGACGGAATTGGTACACGCTCCACCGGTGGCACATACCCACTAGGTTATACCGGTTTCGCATTTCTGGAAAGCCCCGCCCGGGCAACTGATGGCTTGGATAATGATGAGGACGGTATCACAGATGAGTCTAGGTTTAATGGGCCAGGCGTTCTCATAGTTGGGCAACAAGCAATTCAGAGTGCTGTCAGTTCAATGTATGACCTTGCCAATTTTGAAGCCTACAATGGTCCGCTTGAGTCACGCCCCGCGTATCAGGCAGGACGGTGGTGGACCGGAGACGAAAATCTGGACTGGGTTGGTTTTTCAGATGAGAACAACAATGGTGTTCTTGATCCGGGAGAAGCACACAATAATGATGTCGGACGTGACGGGCAGGGCCCATTTGATCTAGGTTACCCCGGCCCAGACGATGGTGAGGCCGATGGGATACCTACTCTTGGCGAACCCAATTTTGACGAGCTGGATGTAGATGAATCTGATCAGGTCGGTTTGACTGGATTTGATCTTCAGACGCGTCCTTTCTATGAGAGCGGCGATAACCTGCGGGACGATGCATGGATGTGGGACAGGATCATCAACTATGCACAGTTTCCCTTGGGCACAAAACCGGACGCTTTCAAAGCAGATCTTGAACCCTTCATCTTATTCTCTTCCGGCCCAATCGGACTTGAGACAAAAGGAACCGATTTCTTCTCCACCGCCTGGATTTTTGGCGAAGATGAACGTGACTTTTTCAAGAACCGGCGAACGGCTCAAAGCATCTTTAACGCTGACTACAGTTTTGCCCAGCCCCCATTCCTGCCAGCTCTCACGGCAGTTCCCGGTGACGGACAGGTGGTCCTGAGCTGGGATACCGTCGCGGTTCGAAGTTTCGACCGCTTCATCCAAGAGTTTGATTTTGAGGGATTTAAACTCTACAAAGGCACAGACCCCCTACTATTTGATGCCCGGACCATTACCGATGTTGACGGCGCGGCTACTTTCTTCAAGCCAATTGCGCAATGGGATCTGATCAATGACATTCAGGGACCCGTGACCGTACTGGAAGGTGAAGCCGTCTATTACCTTGGAGATAATACTGGGCTTCAATTCCACTATATCGACGAAGATGTAACCAATGGAATTACGTACTACTACGCCCTCGTAGCTTATGACCGAGGAGTGCGTGATTCTGAAGATGCCGCAAAAGCAGGGATTGATCCACAGGAAAATTCTTTCAACGTCAGTGTTAATCAAGCCGGGCGCTTGACCGGATTTTCACGCAACGCAGCTGTAGTGACACCAAGGTCCGTACCCGCCGGATATGTTCAGGGCGGTGCCAATGAAGATTTGAGTCGTGTGACAGAAGGCATTGGATCAGGCTCAGTTTCTGTGAGCATCATCCAGGAGGCCGAAGCTGACTTTGATGGTATTTACCGTATCTCATTCTTCAGCGACCTCGTGTCAGATGTCGCTGACCTCTACGAAACGACCGCATATCAGGTGACCAACATCGTTTCTGGAGACGTGCTCCTTGGGCCCTCTCCGATGATTGATGCAACCCCGCCCGCCGAAGGCTTCATCATCGAAATAAATAACGTCGAATGCCCGGCACCCCTGGGCTGTGAACTGGACGAGTTACAAACCGGATTCCTAGCTAACGAAGGTTCGCAAAATGAAGTGTATGACCTGAATCCACGCACACTGGACGGATACGACACCAACTGGCTTGCCTCTGTAGAGCGAGATACTACGGCCGCGTTCCGTGCTTCACCAGATGACTACAAACTGATCTGGGTATCCCCCACTGACTCTCTTTATCGTCCCCCGCGGTTCTTTGGGTATCTGCGCGAAGAGGTGCCCATTTTCACCATCAACGAAACAAAGGGAACGCCGGCCGAACTGTTCATGCAGGATACCAATGGCAGTAGGGTCTTTGATGCTGGCGACCACGCGATCATCGCTGAAAGACCCACCGGACGTGGCCCCTGGCGTTTTCGCTACCGCATCAGGTTCAGCGCTGCAGACGGAGGCAGCTCCATTGCCCCTTCCGCAGGAAACTCATTTCATGTGAGTTCTAGAAAGCCTTTTGCTACCGGGGACTTTTTTCAGTTTACGCTTCGCTCGTCATCCATTGATGCAGATCTTGCACGTAGTGAGCTTGATCGTATTGCGGTAGTTCCCAATCCATATGTCGGCTCTTCCGCGTTTGAACCACGGAGCCAAATCGAAGGCCGCGGAGAGCGACGGGTCCAGTTCATTCACCTGCCTCCGCAGTGCACTATCCGCATCTTTAACATCCGTGGAGAGCTGATCCGTACGCTGCATCATGACGGTGTAGTCAGTGATGGGGCTGAGTGGTGGGATCTCCGTACCGAAGAGCAGCAGGATGTTGCGTTCGGCATTTACGTGTTTCACATAGAAGCCCCGGGTATTGGGGAGCATGTGGGCAAATTTGCACTTGTCAAATGAACCACACGCTACGCATAGTGACAGGACGGCTTATCCTGTTGATCACATTGGTCCTGTGCATGACCTGTACAGTGGTCGCGCAAAGTCGATCTGGTACGACTGCCGCAGCCTTTCTGACGATTGGAACTGGGGCACGCGGTCAGTCATTGGGGCATGCTTACACCGCCCTTGCAACCGGTGCTGATGCGCTGTTTTGGAACCCTGCCGGAGCTGCACGCACCTATGGTGATCACTCCTCAGGCAGTGTCTTCCTCTCCCATTCGCGCTGGTTTGCAGACATCACCTACAACGCTGCTGCAACCGTGATCCCTGTTTCAGGTGATCGTGTGCTGGGACTCAGTGTAGCAGCTGTGAACTACGGTACCATGATCGTACGTACGGTAGCCTTTCCTGAAGGAACCGGCGAAACCTTTCGGGCAAATGATTTCAGTTTGGGCCTTAGCTACGCGCAGCCGCTGACTGAATCATTTTACTTCGGTGGCACCGCCAAGTATGTGCGCCAGCAAATCAGGGATATGCACGCTAGCACCGTTGGCTTTGATGTTGGATTTGTTCTCCAGTCCGGTTACCTAGGTGGCTTGGTTCTGGCGGCATCAATCCAGAATTTCGGCGGCAAAATGCAAATGACCGGTATCAATAGTGTCGTGTTTGTTGATATTGACGAAACTACCAGTGGCAATAACCCGGATATCCCCGCCCGCATCGAAATGGATGCATGGGACTTGCCACTCTCCTTCAAGTTTGGCATGGCCATGCCCGTAGTACAGGTCGGTATGATGGAGTTGATGGCCCTTGCAGATATCCAGCAAAGCAACGACAACAGCCTGAACAGCGATGTCGGAGCACAACTCCGTGTTCATAACCGTACCTTCAATTTTGACCTTCGGGGCGGCTACAAAGATCTGTTTCTAGATAATGTCGACAGTCACGCGACCTTTGGAGCCGGAGTGGATGTTCGAGCATTTGGCTTGCAAATAGGATTTGATTATGCATACACCCCATTCGACCTTCTCGGGCAGACACAAGTGGTTGATTTTCGGATGTACTTCTAGCCTCTGGGGGGCAGTATTTCTCTTGGCTACCGGCTGTTCCCCGCCTTCAAGTGAGAAGGACCGGGCTCTGGCCGACGTAAACGGCTACAGTGTCACAGTCGGTGAATTTGAACGTTCCTACGTGGATGTACTTATCCGCAGCGGTCAAAATGATACCCCAGGTGCACGCTACAGCCACCTAAACACCTTGATTGAGGATCAGCTTTGGTACGAAGAAGCACTCCGCCGCGAACTGGACGCCGACACCTCGCTCGCACTGTTCATCGACCTGGCCAGAAAACGTGCCTTGGGCGGTCGTTACTATGAGTTGGAGTTTCTTGAACAGCTGGCACAGCCAACAGAGACCGACATTCGCCAAGCATTTGCTCGATATAAGCAACCCGTTATAGCCCGTCATCTTTTCTACGGTAGTGAGACGGAAGCTAACGACGCATACACGAGACTCCAGACAGGGACATCTTTTGTTGATGAAGCACAGATCTGCTTCCAGACCGTGAGTTTTGACTCTACGGCTGGATGGCTTGGCGAGGTTCGTTACTTTCAGGTGGACGATGCCTTCGCTGAGGCGGCCTTTTCGTTGGAGACAGGGAGTTTTTCTGCGCCAGTGCGCAGCCGACAGGGGTGGCACATCATCAAAATTGAAGATCGTATTGCAACCCCAATCATGACGGAATCGGAATTCCAAAATCGAAAGGCCGGGATTGCAAGCCTGATGCGTATCCGTAAGCGCCGGCTGAAAGGGGATCACTTTGTACGCGCCTTTATGGAGAACCTTCATGTACGCGTTGACCCACAGGGTTTACGGGCACTGGATGCCGCCCTTTCCCGAATTGAACGTCGGGTCTCGGGCGGCCAGGTAACACTAGACGATGATTACGACACACCTGCCCCGCCACTGACATCTACGACGCCTTTAGCGACGTTCATCATGAACGAAACAGCCCAGACCTTTACTGCTGAGGATTATTTTTTCTGGTTCTCTGAACTTCCTTTCAGGGAAGCTAGATCGAGACCAGCTGCTTCTATAGGGCGTGCGGTGCGCAACGAAGCTTTTGCATTAGCCGGGATAGACGCTAACCTGGAAGGGGATGCAATTGTACAAAGAGATGTGGAATACTATACTAGGACCTACTTGGCCAACTCCATGCGTCAACTGGATCCTGACAGCACGCTCATTGATGCGCTCCAAAGCACAGCATCCGTCCGTATTGACTCGCTCCTTTTCGCTCAGATAATGGTCCAATAGCAGGCAACCACGGTTGGCTTTCTGCGCTACCGAATCTCATGGCCTGGCCGGAGCCTATTGGGTGGGCTTTTTTCGGTATCTAACCCCTCCAACATCGTGGCAGCTTGCTCACCCTTTCCCGCCTGAAGCAGCGCCATAGCCAGATTATAGAGGATTTCAGGGTGCCCCGGAACTTGCTCCAGTGCTTTACTTAGCACAGATACAGCGTAATCTTCGTTGCCGGTAAGCCTAGCTAGGCGCCCAGCAGCCAACAGGCTGGCGGGATTCTCAGGAGACAGGCTTAATGCCTGTTCGACATAGCTTAGCGCATCCTCCAGCTCTCCCATATGCTCCGCAATCATTGCAAGACTGATGTACGCTGGAGCATAGTCAGGATCGAGAATCAACGCCTGGTGACAAGCATCCCAGGCATATTCTGTAAGGCCCATCTCCCAGTATGCACCGGCGGCGCCATGCCACGAAACGGCGTCTGGATGCATACGGACTGCACGCAAATAATAGTCTAAAGATGCTTGGTAATCTGCCTGCTGAAAAGCTACATCCCCCAGCGTTTGGGACCAGACCCAGTTGTCTGGATCCAGACCGCTTGCCGTCTCCCAGGATCTGCGCGCCTCCGTATAATTGCCACGAACGTAGTGCGCCTGCCCCAGAATAAAATGAGGATGTGGATGCCCTGGTGCTATTTGTCCGGCTTGTTCGGCCAAGCTGATCGCTCGCCCCGGAGCATTCTCATTTAACGAAAGGGTAGCTTCCTGGAGTAGAATCGCCGCCGAGTCCGGTAATGGAGCCGGAGCAGACTTACAGCCAAGTATCCATACCAATTGAATCAGTAGCAACCAACGACTCCGCATCTATTCCGCAGTACCTTCACGAACAATAGTAGTCGTATTCACGAGCGACCCGATTAGACGTGAGCGCTGTCCACTGGGCCATAGAACATTTAGCGAATCAACTATGTCGGACGCACCCAGACCAAAGGTCAGCACCCGTTCTGATTCCGACAGATAACTGCCACCCGACCGTATATGGCGTTGCTTCAAGCCGGTAGACGTATACAGACTCACATATGCCCCAACACCATCACGGTTACTGCTCACGCCCTCAAGCCTCACACGCAGGTATCGACCTTGCATATTGTTGCGCCACAGACGAACACCTGCACCATTCTGACCCATCAGAATATCCAGATCTCCGTCCCGATCTATGTCCGCATACGCTGCTCCCCGCCCCAATAACGGCTCAAAAATTCCTTCGTCTGTAAATCCCCCATCCCCCATGTTAATAAACAGATGAGGTCGCTGATAAAACTTAATCCCACTGGATCCATGTTCTACATGTTCGTGAATGTGGCCATTGGCCACAAACACATCATCATCTCCATCCAGGTCAGCGTCAAACAGAAACAGTCCGAATGCCAAGGTTTGGCGGCTCGCGCCCCCTATGCGTGACGCAGATGAGTGATCACGAAACACTCCTTCTCCTGCATATTGCCAAACGCCGATCATCTGATTGGAAAAATTTCCGACTAATATGGACCATTCCCCGCTCATAATTCCTGCATCTACCCCCATTCCAGCCGTTGCAATCCCTCGTGCATCATAGGCAATCCCTGCCATTAGCCCACGCTCTATGAATGTGCCATCTCCCAGGTTGATGTATAACTGATCCCTTTCGAGGTCGTTTGCCACAGCTAGATCAGGCCACAGATCGCCATTCACATCCAGGAGGACCGCCCCCAATGTCTTCCCTGGAGTCGATAAAAAACCAGCCTCTTCCGTCCAATCAGTAAAGGTCCCATCCGCATTGTTATGATAAAAACGGTGAGGCTGCCCATCATATGCTGCCGGTGTACAGTAAATCTTTTCTTCACCCGGCCCTTCACACCGTAGGTCAGTTTCGGAGTTCCAGCGCACATACCCACCTACATAGAGATCCAGCCAACCATCGCGATCTGCATCAAAAAATACAGCCGCAGTACTCCACGCAAACGGCCCTTCGGCCCCTGATTGCATCACAGTATAGACCCCATCGTTGTTACGAAGTAGTATATCATGTCCCAATGAGGTTAAGAATAAATCTGCATCACCATCATTGTCGTAATCAGCCGATGCAATCCCCATTCCGTAAGTCACTACCTCCTCCAGGCCTGCATCTTGGGTAACCTCGCTGAAGTAGCCTGAGCCATCATTGGCATAGAGTCGAATGGCCGGTGGTTGTGCTTCAAGCGAGTCCCACGTCCCCCCTTGTACGAGTGCTATATCTGGATGACCGTCGCCATTGTAATCCACAAACGCAAGGCCCGGCGGCAGGATCTCTGGCATCCACGTTGAGCCAGATGCACCATTCTCGTGTGCAAAATCGGCCAGTCCCGCTTCACGAGTCACGTTGGTAAAATGCTGAACTTCGTTCGAGCAACCCGAAACAAGTATGCAAATCCCTGCCAGTACACAGCAAATCATAGCGTCAGGAAGTAATCCGATGCCTTTAGGGCCGGGAAACCTCATTGTATTCCCTCCGCTGCTTGTCTATCGTTGCATCTTATGTCCATTTCCACTCCCTGCCTATTTGCGTTTTTATGTAATCTGATTGTAGTCTACAAACTTTGTTCGAGCCTGTTGGATGCTTGTCAGTTGTGATGCTGCTTCTTCCATAACCATGTAGTGCTCAACTTAGGCTCCCATCTTTCCACAGGCATTACCTGCGCTTCTGCATTACTACGGACCCATCCGCTCCCTGACTGCCCCTCTTGTGCGTCGGGTGCTATTGCGCACTCCCAACATCGACAGGGTCTCCCATGCCCTACTCCTTCCTTTTGTATGCACGCTAGAGGTCAATCCCCCGGTGAGAATTACCGCGTGTTTTCGTTGTTCTTATCCTGAATATTCAGCGTCCTTTACGTTACCCGAGACCGGCTCCCAATTGGTCATTTTAACAACTGCCCACGCGCCCTGCTATACCGTTCCAATACATCCTCCACTTCATCGAAACCAGCGGAATTGTGCGAACATATTTCTGGGATTCCTGTTCATTCCTCGGGCTGTCGAGCCTTCTTCTTAACCCCGTTTACCGTACCGTTATCTCCTTTGTCTCCATATGCGTTCAGGTCATTCTGCCACCTCGTTTTTTGTTTGCTTGCTCATCGGAGTGACGCCGGTCCCGCACCTGTTTGCACAGTCCTCATGGGAGTTGATCTGGAACGATGAATTTGACTACACGGGGTTGCCCGATAGTTCTCGCTGGTCTTACGATGTGGGTGGGCACGGATGGGGCAATCAGGAAGACCAGTTCTACACGGAAAACCGGGAAGAAAATGCTAGGGCTGACGGCGACCATCTAATCATAGAAGCCAGAAAAGAAGACTGGCGCGGTCGCTCTTACACTTCTGCACGACTAGTCTCTAAACACAAGGGGGATTGGACGTATGGACGCATAGAGGTTCGTGCGCAACTTCCATCTGGAAGAGGTACTTGGCCAGCGATCTGGATGCTCCCCACAGACAGCCATTACGGCAATGGGGGGTGGCCTGATACGGGTGAAATTGACATCATGGAGCACGTTGGATTCGATCAGGATCTAATTCATGCGACCATTCATACTGATGCGTACAACCACATGATTGACACGCAAAGAGGCGGAAGTAAGCGTGTGCCAGGTGTCTCAGACAATTTCCATGTTTACGCCGTGGAATGGTCGCCGAGGAAGATGGTGTTTTCCATTGACGGAGTTGATTTCTGGACGTACTCCAAAGGGCTGAGTAATTGGCAGGGCTGGCCGTTTGACCTGGATTTCCATCTGATTATGAATATTGCCATTGGAGGTGCATGGGGAGGAATACAGGGTATTGACGACAGCATCTTTCCTCAGCAGATGCTCATTGACCATGTACGTGTATACCGCTACATTGATTATCCCCAAGTAACACTCGCTGCACCTGCTACGTTGGAAGCCGGCGAGACAGCCGTGATTACGGGCACATCCGTAGACCCCGACGGTCGCATTCTACGGGTTAACCTCTATCAGGGCGATGGCCTCCTAGAAACAATTACGGGGGGAGCATCGGAATGGAGTTGGTCCACCAGTAACGTATCCGCGGGATGTTACAAATTACGCGCCGAAGCCACGGACGATGGCGGGTGGACCAGTATTACAGATGCGCAGTCCCTGACCGTAGGTAATTCATGCACTGACAATGCCCCCTACTTGATGAGCCCCCACCCTATCCAGGATCGGATAGAGGCAGAGTACTTTGATCTAGGAGGACCAGGCGTAGCCTACCTTGAAGCCTCTTTTTCGCCTACGAATGAGGGCGGTGGTATTCGTCTTGACGAAGGCGTAGATGTATTCCCGACAACTGACGGTATTGGCTATCATATCGGGAATATCGCCCGACGTGAATGGGTGACCTATACCGTGCATGTAGACCAGTCGGGTATCTACGATCTGCAGGTACGACTGGCCAGTCAGGCAAACCAAGTTTCCTTTTCGCTTGAATTTGACGGTGTAGATAAGATCGGTGTTTTCACACACCCAAGCCATTTTGATGACTTTACGACCGTTCGCGTAATCACAGAAGACGGTATTGCCCTGGATGAGGGGACCCAGATCATGAAGATTCAGTTTCTCAGCAATGGGACAAAGGTGAACTGGTTCCAATTTCGACTGAGGTCCCCCACCGGTAGCGAAGAGACACCTAAAAACGAAAAAACAGATCTTCTCGGTAATTACCCTAACCCTTTCACGGACGCTACGGTCATTAGTTATCGGGTAGGGCGGCCCGGCCATATAGTTCTTGAGGTCTTCAATACGCTTGGCCAACTTGTACGTACGCTGGCTGATCATCACCATCCTGCGGGTAAGCATTCGACTGTCCTGTACGCGGACGGCCTCAGTACGGGCACATATTTCTACAGGCTGACCGGTGATGCGACGGCAAAGCGTACACTCCAGTATTTAGGGAAATAACCGGGAATTGCGAACCCGCGTAACTACTTGATAAATACGATCCTGACTGAACCCCATGAAGTCATGAAAGAGTCAGGCTCAATAGCGCTATAACTCGACTGTCGGCTGGACGACGTGAACTTCGAATTGACAGTAGTTTTCGTGATTCGCCAGGAAATGATTTTCGACTCCAAGTCCGACTGCTGTAGCTCGCTGCATCGAAGCTGGCGTCTCCTCTAAGCGGACAGCGAGGAGCATTCTGTATACAGAAGCGCTCCCCGCTTTCTGACTCCAATAATTTGCGGCAGCCGACCACTCCAGCTCTGGCATGCCGTGCCTCCCTCGTCCAGAGTCCACCGCTGCAGTCACTACAGCAAGTCTCGGTGTAGGTACTCAAGGGCGTGAGTGCCTATGAGCGGGATGACCCAATCTCGACATGGACGCTGTATGCGTTGAAATTACTGTGTGTACTGGCATCAAGTTCGACCGACTCGGTCTCTCCAGCAGCGAGATCTAAGTTTGGTGTGGGGCCAAGCTCCACTCCGTTTGACAGATGAATCTCAACTCTGACCTTTGTGACCGTTGCATTCGTGGTGTTGGTGACCGTGCCGGTGAACACCTTGCGCGAGCCGTCATAATTCATGACTAATTCGACTCCGCTGCGAATCTCCTTGGCTGTGTCGGTTAACGCGAACTGCCTACCCGACTCACCTTGTTCCCCCATGGAATCGCATCCGGCCAGAATGCCAATCATAAGGGTGAGAACAGCAAGTACTTTGAAGCTTCTCATGGTATCGTCCTGTTTTGTTTTGGTGGAAGTGTGTGAAACCAGAGTAGCTACGATGCATGCGATTGTTTGAAAAACGGAAAATGGGATGGTTTAGACGGATCATACGCTTAGTGTGCATCGTGCTGCCTGTAGTCACGCACACTATTAAATGAGGCCAACAGGAGTCGAATATGCATCAGTGTGTCACTACACCGGGCTACTTTCAACATCATTAGCGTTACGTACTGCTTGATAGCCCGCCGGGCCATACCAGCCACGCTGATCCTTGTCGAACATACACTTGGCAAAAATCCTGCTATAATTGTTGTGTTGTGTTCAAGAGATTGACATACCTACACAACACGGGCCAGTTATACGCAATTGATGTGGAGACGAAATCCGTAGAGGGGAAGTTCAAAACCGTCTTTACCCCACAGCAAGACTCCAAACTAGCCAGTTTCAACTAGGATTGCCGAAGTAAAGCCCTCCGACCGGACGCATTTCCGAAAAAGCGAAGCGCAGGGCGCATACACGGTATCCCTGCTTCCCTCAAGTTCCGTGGAAAGCAGTTTGGATCCCACTGGTCAAATCTGCAAACGGCTAGGGCCGATGCTCCCCTTCCTCCTCACTATGTCCACTGCCATGTTCGCCAGATCCGATTTCGACGTGCGCGCCGAATGTAGAAAAAGTCTGTGAACTGGCATCAAGTTCGACTTCGCCGCTCTCGCCTGCCGCCAGATCCACGGTAGGCGTGGGGCCAAGCTCAACTCCGTTTGATAGATGAACTTCAACCCGAACCATTCTGACTATTTCGTCCGTCGTATTCGTAATCGTACCACTGAACACCTCGCGGGTGCTATCGTAGCTGATGGTCAACTCTATCCCACTCCGGATTTCCTCTGCAGTGTCCGCTAGCGCGTACTGCGTGCCAGATTCTCCTTCCTCGCCCCCCTCCTCCTGTTCCAACTCCGCTGCTTTTTCCTGGAATTCTTCCTGAAGCGATATGAGCTCCTGCTCACGCTCCTGCTGTTGTTCCTCCATTCTTCCGTCGTCCTCCCCGGCGCAGCCGGCAAATACGCCAACCAAGAGCGTAAGAATAATAAGTATACTAGGGCTTTTCATGAATTAGTCTGAGTAGTTAAGCGTCTGGTTTTGCCTGTAATGCGACGAACGACTCCTACGAGACCTGAATTTAAAAGATGCAACAAGGACCATGCGTTTTGTGCGTATCATGCTGCCGGTCTTCGCCTGCTCACCTTCATTAACACTGAGCATACTTCTTAAAGCCGTTAGCCGTGCGTTCGGGTACAGCATGTCTTATCGAGTACTAGAAGAATCCGTCCAGCAATTGTGGCCATCCGCTCGGAAGCGAAATGATCTCTCTATCTGACGGGCCTGATCGCCGCTACATCTACTCTGGAGTGACCACGAGATCACTAAGCCCAAATTGGTTTTTCGGCACGACTCTTCATAGAAATGAGGGCGGGGTCAAAATAATTTTCTACGGTCCCGCGAAGATCATTCCTATTCAGGAACACAGAATATCTAATTCTTTACAACCCTGCAAATTAGGGTCAGAAGAGAGCTTTGACCTGACCTGAGTCGGGATATGTAACAGGATGTGGGCACTAACATTAGCCGCAATAGATCTTCAGTCTCTGGCACAGACGTATGCGCAACGGCGAGGTTTGATTTGGCTTGACAGCTCATCAAGGTCTCTGCGGTTTGACCGTTACTCCTATCTCTGTATTGATCCGGTTGAATCAATCCCTGCAGTGGCAAAGATTGCTGAATTGCGACGCGCACTCAATTCTTATTCAGCCGGGCAAGTTGATCACGGTCCCCCATTTCAGGGAGGGTTGGTAGGGTTCTTCGATTACGAGTTTGCAGAGGTTGGCCCACGAAACGCAATGCAGCCTTATGGTCAATGTGGCGCACATTGTCACTTCAGGCTGTACGATACAATTGTTGCCGTCGATCACTACGCTAATCAGACATGGATCATCTCATCGGGCTTCGCAAAAGAGTCGAGTGAGCCGTGCAAACGAACAGCACAAGCCCGCATTAATGCAGTCAGACAAGATATCCGAAACGCGCAAAAATCTTCCACGCCCGCGACGAATCTAACTTGGCGCAGCGAGATTTCGAAAACAAACTATTTGAAGACGGTGCAAGAAATCAAGGAATTCATTCGAGCAGGTGACATTTACCAAACGAACTTTGCACAAGCTTTCACGGCGGATTTACCCCAGCACACAGATCCGTTTCACATCTATCTTTCCATTCGACGGAGCAATCCTGCCCCCTTTTCTGCGTACGGCGCCTTCGGCAAGAGGAGTATTGCCAGTACGTCTCCAGAACGATTGATCGCTGTGAACGCGCAGGGATTGGCTGAAGCAAGGCCAATTAAAGGCACAATTGCACGATCAGACAATCCCCGCGAAGATCAACAACTCAGAGACAGGCTTCTTAATTCTGAGAAGGATCGCGCCGAAAATATTATGATTGTTGATTTACTTCGCAATGACATGTCACGAGTTTGTAAGCCTCATTCGGTAAAAGTGCAGGACCTATGCGTACTGGAATCATATGCCGGGCTGCATCAACTCACATCTTCTGTTCAAGGACAGTTAGAAGACGGGAACGATGCCTTTGATCTTTTGTCTGCCGTGTTCCCAGAGGGATCCGTTACAGGAGTACCAAAACGTCGTTCCATGGAGATCATTCACCAGTTAGAACAGCGGCCCCGTCGCGCTTTTTGCGGATCGTTTGGATATTTCGGATTTGATGGCGCGGCAGACTTTAACATCATGATTCGGACCATTCAGTTTCAGGGTGATCGTGCACGGCTTGATGTTGGGAGTGGAATTACTTCTTTATCTAAACCAGATGAGGAGTATTCGGAGACCCTGCTGAAAGCACAAAAGATCCTTGACGGGACTAGAGAGGCATCGTTGAATGATTTTGCTACTTGACAATCACGACAGCTTTGTCTTCAACCTGAGCCGTTACCTTCGGGAGCTTGGCGAGACGACCGAAGTGATTGGATCTGCTTGTTCAACATTGGAGGATATCGAAGCGATGCGGCCTAAAGCACTGGTGATTTCGCCAGGCCCCTGCACCCCAAATGAAGCCGGGATCAGTCTGAGTGTAATCTCGCATTTTTCAGGGCGGATACCGATTCTGGGCGTGTGCCTCGGCCATCAGGCGATCGCACAATCCTATGGTGGAGTCGTGACGAATTCTCTGTTTCCAAGGTATGGTCAGGCAAGCCCCGTGATACACGATGGATGTGACCTTTTTCAGGGGTTGCCCAATCTGCTGACCGTAGGCCTGTATCACTCCCTAATCGTAACACAGATTGATAACGAGGATCTGATCATTCAAGCTAAGTCCTCAGAAGGCGAAATCATGGCGCTGAGACACAAGCAGAACCCTACTTTTGGCGTTCAATTTCATCCGGAATCTATACTGAGTGAGTCTGGACACAGGCTTCTACAAAACTTCATAGGGATCATAGAGCGGTTTCGATGTTCCTCTTAGAGCAATCAGGCAGACAAGATACAATTCACCCATTCGACCTACGGGATCGGGGGTTGTTACTCGCACATGGTGTATTCGACACGTCCTTAGTTGTATGTGGCAAGGTAATTTTACGCTCGTTTCATGTGAACCGGCTTGTGTGTGATGCCGCCGCACTCGACATCGCAGTTGATCAGAAAAAGATCAATGATCTACTCGACAATAACCTGACCGAAGACCATAGTGGTGTGTTGCGTATCACGGTAACGTCAGGCCCCGCAGAAAGATGGAGCTTGAATACTCAAATGATTCCTCCAACAATTCTGCTGAGCTTATCTCCGATGAACAAGAGCGATCGATTTAAGTCGATCTCACTGCAAACCAGCCTCATTCGACGAAATAGCACTTCACCTACGAGCCGTCATAAAACTCTCGCCTATACGGATAATCTAGCAGCCCTTAGAGCCGCTCGCGCCGATGGCTATGATGATGCCCTCTTTCTGAATACTCTTGGCAAAGTTTGTTGCACGACAATCGGGAATCTTTTCCTGAGATTTGGTAACACTTGGACTACGCCACCAATCTCAGACGGTGTCTTGCCAGGAGTTATGCGTAAATGGATAATGCAGATTGCTCAAGAAATAAATCTCAGAGTTGTAGAGCGAACGACGCAGGAAGACGAATTGCAGTTCGTGGAAGCTGCGTTCATGACGAACAGTGCACGACTGGCTGCGCCAATTTCGAATTTAAATGAGCGCAAGCTCCCGTCTACATTACCAGAAGGACTGAAATCTGCCGCAATGGAATTAATCGGGAAGTCCTAACGTAACCCTGTGAGGACCCCTATATTGATCTGAATACGGCAACTTTGGGAATTGTATCCACCATCACACGCGTATTCACTGGAATAAAGACTACACCAGCCCCGGCACACTCCTGAATCTATATCACTCACGGGGACCATTATTTTTGCAATCAAGTCCACACTCAGAGAACTAATTTATTTGTTTAGAGTAGACGCTCGATCGGCAATCCTATCCATTAGTTATTTTTGTGAAAAAGGCAGAAAACGCAATTTTTTTTGCCAATTTTGCTTTTTTGCACTAATATCCAATGAATTTCGCTGAATTATTGTTTTTTATTGTTCACGAGTTCGTACCTTTCAGCGTACCGAAGCTTTCCCTCATTAACCGTAAACACACTACGTTACACCCATGAGCCTCAGACTCCACAACATCACCGCTGCGACTAAATATCGCGCCAATCACATTGATACGATTGAGCCGCCTGACCTGGAGGTCCACTTCGCTGAAAACACGTTTGGTATCGACGAGATGCGCAAGCGGCTGCCGAAGGAGGTTTTCCAGGGGATGGTGAACTGTATCACCAAAAGCTCTCCTATTGCTACTCATCACGCTGAGATCGTGGCACTGACCATGAAGGAGTGGGCCCTGGAGCGTGGAGCTACGCATTTTGTCCATTGGTTTCAACCGCTCACAGGTAAAACCGCCGGTAAGCACGACAGCTTCATTAATCCGACAGTTGTCGGCAAGGCAATCGCAAGCCTGCGCGGAAGGGACCTCATACAAGGAGAACCAGACGCATCCAGCTTCCCGAGCGGTGGTCTCAGAGCTACGCATGAGGCACGCGGATATACGATCTGGGATCCCTCTTCACCTGCTTTTTTGGTTGAGAATGAGAACGGGAGTTACCTCGCTATTCCAACATGTTTTGTCTCATGGACCGGTGAAGCACTTGACCACAAAACACCGCTGCTACGCTCCATTGATGCGCTAGACAGGCAGGCACGCCGTGTCCTGCGCCTGCTTGGCGAACATGTCGAACGTGTACAGACAACCGTGGGAGCAGAGCAGGAGTATTTCCTGATTGATGAGGAATATTTCTACCGCCGGGCAGACCTAGTCAATACGGGACGTACACTTCTCGGTGCCGCACCCCCGAAAGGACAACAGCTGGATGACCATTACTTCGGAGAGATCCCCAGTCGAATCCTTGCGTGCATGCTGGCAACCGAAAAAGAGCTCTATCGTCTGGGAATCCCCGTTAAGACTCGCCATAACGAGGTTGCACCCAGCCAGTACGAGGTTGCACCGGTCTTCGAGACCAGTGGTATTGCCTCTGACCACCAGCAACTCATGATGATTATCATGAAGCGTATCGCACGCAAGCACGGTCTGGTGGCACTTTTGCATGAAAAACCATTCGCTGACCTGAACGGCTCAGGTAAACATATTAACTGGTCAATCGCTACTGATAAAGGAAAAAACCTGCTTGATCCCGGAGAAGCACCACACGAAAATCTGCCCTTCCTAGTTTTCTGCTCAGCAGTGATCCGTGCTGTATACAGACACCAGGACCTGCTTCGTATATCGGTGTGTTCCGCCAGCAACGACCACCGTTTGGGGGCCAATGAAGCCCCCCCTGCTATTTTAAGCGTCTTCCTCGGAACGCAGCTCTACGATCTGTACCAAAAACTTATAACCGGCGATGTGCTGAGTACTGCAAAAGATACGGACCTGTTTTTGGGAGTGAGTATGCTTCCGCTCATACCCAAACACGCAGGAGATCGTAACCGTACCTCACCATTCGCCTTTACCGGCAATAAGTTCGAGTTTCGTGCAGTAGGCTCTGATCAATCACTCGCTTTCCCGAATGTTGTACTTAATGCTTCAGTTGCTGAGTCGCTGCGAGACTTTGCAAACAGCCTTCGCAACCGCCTACGGGATAAAGACGATAAAGGCCCGGATTCCCTTAAAGATGTCGTTCTTGAGATGGTGGCTGAGATCGCCAGAGAATGCAAGGATATTCTTTTTGAGGGAGATAACTATGCAGAAGAATGGCACCAGGAAGCTGAGCGACGTGGTCTGCTGAATCTGCGCACGACAGTTGATGCACTTGGACACCTGACTTCCGAGAAGAATACTCAACTTTTTGAATCCTTTGGTATCCTCAGCTCCTCCGAATTACACGCCCGTTACGAGGTTGCCTTGGAGCAGTATGAGATGACAGTTGATATTGAGGCCAGAACATTGGAGAATCTCGTGCGAACACAAGTGCTGCCCGCCGGGTTCAGTTACCTGAATGAACTCACACAGACTGCCGCACAGACCAAAGGCATTGGGTTGCATGTGAAAGAATCCGTGGTCCCCGTCGTCAAGACGCTCAACGATACACTGTCCGAACTGGTGAGTGCTGTGGATGAGCTAACCAAGCTGCTGAATATGCATCAGGAAAGCTTGGCTGCCGAAGCAATGCACAAAAAAGACATGATCATACCGGCTATGGATAAAGTGCGAGAGGCGGCGGATAAATTGGAAGGCCTAGTACCAGAAAAGATGTGGCCGCTACCAAACTACGACGAGATCCTGTTTGTACACTGATTGAAGCCCCAAAGGGGCTCACCCTCGGGCGGGCCCCTTAGCTTCTACTTCTGCACCGTCTTCTCTTCGTGCCAGGTAGAAAGTTCCCCGAGGTTCTTGCGCTGTAGATCCGGCACCTTAGTGTTCTCCGCAGGATAACCCACGGGGAATAGAATGAATGCCCGCTCATTTTTGGGACGACCAAGGATTTCGCCCAGAAAACGCATGGGGCTCGGCGTATGGGTTAGGGTAACCAGCCCTAGGTTGTGAATCGCCGCGATGAAGAGACCACAGGCTATGCCACAGCTTTCCTGCACATAGTAGTTCTTCTTTCCATCATCCCCAACATTTTTTGCGAAGCAAATGACAATCCAAGGGGCTGTTTCGAGAAAAGGCTTATGCCAGTCCGTTCCTAGCGGATCAATTGCCTCGCGCCAAGCCTTTGGCATCCGTCTCTCGTAACTCTCCCGCTCCTCCTTCTCGGCAGCCTGACGAATTTTTGATTGCAATTCGCGATCACTCACAGCAACAAAATGCCACGGCTCCCGATGTGCACCGCTGGGTGCCGTACCGGCAGTCAAAATCGCCTGCTCAATCAACGCTCGCGGAACGGGGCGGTCACTGAACGTGCGCACAGAGCGTCGCCCCTGCATAAGATTGAAAAAATCCTGCGCACGGACCAACATTTCTTCTGATGGGCGTCCAATAAACCGCAATGACCTTTGGGGATACAGCTGCATACTCCTATGGCGTCAGGCGTCCTAGTGTGCGGGGAAACGGAATGGTTTCCCGAATATGTTCCAGCCCACAGATCCATGATACGGTCCGTTCAAGGCCTAGTCCAAATCCACTGTGTGGCACGCTGCCATAGCGGCGAAGATCAAAGTACCATTCAAAAGCCTCGCGCGGCAAGTCGTGCCGCTCAACCTGTTCCTCCAGAAAAGCCAAATCGTCGGCACGCTGCCCTCCACCGATAATCTCGCCAAAACCTTCGGGAGCGAGAACATCCATTCCAAGCGCTAGCCTATCATCTTCTGGATCACGTTTCATGTAGAAAGCCTTGACCGCTTCCGGATAACGGTGGACGATGATGGGGCGATCGAAATGCCAGGTTAACAACGTTTCATCACTGCCGCCAAAATCTCCTCCCCACTCAAACTCGGCCGCAGATTGCCACCATCTTGGCAAGTTCCGCAATTCTTCCTGTACCTGGGCTAGACGAGCGTTAATCTCAATCTCACGTGCATCGACTCGACGTTTCTTCCATTCTTTCAGTTGCCCATAATTGGATTTGTTACTGACCCGTTCCTTTTCCAGATCAGACTTCTCACTGTGTAGCGCATCTATCTTTACTTCCACTAGTCTCTTGGTCTTATCACTGCGCAATAGCTCCACGGCTTCCGAATAGCTGATACGAGGAAACGGCGCCTGAACACGCCTTAGTGCGTCCAGATCCCTTCCCAGTAACTCCAGTTCATCCTCACAGTTACGTAAAGCATCAGATGCAACCCGAACTAGAAAATCTTCAGCAAGTGTCATATTCATATCCAGATCATAAAAGGCCATCTCCGGCTCTATCATCCAGAATTCTGTCAAGTGCCTCCGGGTCTTGGATTTCTCCGCCCTGAAAACAGGACCGAAGGTGTAAATTTTACTAAAGGCCATCGCCATGACCTCTCCATGGAGCTGTCCGCTCTGTGTCAGGTATGCAGGACTACCAAAATAGTCTATCTCGAATAGTGTACTAGTCCCCTCCACTGCATTCTGTGTGAGGATAGGAGCATCCATTTGCAGGAAACCACGCTCCTGGAAAAAGTTGTGGATACTCATGATCACGCAATTACGCACACGCATAACGGCCCACGGCCGACGACTGCGCAACCACAGATGGCGTCGATCCATCAAAAACTCTACTCCATGCACCTTCGGAGTAATGGGGTAGTCGCTGACCAAATGAATGATCTCAAGACCGGAGACCTGCACCTCGACGCCACCAATCTGACGCTCATCCACACATACCTCACCCTTGACTGTGAGCGAGGTTTCCTGAGTCATGGTTGACGCACTAGCCCACGAGTGTTCATCCACATCGCGCTGATTAACTACACATTGGACCAATCCCGTTCCGTCGCGAATAACCAAAAAGATCAACCCCTTGGAAGCACGTTTTTGTTGCAACCACCCCTGCAACGTAACCACTGAGCCAACCCGCCCTTCCAGGGATTCTATCATTATTGCGGCCACAACCTAATAGGACTCGCTGATTCTTCTGATCCAGTCTGGTAGCTTACGTTCACCTGCAACGGTCGAATGAATAAGTTCATACTCGCCAAATCCGTCCAGGTCTGCAAATACAAACATGGCCTGACCCTCACCAGAAATATTATTGTAGTTCCAGATTTCGTAGGGTTTAAACCCCCTATCGTACTGGTGCTGTTCAATGGCGCTCGGGCGTCCATATTTTATCAGAATACGCCCTCTGTCTGTCTCCCATCCATCTATGCGCTGAACCGAATAACGCTCATTAGCATACATCAGCAGGCTGTAGAATTCATCCCGGTATTCATTGACCCCCGTCCTTGGAGTGGGATCACGTACCAACCAAAAGTCCATCAGCAGTCGGCGCCGCTCATTGAGATCCTCCACATTCCTGATCCGCCGCAACTCCTGCTCCGTGGCAATAATCTGAATATGCTCAAGCCCCTGCTCTACTTCGTCCTCCGGCATAGTGGCATAACCACTTGTCTCGAATGTTTCCGTGGCAACGACAGGCTGTGCCAGCGCCGAATCTGCACTTGGATTGAAGACAAAGAATTTACGGGCTTGCTCAACCTTGGACTCATTGGCATCGTCAAGAACTACCATGTGCAGAAAGTAGGTGCCAGAAACAAGAGGTGCCAAATTAAACCTGCCGACAAGGACATCCGTCAGACGCACCGGTCGTTTCGAGCGCTTCTGTAAACCTGTGATTGGCGCCGGCCTGTTCGCTTCAGAAACGTATATCAGCATCGTATACTCGTCCGTACCCGAAGCTGCGCATGCAGTATTGTAGGCCTCTGCATAGTAGAAGAGATTTGCAGCCCCTTCACCGTATAACTGACTGGCATTTGGACGTATATGCAGACTGTTCTTAAAGAACGGATCCTCTCTGTCCTCCGAAGGAGTAATCCTGGAGGCCAGTGTTATGTCTGAAAGTGTACAGCTTTCCTGCTGACTATAGTCCGGTATGATTACATCACGGCTGGCCTGCGCGGGATCTTGGCCGGACACGGGCATGACGATTTGCAGTTCGTACTCACCGGGTACGACTGTTAGCCGGACTTGACGCAAAAACACCTGCCCTTCTGTAATCACAGACGGATCCATCACAGCAAACTGCAGATCCATCTGCCGCTCCCATACAACACGCTCTGCTGATGCATCCAGATCCGTATCAGAGGAACTGAGCAAGCTTAATTCAAGGGGAATCGTGGCAGTGTGAAGCGAATCACCCGCTTCATAGGTGAGTGAACCTGCTTCGACCGCCATATAAAGCTCAACCATTGACTCCTGTTCATCATAAGCGAATGAAACGTAGTCAATATCAATCTGGGGAGCCTGCTGTGCTGTACTGCTGGCCGCAGAAAGAAGCAACCCCAGGAGGGCTATCAAATAACATGTTTTAGTCATCAACTCTCTGTCCTGTCCTAAATGATATTCACGAATCAACTTCACTTGCGTTCCCGCCTACCGTACCCGCATCAGGCAGGATTGCAACTCACGGTAAAATGATTCCCCATAGTACCCTTTGCTGAACCTCTAAACTCGATGACGTTTGAATTTCAGCAGGTCCCATCCCTCGTTTAGTACAACGAAAACATATTCCAGGTTGCAGGTGACAACCTTCACAAGGTTCCTCCTGCATCTGTACGGCAAGAAATATCCTGACTACCGTGACCGGTAAAGTTGAACCAAAGATCGGTCTTTGAGAGACTACAAGCCTGGGATGTCATTCCCAAGCTTAGCACTCCTTTTCTGCAACTATTGTGTGCCCAGCACACCTGCAATATCCGGTGGTGTCCAATCCGACGGCTTCATCCATTTGCCATCTTCGCGAACGTAGCTACCTGGACCAAACTTTCTAAGGTTTGCTTCATCTACTTCACGCAGCAGTTGTTCATCGTCAATCCCAAAGGCAATTAACGTGCCAACCGTTACAACAGATATATCTGCACAGCCGTCTGCCACACCTTCCAGATCAATTGCCCTCTCCGGTTTGAACATGCACGTATCAATTTCCAGTTCACCCTCGGGGACCTTGACTGCGATGCCAAGTGCATTCACCGTCTCGATGGCCTCTTCCAGAATAAGACGCGCCCGAAGCAATCGGGTATGCTCGTCAGGCACAACTACTTCGGACGGAGTTTCCTGGCCCGCTTTCTCCATGAAGCTCCTTACACGCTGATAATGTACTGTAGGCATAACAAAATCTGGGTTGATCAATTCGACCTGTCCATCATGACGGATTTTGGTGCAGTGACGCCATAAGTGCGTCGTACTGCTCTACATGGACAGACCAGTCAAGGTGCTCTACGATGCCGCGGAGCGTTCCGTGTGGGAGGGGACGCTCCTCTCCCATCAACATCGCCTTCAAGATTGTGAAGAGACTTTCATCATCGTCGTACAGAATTGGAGCATGTAACAATGGCTTGTGCAGCTTTTCTGGAATTAACTCGGGGTAACTCAAACGATTTGGCAGCAGCGGATGACAACCACAATAAATCGCTTCCAGCATTGCTATGCCAAAAAATTCATGGATTGCCGTGGATACCACAATATCGGCCCGATGTAGAAGCCGACTGTATTCCTCAAAATCCTCCGCATATCCATAGTGTAAAATTCGGTCGGCATATCGCTCAAAGGCCGTGTCGAACTCCGAGGGCTGCTCCTCAAAACGTTTACCCGCAAGAATCAACCGAAACCGACACCCTGCATCATCCAACCGGTTCATTAACCTGAAGAATGCCTCAGGATTCTTGTCGTACTCCCAGCGCTGATTCCAAAGTACAATCGGAGAGTCCCTATCAGAGCCCTGCGTGTTGGAATAGCGTGCGTGTGCCTGAAGATTCATTCCAAGGTGCATGACCCTGCTCTTTGCGCGGATTTCCGACACTGTATGCAGATGTGTGTAGTCTGGAAACACACGGAGCAACCCGGGAAGGGCACGTATAAACTCGTTGTAGTGAAACTCCGAATTGAATACAACTTGATCTGCTGCCAAACACGACAGATAGTTGATGTAGGCGTACGACAAATCCCGTTTCTCTTCCTTGGATAACGGATATGTCAATTGATTCTCGTGCAAATAGTAGACTACTGGCACATTCCCAATATATTTTCGGCTGAGAGCAAGAAATGCCGGAATGTTGACCATACTGGAGGCCAAGATCACATCTGGCGTGAAGCCACTCTCCGCCAGTTGGCTGCATTTGCGTGCGAGAGTCTGCGCACCGCCCTGGAGTCTCCACTTCCAGAACCTCGCCGCCATCGTTACGAGTTCGTACTCGTGACAACTATTCTTGATGAGTCCATCTACAAAGTTCCGGTGCGAACCTCCATACCAAGGCTCGAGTGCCAGTACCTTCATTGATGTTCCTCGGATTTTTCCCTAACGGCAAACTGGTTTTGGACCTCTTTATTTTCCTGCTCTGTGAGCGGCCGAACGATCGCCAATTGGCGAACCTGTAACAGATCACGCATTGCATTCTCCATCACTTCATCCGAAGTAATCGGAGCTGTTCCACCGGGTGGGAGCCCGATTTCACGGTGCTTCAGCTTAACGGTCAACGGCTTTTTGTCCGTGTTCTTGATAATCATACCCTTACGCTTGCGGGGTATCATGATTTAATGGTGTTAGCTCCCCCAAAGTATACGACTTATTTTCCTGATGACTGCACCGGAGCAGTTGATCTCGGTGCAAAATCTTCAATACACAGCGAGCGGTTCGTCAAACGGATCTCATCTTTGGAGTTGGAGGCAATAGCGACCAGGTGTCCTGCTTCCTGTGCACGGAATATGGCTTTCTCAAACACGGCCCTACCCTTTGCATCTAAACCTGTCATCGGTTCATCAAGCAGCAATACCCTGGGTCTGTGCAATAATGCAGCTGCAAAGCGTACCCGCTGCTGCATCCCGGTCGAGTATGTACCCACCTGTGCATCAATCCAACCTGACAATCCAACTTCTGCGACTATAGACTCTAGATGCTCCATCGGCTCATTCATTGCTCGGACGCCCATTATAAAGTCAAGATTCTCACGCAGAGTAAGGCCCTCGTACACGTTTACATAAGGGGCTACAAAACCTACATTCAGCGCATGCAGCTCTCTGGGTATGCGTTGTCCGTCCAATATTAGTTCCACCTCCCCCTTGGTTGGTTGAAGAACGCCTGCCAGAATTCTAAGCAATGTAGACTTCCCTGAACCATTTGCACCAGTGATAGCAAGTATCTCCCCCGGCAACAGTGTCAGCTCAACTTTGCTGAAAATCCTCCTGTACCCATACTTATGCCCCCCTCCGCGGATGGTTAGGCTCAGACTATTCTCCATTGGTTATCAACATTGGATGGCTTTCATAAGGCATTCGTCTTATGAAAGCATCTGTCCCAGACAAGCTCAGCGGTGAACACCTGGGTCTCACCGTACAGCTATGAAGGTCATTCACTTGTGCTTGGCATGCATTAGTCACAGCATTCATACTGATGTATCTGGACCAACCCTTATAGTATGCCGAGAATTTTCAGAGCCATGATCAATACAGCAACGATCAGCACCACACGTATCGCCTTTTCTCCTCGCCTTACTGCTATTTTAGCCGCAGCAAAAGCTCCTGTTGCATTGCCCGCAGCCAGTGAAAATCCCAAAACCCAATCTACATCTCCTGCGATCGCAAATACTAGCAGAGCTGGTATGGAATAGAGGAGAATGATGACAATTTTATGCACTGTGGTGGAGACCAAGTCCATATTCAGGAGATGAAAGAAAACGGCCATAAACAGGAATCCTACCCCCATATGAATAAACCCTCCATAAAACCCAAGCAACAAAAGTACGGGGCCAGACCATGGAGATTCTCGTACGGCTGACTCCGAGTCTGGACTACTCCGTGGAACGATCATGGTCAATACAACCACAATCAAAAGCACGCCCAAGATCCGCTCAAACCAAGCATCTTCAATCCTGATTGCTATGAAAGCACCTGTCAATGCACCTGGTATTGCCCAGAGCCCATAGGATATGGTCTCACGCAAGCGGGTCTTCTTTTCGGCCTTGAAGGCTAACGTAGCCGATATATTCTGAACAACGATTGCAACCCTATTGGTGCCGTTTGCTACACTGGCGTCAACGCCGAGTAAAACGAGCACTGGAAGTGTGAGGGTTGAACCACCCCCTGCCATCACATTGATCATACCTGCCGCTGCACCTACACCAAACAGGATCAGTAAGACATGCAGCTCTGGCATACTTTCGCCTAATAACGGCGAATCATTGCAATCGTCTTATGCCTGCCTTCCAGGTCTGACTTTTTCCGGCTGAACTTAAAACCTCCTGGATGACGCCAATCAGCTAGCAGTTCCGGCTCAACAATCGGTCCTCGAACAATAAAGTTCATCATCTGTCCACGATAAACTGTATCCATCTTCACCTCGCGTCCATTGGCGTTCATAAACCTGACACGTCCCCGACCATTGTGGGATTCATCATCATCCCATACATCCCGGAATGATTCCGGCAACAAATCCCAGACGAAGCGGCCTTGGACCACCTTGTTAAGCAGGGGGCTGATACGCGGCCTCCAAAAGGAAATCAAGGGCCCAATGCCGGGAATATCTGCAGACAGATTGAGGCTGTGCTCCGGCACCAAGTCATCGGGGCGCAAGAGACCGAACAACCCGCTTACGATTGCGCTGTTTTCAAGAAGCCTGCGTTGTGCCCCTGTAGGCAGCCCCTCAAAGTCAACTGCACTGTAGAATGGATCCGGCTCAAATCGTTTGCGAGCTGCCATCAGCGGCGCAGTATACACGGCTTCTGTTAACTCCAGTACGTCCTTTAATCTTTCTTTACCGAAGATCTCTTCCAATGCATCGGTCTCTTCACGTCGAATGGCCCCCAGTAGTTGATCCAGAACCCGTCGACGTTCGGGAATCAACTGGTGAAAGTAGTTGAACGTAGTCTTCGAGCGATAGTCAAATACATCGGGAGCAAACGGATTACCCCCACCCACCATAATATCTGCCGGCGCAGCCAGGACGGCAAAACGGTCGTCAATAGTGCCCCTTCTCACGACTCCGTGCGTGATGCTGACGCAGACCCTAGGATTTCATCCATACGTGAGTTGATCTCTCGCGCCTGTTCCTCCGCCTTTGCAACAAGGGCTTCTCCCTTCTGCCGAGCATCCGCGTCCTTACTAGGCGTTTTCATGGTCTCCGCCAAGGTTCCAATTTGATTTGCCAATCCTTCCAAGTGATAGGTAACTCGACGGCGCAATCGGCTACCCTCCTCGGGGGCAAGCAGGAGCCCCAAAGTAAAGCCTATTCCGCCACCAAGCAACAGGCCCCAGCCCAACGCTCGGGGCACATTACCTAAGCCATGATCTTTTGACATTGCTTTGAATGATACTTATAACGCGCGACTAGCCGGGGAACTACTGGGCAACGCAGCAGCCGTCAAATAATGAGCGCGTAAAAACCTTGTCGGATTCTTGGTCCACGGACCGTCGCTACCCGATCAGTTTAGCGATTCCGCTTCTTGTGGCGATTCTTACGCAGCCGCTTCTTCCGCTTGTGCGTCGCTATCTTGTGACGTTTCCTTTTTTTGCCGCAGGGCATATAGTTATGTTTGGTTAGGTATTCGTAAGACTTGAAGTGTGGGATAGTACTTTGGATACCAGCTAAATGTTCCATTTTCTTCCCAATAACGGAATAAAATTTGCTTATCCGTTGTTTGCTCGGTTAACCTTATATTTTATCAAGGCAGCGCAACTTTTTTACTGGCTATACCAAAACAGTAAGTTGACTTTAGAATTCCAGAACACTGGAGGCTTCAAATTTGTTGACCTGAACAGTGCCTCAGAAAGACCCCCAGTCTTGTTGTTGCATGGCATTTTGGGAGACCCGGAAGGATGGTTTGATGCAGCGGCGGCTCTGGCAGCAAGTAAATACCGTGCAATCGTGCCGCACCTACCGATTGATGAGATGCCCCGCGGGCAGGCAAACGTGGGCGGGCTCGTTAAGTACCTGCATGAACTCACTGATTTCCTGGATCTGGATTCTATGGTGTTGGTCGGCAACTCGCTTGGAGGCCAGATCGCCCTGAAGTACTCAATTGCTTATCCAGAACACATCGCCGGTCTGGTCCTGTCTGGCTCCTCGGGAATTTACGAAACGGAAGTTGGCACAGCAACTTTTCGACGGCAGGATCGTGACTTCATCCGTGACAAGGCAGAACAAGCGTTCTATGATCCGGCCATGGTAACCGAAGATTTGATTGACCGGATTTATGAACTGGCAACAAACCGTCTTCGGGCGCTTCGAATCGTTTGGATGGCTCGTAGCTCAATTAGCGATCTCGTAATTGACGACCTAGGGGATATCACAGCCCCCACACTGCTCATCTGGGGGGCAGAAGATCAAATCACCCCTCCTGACGTCGCCCATAGTTTTGATCGGCTGATGCCATCAACCCAGTTACATTTCATTGAGAAATGTGGCCATGCTCCTATGATGGAACATCCAGATACATTTAACGAAATAATGATAAATTTTCTGGAGCATTCAATTGACAGGATTGCCTTGCCCTCCACACCCATCTGAGACAGGACTCTTGTCCTTCAGAGCACCTGCTGTGTTACTCTTGGGGCTTTCAGCACTGTTGATCGCCGGCTGTTCACCCGCGCTGTACCCGCTCTACCGAGACTATGAGCATGATTCCGGGAACCCTGATCTGTTGCCTAGCATTGAGGAAGCTCTAGTTGAGGCTGGCTGGGAGCTGATTCCTCCACCGGCACCTAACGTTGTGGCCACAGCAGATCGACAGATTCGCGATTGGATAATCTACCGTGTCGCAGTACAGGTGGAAGCTGTTCCAGTAGGCTCCAGGCATGTTCGCCTGTTTGTGCATCCTTATCGAATATATGCAACCGGATCGCGCAGTAAGATTCCCTTCTTGAAGCGCAGCATTCGTCGTAGAGTGATCCATGATATTGATCGGGTATTTGAATCTCGCAACCTCTTGGCAGTTGGAACAGATATGTCCCGAGATCGCGTCCGAAGAAGGTAGCTCCGTGGACAACTGTTACGTCTAGACAATCTATACTGTGTATAGGCACCCATTGGTGCAACCTTGGTTGGCTACAGGCGTACCTATGGTGTTATTTGACTTAATGGGGATGATCTGGCTTCGACGGATAGCATTGCGCGATAAGCTGCGTGTCGAGCTAACCTGACTTGAGCTCGTGAATTACGTCAGGAAACTGTAACTGCGAACGAT
This sequence comes from Bacteroidota bacterium, assembly GCA_028875125.1. GTDB lineage: Bacteria > Bacteroidota > Rhodothermia > Rhodothermales > Bin80 > Bin80. The sequence goes on along the minus strand of JAPPGC010000016.1, from coordinate 86,791 downwards.
TACTCGTACGCGATGGCGGCATAGACCCGCGATCTGTCTTATGGACACGCTCTCCCACAGGTAGTCCTTAAGGCATCGACAAATGTGGGGACTCTATTTTGAATTCCGGCTGCATTCCATATAGAGTATTGATCAGCCTTTATCTGACCTGGCTTTGGTCGCACGCCAAAGGGCACAGACGAGACACTAAGGACGACCTACACACGTAGACGCTTGATCGTTCGACTTTTCGGACCCGGGTTCGATTCCCGGCATCTCCACGACAAAGGTCTCGCTCCGCAGGGTGCGAGGCCTTTTTTGCTTCGGACAGATTTCCGGGTTCAACCCCAAGAGAAAAGTGTCCAGGAACACCTGCGGAACTTCAAGACTCGAAACGACTACGCCTAACCGCTCTTCTTTGTCAGTTCAACCATACTGTCAAACAGCAATCGCTGATGTCCCAATGCGGCTACTCGATCGTCGGGTTCCGTACGTGCCTCTAACAATATCCAACCCTCATATTCTGACACTTGTAACAGCTCAAATAGCTGTCGGTAGGGATACGTGCCGACATCCAGTTCACGGATGTGAACCGTTTGTCCAAAAAATTCACGGACAAGCCCAAAATTGTGAGCCAGCCCCGGATCATTTAAGTCGGCCTCATTGCAATTCCAACAGACCTTAACGTTTCGGTGGTCGGCGGCTTCCATGATTCGTCGAACAACCGGCAGCCGATCCGTACCTTGGCCATGAACCTCAAGACGAATCTCCTGACCGTAATCTTCTCCATACTGTCCAAGTATTCGCAGCGCACGTCCAATTTGGGCTATGGTCTGCGCTTCATCTACTTCACTTGGTAAAGCATCCGGCTTAACCTTTACACCACTACCCCCGACATCATGGGAGAGTACTATAGAAGCTTTCGCGGCCGTAATTTCGTGCGCTAATTGCGCAGGATCGCGATGGTGAAAGGCCCAGTTCGTGCCCAATCCGAGCAATAACACATCACTGTCTGCGAATTGCGCACTGACCGCCGCACGCTCGGCCGGTCGCAGATGGACCTCTACTCCATGAGCGTGCTCCGTTCTCAGTTCCACCCCCCCTGCACCGGCAACCTCGCAGTTATGGATGAGCGTTGGAATATCCCAGTCTCGCCCCCATAAATAGGTTACAAGACCAAACTTCAGCGAACTGTCCCACTGCCTGATAGACGTGAGTAATTCCCCCAGAGAAAGCCTTAAGAACTGTCGACGAGATGAACGCATGATTAACTATCAATTTGTTGGCCAAATCTGCCAACCAAGAGATTGTAAAGATTGATTGCCAATCAAGATCAGCGATTTTCCCATACTGACGCCCCATTCAAAATACAGTTGCACCTAAACATGAATCAGTACAGATCTGTAGTTATTCGTAAATAAACCGAAGTTCCATTGTGATCGAATGGCAGGCTGCGGGGAGACAGGTTGCCTTGCCGATGCGTCTCTTCCATATGTGCGCTGCGCGCGATATCAAACAGATTGTTTACACCAAGTGTCACTTGCCAGAAATCCCTGAATGCATAACCAATCTCAACATCCGTAAGCCAGACGCTTGGGAAATAATCTAGAACACTGATACCATCCTCAGTGCAGGTAGAACTGGCAAACCTGCAGGCCTGCCAACTGTCGAACCAACTCACACGAAAGAGAGCAGACCATCTGTCCAACAAATACCGCTGTGTTGCAACCACTCGATGTTTTGGGTTCAATTCTTCTATTTCAACTTGACGGCGTTTGGTGAGCAAACCTAGTGGCAGTGGTTCTCGCAACGTTTCGCCAAGAAAACTGGTGATCTCGCTTGGAGGCGTGAAATGAGTGAGAGACGTGGCCGTCCAGTTCCATGCAATGCTCCCGGAAATGGCGTGTGTAGGCTCCCATTCACGCTGCCACGCCAACAGCAGGTCCAAACCATTGGTCCGTGTACTGAAATCATTTGAATAAAAACGAACTTCCCCAATGTTGCAGATCCCGCCCCCCACCAGCAAGGCGTCCTGCGAACATATGAACTGTATAATCTGGCCAGTGATGGGAATGCTCCCAGTGAGTGAAAGACGGTCGCGTACATTGATCTGGAAAAAATCAGCCGTCAATGTAATATCCTCATTGATCTCTGCAATTATTCCCGACGACATATTGTAGGCACGCTCTGGAGTCAGCGGCTTGCCTCCTAATGCTTGCGAGATGGGATGTACTGACGGTAAAACTCCAATTTCTATCAATCCATGCTCTTTTGAAAACCCTGTCGTCCGGAAAACATTCAGATTTGCCTGCCCCGGTGTCGGCGCACGAAATCCTGTACTGGTTGTCGCGCGCAGCGAAATACGATCCGATACGCGGTAAAGTGCTGCCAACTTCCCGTTCAGCGTGCTTCCAAATTCAGTGGTAAAATTTTCATACCGCACTGCAACGTTGCCTAGCAGCCGCCGAGTGAGATCCGCTTCGGCATCTACATAGATGGCGAAATTCGGCCGGGACCACCGGCCTGCAAATATCGGATGCAGCCCCTGATAGCCATTGGAACCAACACTGAATCCTTGAATAGCGTAGGGACCCACTGCATAGGACCGGGGATCTCCAGGCCGGCTCTCAAAAACCTCCGTACGCCAGGTTGCTCCCCAAGCCAAATGGATCGGTGAAGCCAGCCGGCGCACGGTAAGTGGAAAAGAGAAAGCTGCCGACACTTCCGCTTCCTGTTGAAAATAGGACCGTGGTTTGAAGGAGGTCGGCGTGTCTGGGCCATAGGAAGCATTGACTGATCGATAAAGGAAAAAATTTACAAGGCTTCGGGCCCCGCTCACACTGACATCCCAGTTCAGACCGTCAATTTTGTTACTGCGCACGCCTGCCGTCAAACTGATATCAAATACATCTCCCCCAAATCGCGGTGTGAATCCTCCCGGAAATATTTCATTAAACAAAAAACACTCCCCTTGGAACTCATCAATAAAACCCTGAATCTCCGCATTCGTCGCATCTAGATCCGGTAGAATTTTATCCTCGCGACAATGAACACCAGCGTCTGGCTTAAGGTCTACTACGGCCCGCTCACCACCGAAACGAAATACGCTGCTGCGGGCCGTCGCGGTACCTGGTGCCCTGAAATAAAAACCGTATTCCTGGGTTCTGCGTCCCCCACCTCCAAAAACATAGCCTCGAATTCCGGGAGTAACTTCAAAGCCGCTGTTCAAAAATCCAACTACACTGTGACTCACTTCTGCACTCCCCCAAGTCTGGGCTGGGTCCGCCACAGGGTAACCGCGACTGGCCAGGGTTAGGGCATCATCACGCTGTGCGGCACGTACGGTAGGCTCCACATCTCTATACTCCAGGCTCAGATTCACAAAACCGTTGTTCGGCAGCGAAAACCCTGTATTCGCTGCCGCATGCACATAGCGCCCATCCCCTTTCAAATATTGTCCGGTTCGTAACCGTGCACGTATTCCCTGTGCATCTTCGCGAAGCTGCAAATTAAAGACACCGGCTATGGCATCCGCACCATATTGGGCTGTTGCGCCGTCACGCAATATCTCAATTTGGCGCAGAGCAATTGTTGGAATCATGTTGAGATCCGGTCCCTGTGCCCCCTCATTCAGTGAACCTGCCGACAAGGCAATGGAGCCGGATCTATGCCTGCGTTTTCCGTTTACTAGCACAATAACGTTGTCCGTCGGCAGTCCGCGCAGTGTAGCCGGACGCACAATTGCAGCTTCATCACCATTTAGGGCCTGCAGATTATAGGACGGGATTTGTGTTCGCACCATATCGTCCACATCCGTACTGCCCATCGAATGTAAATCGGAGGACCCCAGTACATCAACCGGCACGGCTGAGTCCTTCAATAGTCGTGGTTGTCGTCGCGAACCCACAACGACAAACTCATCCAGACCAAGTACATCTGACTGAAGAACTACGTTAATCTCCTCACTACTTGCAGATACATTGAATTCCTGTGAGCGATACCCAACGAAGCTGAATACCAGCGTAACATCTCCAACCGGCACTTGCAACGAATACGTGCCATCTTCAGCCGTTGTAGTTCCGAGCGTGGTTCCACGTACAGAAACGGTAACGCCAGGAAAGGGCTGGTTTGTCTCGCCGTCAGTTACAGTACCACGAACAGCAAGTTGCGCGTTTGCAGCCGGAACGAGGACGACAAGCAACAGAAATGTCAAGGAGGTCAAACGACGAAACGACTTGATTGTCATAATCATGGGCCAGCGAACGATTAAACTTGGGCCCTCCACCTAAACAGTTGGAGAATCAATATTGTAGTTATTTGGCGTTTGGATCCAGGGGGCATCTGACGAGAGAGTGAATTTGACCCAGCAACAGGAGACATCACTGAGTATCCAACCGCCGAGGTGCCTCAAAGGGTCCGATTGGCTCGAAAATATAAAATACAGTATCAAATCTGGCTCTAAGGTTAGCGGGCGTTGTACGGAGTTCCTATCGGACCTCGCCGCGAAGCTCACCGACTTCGTTGTGTAGTTCTCTGCGGAGTCCGCTAATGCCATCAGGATTGTAATCAACCCTGCCATAGTAGGCGTGGCTGTCTGAGCTCACAGCTTCGTGGTCATTACAACCCGGTTTCCAGCAAATTAGCGCTGAGCATGTAATGTGTTAAGGGTTTTGCAATAGATTTTGCACATTCATCGATCTTAGTCCGAGCGTTAGATCGTGGGGATTGAATGAGATGTGCTGTTACGTTGAAATGTCGAACGTCCGCAGGTGATGCCTGATATCAAGCGCCTCGTTGATCCATGAACCGGGTTCGAGAGTTAACTTGCGATCACGGAGACTCAGACATAATAATTCCCCATAAATTACAAAGGCATCCTCGTGCCACAGATTCGCAGCCTCCATGACACAGGCACTGCCCAGCCCTGACGGATTGAGAATGGTCCATGTTATTGGGCGATATCCCCCTCCAATAGATGGGCAAAGTCTTGCAACACTCAGCTTGGCCAGTCTACTCGAGCAGGACTATGATGTCAAGCAGTTCAATATGACTCTTACTAACAGGGCGTTGTTGTCTTCCGGGCACTCAGGAGCGAGGCAGACCATTCAGCATTATCTCAAACTCAAACCAAAACTAAAATCCAGACTTAGAGATGGTAACCCGGTGCTATGGGCAAACATCTCCAGCCAACCCTCAGGTCATTGGCGTGACCTGATGGCTGTGGTGCCCTGCCTGCAGCCCAATCAGCCGGTCGTAGCGGTGGTGCATTGGGGAAACTTCTCCAGGATTTTCACACACTGGTCCATGGCAGCATCGGCCCGGAAGCTGGTCCGAAGACTGGATCGCGTAGTCGTTCTAAGCCGTGAACTAGCAAACCAAATCGAGGCTTATGTACCAGCACATAAACTTTGTGTTATTCCCAATTATGTGCCCCAAATTGCATCTGAGGACGAATTTCGAACCAAAAATGAAAACCATTCAGCTTCAAGCACTATCCGTGTGTTGTTTCTGAGTCATATGATCAAGGAAAAAGGCTGCTATGATCTCCTACAGGCCATCGCCATTGCAACCAAACAGGGGCTGTCCCTCGAAGCACATTTTGCCGGACGCTGGAATGTTGAAAGTGATGAAGGACGGTTTCGCAGCGAGGTTGAACGCCTGGGGCTTTCAGACACCATTGTAATCCACGGACCGATTTCCGACCGAAGGGCGGTTGCCGAGTTGCATCAAACTGCGGACGTGTTTGCGCTGCCGACTTTACTTGCACATGAGGCGCAACCCTTGGCTATCATGGAGGCACTAAGTGCCGGAACACCAGTGATCGTCACCAAGCTTCCAGTGCTTGAAGCCCTCGTAAACGAAGAGCAGGGTGCTTCTCTTGTGCCACCTCGTGATCCCGAGGCAATCGCAAATGCACTTGTATCACTAAGCAACAAAAAAATGTGGCAAAAAAAATCCTGCGCCGCACGCAAGCATTATAAAGCGGAATACAGCCCGGAAACTGTTCGACAAGCCTGGACAGACCTAATTAAGAACCTATAGAATTTTTGTACCTTGGTGGGTTGCATGTATCGCACACTGACTATTCTGCCTTGCCCAAACCTGATCCGTTCTTGGCATTCCGAGGTCGTTGTGCATCAATAACTTTCTGGAGATGATAAAAAATCTTTATGTGGCACGGACTGCCCTTATTGTCGCACTAGGAGGGTTCCTTATGGGCTTCGATGCTTCGGTTATTTCTGGAGTAGTCGGTTTTATTGAAGTGGAATTCGACCTATCCAATCTTCAGCTTGGGTGGGCTGTGAGCTCATTGACACTGAGTTCAACGCTAGCAATGTTGGCGGCAGGCCCCCTCAGTAATCGTATAGGTCGCCGAACCGTACTCTATTGGGCAGCAGTGCTTTACGCTGTTTCGGCTATTGGTTCAGCATTGGCGCCAAACTATATGCTGCTAGTCGTCGCCCGTATGGTTGGTGGACTGGGCGTGGGAGCATCCCTCATTATTGCTCCGATGTACATCGCGGAAATCTCTCCGCCAGCACTGCGTGGACGTATGGTCTCCTTCAACCAGTTGAATATCGTCATTGGCATCTCAGTCGCATTCTTCACCAATTATCTCATTCTGGAACTGGGCGATAGCTCCCTTGCGTGGGCTGAATCACTGAAGTTTGGTCCATACAACTGGCGCTGGATGCTTGGTCTCGAGACCCTGCCGGCAGTGCTCTATTTTGGTGCACTCTTTGCCGTACCCGAGAGTCCACGCTGGCTTGTTATGAAGGGACGTATCTCCGAAGGCCTTGCTATCATGACCCGGGCAAGCGGAGCTGAGGAAGCAGAAGCGGATCTGCGTGCGGTGCAGGCAAGTTTGGATTCGGATGCTACCAAGACCAATGTAGGCCTGGGAGCCCTGTTCGCGCCTGCGATGAAATTTGTATTGCTCATCGGCATTGTGATCGCCGTTGTACAGCAAATCACAGGAATCAATGCTGTGTTCTTTTACGCTCCCATGATCTTCGAGCAATCGGGCATAGGAACCAATGCCTCCTTTGTTCAGGCCATACTGGTCGGATTGGTCAATCTAGTTTTTACGATTGTTGCTATTGCATTAGTCGATCGACTGGGAAGAAAGCCCTTGCTTATTGTGGGACTCACAGGCATAACGGTTGCCATGGCACTCTTGGCTTACGGATTCCATGGGGCTTCGTATACATTGCCGTCAGACGCAGCCCTGCCCGCAGCAGTAAGTCTGGATGCACTACAACCCATCCTGGATACAACCTTCAACTCTGATGTTGCCTTTAAGCAGGCACTCGAGTCTGCACTGGGGCTTGCTACCGCGCGACAATTTGAATCCGAGTTGATCGCGGCCGCCATCAGCATGAATCCCATTCTCATTCTGATTGGTATTCTGGGGTTTGTCGCGTCCTTCGCTGTGTCTCTCGGGCCGGTTATGTGGGTTTTGTTCTCAGAGCTCTTCCCGAATCGTCTGCGTGCTTTGGCAATTTCGTTTGTCGGGTTGATCAACTCGGGCGTCAGTTTCACCGTGCAACTGGTCTTCCCATGGGAACTCGCGAACCTGGGCAGTGCCCTGACCTTCCTGCTGTATGGTGTTATGGCTGCAATGGGCTTGGTTTTTGTAATTATTGCTCTTCCCGAGACGAAAGGGCGATCACTTGAAGAACTGGAATCTCTTTTAGCCCGGGGCAATGAAGCAGACGCGCAGACCAAAGTTTTATCAGGATAGCATGAGCGAATCTGCGCAATAATCGCACAGAAATTTCTAGTCATCTTTCGCCCTGTGCGTCTTCATTCGCCACGCGCGATGCGACATAACGGCGATCTCCATTCCCATTTTGCGGGGTTGGCGATTGTGAATTTGTGAAATAAGAGGCCTACTGCTGGCTGGATCTACGAGGGTTTTGTGAGCAGTAGTACGGCCTTCCAGTGATGACGTAACAGCGTGTAGAATTCGTCTCTGGCCATCGTGGATATCCGTATTAGTACGTAGTACAGGCTTCTTCGTAGGATACCTAGTACACGCACCATCACAGACTTTGCTTTCCCAAATCTACGTCAGCTATATTGTTTAACTGTCGCAGACATCATCAATTTATCAATTCTCATAAATACCAAAATATTAGTATTTTAAGCTATGAATCGGTATAACTGATATTATGATATCACTAATTACACCTACAAAAGCGAAGGTAGTGATCGCTCAGAACATGAAACAGCGTCGCTTAGCGCTTAATCTTACACAAGCTGGTCTTAGTGAGCGTTCAGGGGTCGCCTTATCTACTCTTAGAAGGTTTGAGCAAAGTGGTGCCATATCAATAGACAATTTGTTAAAGCTGATGCTAGTTGTCGGGGGTCTGAGAAAAATCGTGGAGGCGAGCGCACTGAACCAGAGTAGATTCTCCTCCATTGATGATGTCCTGTCTAATAAGACTCGTCCCATGCGCAAACGTGGTTCACGCTCATGATACACAAGCCCGTAAAACACATAAAAGTTGGACTGGATTTTGGAGGTGGCCTTGGGCTCGTGGGACATCTAGCCCTTCGAGATCGGCAAATATATTTTGAATATGATTCAGAATTTATTAGTCGAGGTCTCGACCTGTCTCCTTTCCGCTTGCCATTGAAACCTGGGGTGCAGACTTTCCATACAGGACTTTTTGAAGGTCTGCCGGGTGTATTCAATGATAGTTTACCCGATGGATGGGGACGACTTTTGTTTGACAGGGCCATGCGTAAGAGAGGCATATTGCCGAAAAGTCTGAGCCCGCTTGATCGGTTGGCACATGTTGGTAAATCTGGTATGGGGGCGTTGATCTACGAGCCGGATCACCCCGAGGCTGCGGAGAGAACCGGAGTAGACTTGGACCGGCTTGCCAAGCAGTCACAGGAGGTACTAGAGGGCGGAGCCGAGGATGTTTTGGACGAACTTCTGGCTCGAAACGGATCGTCAGCAGGTGCGCGGCCAAAAGTACTGATCGGATTTAATCGTGAGACCGGCAACATCACTCATGGGAGCCAAGTGTTACCGGAAGGCTATGAGCCATGGATTGTCAAGTTTGCGAACTCACAAGATGGCCCAGATGCGGGAGCCGTGGAATTTGCGTATTCAGAAATGGCTCGACGGGCTGGGCTGATGATCCCGCCTACGCATCTGTTTCCGGCAAAACGGGGAGCCGGATATTTTGCGATCAAGCGGTTTGATCGAAATAAAGCCAACCGCTTGCACATGCACACCCCTTGTGGATTATTGCATTCGGATCATAGAATTCCAGCACTTGATTATCAGGATCTACTGGAACTCACTCTGCATCTAACTCGCGACGTTCGGGAGTCCGAGAAAATGTTTCAATATGCTGTCTTCAACGTCATGGCACATAATCGAGATGATCATTCCAAGAATTTCTCATTTCTCATGGATGAAACGGGAGCATGGAAGATCTCGCCAGCCTATGATTTAACATTCTCATATGGCCCAGGCGGAGAGCAGAGCACCATGGTGATGGGTGAGGGCAAATCGCCAAGCATTGATCACCTTCGAGCACTGGGACGGCATGCTGGGATAAATGACGCCAAAATCGAATTAATCCTTGGACGAACAAGAGATTTGCTTGGGTGGTGGAGCGAGTTGGCGAAAGCCTTTGGTGTGAGTATGGCCACCCACGATCTGGTACATACGCAGATAAATGGACTTTCGAAGAGGAGGTCAATTACGAGGTAGAGTCTGCGTAAACCGTTGCAAATGACTTTGACTCTCATTTCGTATGCGTCTTATGTCTGGGCTACATCCGGCACAATTCCAGAGCAGGATCGTATTCAGGCCACACAGAATTTTCAGATCAATACTACATGAACCATCGAAAACGTCACTATATCCTCGCTGTAATCCTCCTCTTCGTGGTGATAGGTTGCGGGCAGGAAGAAACAGCAGACCAGAACCAGGAGGCGAAAAAAGTGGAGATTCGCCAAGAGGAAGGGCGATACCAACTTTATGTAGATGATGCTCCTTTCTATATCAATGGGGCCGGCCTCGAGTTTGGGGATGTAGAAGCCCTGGCCGAACACGGAGGTAATTCGTTCCGTACCTGGCGTACGGATAATGGGCAGGATACTGGCATGGAGGTCCTGGATCGTGCGCATGCGAACGGACTAATGGTGGCCATGGGAATCGAAATCGCACGGGAGCGCCCAGGAAGCGGACGGGGAGTGTTTGATTTTGATTATAGTGATTCGGCAGCTGTCGCCGCCCAACTGACTGCCGTGCGGGAGGAGGTTATGCTGTACAAGGATCACCCCGCCCTGCTCATGTGGGGAATCGGGAATGAATTGAATCTCGGGGCCACCAATCCACTCGTCTGGGATGCCGTGAATGATATCTCTAAAATGATCCATGAAGTTGATGGCAATCATCCTACGCTAACGATGTTGGCAGGTATCAGCCCTGAACTGATCGACCAGATCAAAACACGTGCCCCGGACCTAGATCTTCTGGGTATTCAGATGTACGCCGATATCATCAACCTGCCACGTTACCTGGAAGAAGCTGATTGGAATGGTCCCTATGTCGTGACCGAATGGGGCGCCACCGGACACTGGGAGGTTGCAACGACCTCCTGGGGCGCACCTATCGAAAATAACTCTACCATAAAAGCAGACTGGTATGATCGGCGATACGAAGCTGTGATTGCATCCGATACCATTCAGTGTATTGGCTCCTATGTGTTTCTGTGGGGACAAAAGCAGGAACGCACACCTACTTGGTATGGCATGTTTATGCCAAATGGAGACAAAACGGCTGCGGTCGACGTAATGCACCACAAATGGACAGGTGCCTGGCCAGCCAATCGATCCCCCCAAATTGATTCCTTCACGCTTAATGGCCTGGGAGCCACCGATAACATAGAATTGTCTCCCGATGCAGATGCCGTCAGTATTGTTGTCACGAATGACCCCGAAGGAGATGTGCTAAATTACTACTGGACCGTTCGCCCCGAAGCTACAGCCGTTGGCCATGGTGGAGATGACGAAGTCGAGCCAGAACCGATCCCCGGCCTGTTCGCAAATGCAGATGGCGCGCAGGTTAACCTGAAGACCCCTTCAGAACCGGGTGCCTACCGACTATTTGTTAACATAATTGATGGCCAAGGAAGTGCGGCGCATGCCAACATCCCGTTCCTCGTTACGGGAGAATGATCCTCAGGACATATTCGTTGGGCAGAGCAAGGTATATCCAAATCGTGGGCCCTGTACCGGGCGGTTCGTGGAGCGCTACGGTGAACGCTGGTACCGAATTGGGAATTACGACCAGCTTCCCCCTTTTCTGACGACATTGGCCAGCGTCGGAGATCACTGGATGTTTATTTCAAGCACCGGTGCACTAACTGCCGGTCGCCGCAACGCTGATCACGCACTCTTCCCCTACGTAACCGACGACAAACTTCACGACGCTGCCCCACATACAGGAAGTGTCACAATCGTGCGGGTCGAACGCTCCAATCGAACGATGCTCTGGGAGCCATTCGCGCCTATACAGTCAGGGTTATATCGGATCGAACGTAACCTTTACAAGAACACCACAGGCAATAAGCTGTTGTTCGAGGAGTTCAACCGCGACCTAAGTCTACGCTTCTCTTACAGTTGGCAATGCGTTGACGGCTTCGGGTTTGTACGGCGTGCTCGGCTGGAAAGCGTTTGGAATTTACCTATACGTGTCAGTGTGCTGGACGGGATCTGCAATATCCTGCCTCCCGGTGTCAGCGCACAACTGCAGCGTTCTCGCAGCACACTCGTTGATGCTTACAAGATCAATGAATTGGAGAAACAGGTTGGTATTTTCTCCCTCAGTACCCTTGTAGTTGATCAACCGGTCCCGGAGGAAGCCTTAACCGCCACACTGGTCTGGCAACACGGCCCACGTCCAGTATCCATATTGCTATCCACACTGCAATTGAGCGCTTACAGGGCTGGACAACCACTGAATACAGAACACCGGATCCGTGGGCGCCGGGGAGCTTTCTTCATCGAACGCAGTCTTCGCCTCGTCAAGGACCGCCCTACTTCTTGGGACTTGATCGCGGATGTGGACCAGCATGTTGGGGATTTGATCTCGCTGCACACGGCACTGGAAAATTCGGCGACGCATGTACGAGCACTGCGTCGTCAAGAGCATCAGGATACTACAAACCTTCGCCTTCTAATCGGGAGCGCAGACGGCTTCCAACAGACCGCGTTGACATCCAATGATTCCCGACACTACGCAAATACGTTATTCAACGTAATGCGGGGAGGCACCCCGCTTCGCGGATATCTCGCCGACAAGAAAGATTTGATTGATTTCATTCGTGTGCGCAATCATGCACTTGCCGAGTCCTCATATTTGGAGGACTTGCCTCGTACCATAGATCTGACCAAGGTATCACAGCCCGAAGATCCACAGCTTCGCCGACTACTGTCTGAATATCTCCCATTCGGATACAGCAGACGACACGGCGATCCCAGCCGTCCCTGGAATGCATTTGAAATCCGTACACGCGATGAGAAGGGTAACGTGACACTGGACTACTCCGGAAACTGGCGTGACTTGTTTCAAAACTGGGAGGCGCTGGGCAGGTCCTTTCCCCATTACTATCCGGCAATGATCGCAACTTTCGTCAATGCTTCTACTGCTGACGGATACAATCCCTACCGGATTGGAAGAAGCGGAGTAGACTGGGAAGTGCCTGACGAGTCGGATCCATGGGCCTCAATTGGGTACTGGGGCGATCACCAAATCAATTACTTGCTTTGCCTTTTGGAATGGGCATACGCACATGACCCGACCGGGCTTGCCCAGTTGCTAAATACGCGCATCTTCAGCTATATGCAAGTACCCTACCGATTGGCTGAACATGAACAGATCCTGTCTGATCCGAAAAACTCGGTGCATTTTGACTGGGATCTGCATGGACAGATCTCCGAGCGTGTAGAGAAAATGGGATCCGACGGCCGATTACTGCAGACCCCGGAAGATCAACCAGTTCTTGTGACGCTTGCGGAAAAATTACTTGTCCCCGCACTGGCAAAGCTCTGCGCACTAGTGCCTGGTGGGGGAATATGGCTAAACACGCAGCGCCCTGAATGGAATGATGCTAATAATGCACTTGCCGGCTGGGGATGCTCTCTAGTAACACTGTTCCATTTGTACAGATACCTGCAGTTCCTTGGTCACTTATATGAAGCACAGGAGGGCATACAATACCGGGTTTCCAAAGAAGTGGCTGACTGGTGCAGTGGTGTAGAAAATGAGCTGACAGGCTGTGGCGAAATTAACGACCCCACGGCCCAATTCCGCTCAATGGATGGGCTGGGACGTGCAGCTTCCAGGTATCGTGCGAACCTGTATGCGCACGGGATACAGAAAGGATCGACACTAATTGAAGCTTCAACTCTGGCCGAATTCTGCAGCCTTGCAAGTAAAGCCATTCTCCCGACACTCCATCAAGCGATCCAGGAGGATCATCTTGCACATTCCTATACGATTCTCCATGTAACCTCTGCAGGATCTATCCAGATAGAGACTCTGCCGCTCATGTTAGAGGGGCAGATTGCAGCCTTGACCTCCGGCATGCTTGGTGCTACGGATGCTTTGGCACTGCTGAACGCTTTGGAAAAAAGTCCACTGTACAGTACGCGACTGGGCAGCTATCTCCTCTACGCAGACAAGAACCTCCCTACGTTTAGCGCTCGTAATCGTATCGCTCCCAACGATATCGTACGACTAACCCTGGTACGAAAATTAATCAAGAAAAACGATCATCGACTGATCGCCCGAACCGCCAACGGACAGCACTATTTTAACCCATCACTAGTAAATGCTGCTGAGTTAACAAATCTGCTGGATGTGCTGCGGGATGAGGGCTTTAAATCCGCTGAACGTGATAAAGCAAACATTTTGGCACTGTACGAAAAAACGTTTAGGCATGCATCCTTCACGGGCCGGTCCGGACGGTTCTTTAAGTACGAGGGCTTGGGTTGTATATACTGGCATATTATTTCCAAACTGCTTCTGGCAGTACAGGGTGCCTTCTGGGATGCTGTGGATGCAGATGCACCGCCTTCCGTGCAAAAGGAGCTTGCCCGGCATTACTATAAAATCCGCGATAGTCTGGGCGGAACTCAGTCACCGATCAAGTACGGCGCTTTTCCGCAAGATCCATATTCGCATACTCCAAGTTGGGGCGGAGCACAACAACCTGGGCTGACGGGACAGGTTAAGGAAGATATTCTTTGTCGCTGGGGTGAGCTGGGTATTCGAATCACTAATGGAATTCTCCGTATCAACCCCGCCTTGCTCCGCAGTGCGGAATTTTGCAGAAGCCGAGAAAAATTCAGCTGGTATGACCTTGACGGCAATCTTGAGTCCCTGCAACTAAATGTGGGGATGCTCGCATTTACTTTTTGCCAGGTCCCTTTTGTTTTTCATCTGTCTGAAAAACAGATGCTTGAGACTCGAGGGAAGTACGCGCAGGAGCGGCCAGAACTCGCGCTCTCCTCCGAGGAGAGTGCCGCCCTCTTTGGCCGTACAGGGAATCTGGCGCGGGTTGATGTGTACCTAAAGCCAAGCTTTTGAGTAACTTTCTCAGAATTAATCATCACCATCGCATTTGTTGTACCCGAAATTCTGTTATCCAGTTATGGAAACTGCTGCTGGCTAAATTAGGGAATCCTTCTTGGGAAGCAACTTTTCGTATGGACATTCATTTTCGCAAGTACCTTGGCAACCCTGACAGCGTATAACCACGTAGTTTTTGGACACTCCTCCAAATATGTCAACACTTGACGCCGTACCTGCAACATACTCGTTTCCTGCCTCATTCGACAATGAGCGGCTGTCCGAAGATTTCGTTGAATACCTGATCGCTCTGCGTCGGCATTTGCACCGTAACCCAGAAATCGGCTTCGAAGAATATGCAACAAGCCGCTTAGTACGTGATCACTTGGAGAGTCATGGCTTACAGGTTTCTGGACCACATGCAAAGACCGGACTGTTCGTGGATATAGACGGTGAGCGTCCTGGACCACACATTGGTTTTCGTTGCGACCTAGATGCATTACTGCTGCAAGACGCCAAACACGTGGCGTACGCTTCACGAAACACTGGCGTTGCCCATGCCTGCGGGCATGATGTACACACAGCAGTTGGTATTGGTGTTGCACTAAACCTTCATCAACTCCGGCACCGCCTAAGAGGGCGTGTGCGAATCTTGTTTCAACCGAACGAGGAGGGCAATCCCAGCGGTTCTATCCCCATGATTGAAGCGGGGGTGTGCGACCCTTTGAAAGCTCTCTATTGCGTCCATGTGGACCCAACGCTTGATGTTGGGCAATTTGGGATACCCGAGGGACAGGTCACGGCATCATCTGATCGAGTCCGCGTTGAGGTCACTGCACCAAGTACCGGACACTCCGCCCGCCCACACAACGTAAAGGATACTGTATGGATTGCCACACAGTTACTGAATCAGTACTATCAACTCATTGGGCGTATAACCGATCCCCGAAATCCTGCAGTTTTTACTGTGTGTGTACTCGAGGCTGGGCTGGCGCACAACGTGATTCCCGCCAAGGTGTCGTTCGAGGGCACACTGCGCAGCCTCAATGATAACGACCGTGTTTTCCTGGTTAATTACATGCAGCGCGCTGCCGAGAATTTTGCGCGACTGCATGGCGTAAAGATCGAATTAATCAATCGTGGCGGACTCCCGGCTGTTATCAACGATCCCAATCTATGCCAGATTACTCGAACCTGCGTGCACAATCTATTCGGCAAAGATGCTGCACTGGATATATGCGTACCCAGTATGGGAGCGGAAGATTTTGCAAACTACCTCACGGTTGTTCCGGGTATGCTAATCCGTGTTGGCACGCGCGGCAACACATCTACAGGCTATCCACTGCACGATGCTCTCTTTGATGTTGACGAACGGGCCCTAAGTCACTCAGTACGTCTCATGACCCAAGTCTTGATGTACCATACTGAGTCTGCGTCCTCCATTGAAACGGAACAGGCTTCAACAGAAGATGTATAGGCGATACGGGCCATTCCAAAGTCACCATGGTTGATTCATCTACTGCCCCAGTAACGCTGAGTCCCCGTGCAGCCGAAGAGGTACAGAAAATTCTGACCACGAAATCAATACCCGAAGATTATGGGCTCCGGGTTGGCGTTCGCGGTGGAGGATGTAGCGGTATGAGTTACATATTGGGCTTTGACAAGCTTCGTGAACACGATATTACATTCAATTTTGATGGAATTGTGTTGTACATTGACAAACGACAGGGACTGTACCTCTTAGGAACCATGATTGACTATCATGCAGGCCTTGATGCGCGTGGTTTTGTTTTCAATAATCCAAACGCCACACAGACGTGTGGTTGCGGATCCAGCTTTGCAGCCTGAACCAGACGCTAATGGATCGACACAGTAACTTTTCCAATCGTGTACGTGATGTGATCTCATACAGTCGTGATGAGGCTATTCGTCTTGGTCACGACTACATCGGCACCGAGCATCTACTTCTCGGGCTGATTCGCGAAGGAGAAGGCGTAGCTGTTCGGATACTGCGCAACCTTGGCTGTGACCTGAATAGACTCAGAAAAAAAATTGAACACTCCGTGCGTTCTGGCGGTGGCACACTCACTGTAGGTAACCTCCCACTAACCAAACAGGCCGAAAAAGTACTCCGTATAATTTACTTGGAAGCTAAACTCTACAAATCGGACGTGATCGGTACTGAGCACCTCCTATTGAGCCTGCTTCGAGATGATGACAATGTAGCCGCCCAAATACTTGGGGGTACTTTTTCAATAACGTATGAAGTCCTGCGTAAAGAATTGGATGCAATTCTCTCTGGCGGATCACCAACCAGGCGTTCAAATGAACCCCGGCGCGGCGGACCGACGCAAGGTAGCCGCGGTCCTCAGAAGCCACGGGATTCTAAATCCAAAACACCGGTACTGGACAATTTTGGGCGTGATCTGACCCGACTCGCGGATAAAGGAGAGCTGGATCCTGTGATTGGCCGACATAAAGAGATTGGGAGAGTTGCTCAAGTTCTCAGTCGCCGCAAGAAAAACAATCCTATCCTGATTGGCGAACCTGGTGTGGGCAAAACCGCCATTGCAGAGGGCCTCGCGATGCGCATAACCCAGCGTAAAGTCTCTCGTGTCCTGCATGAAAAACGCATCATAACCCTTGACCTTGCTGCACTAGTAGCAGGGACCAAGTACCGCGGGCAGTTTGAAGAACGCCTGAAGGCCGTGATGACTGAACTGGAAAAGTGTCCAGAAGTGATCCTCTTTATAGATGAGGTCCACACCATTGTCGGCGCGGGCAGTGCCTCGGGTTCACTTGATGCATCCAATATGTTCAAACCAGCACTGGCCCGTGGAGAGTTACAATGTATCGGAGCCACTACACTGGACGAGTATAGGCAGTATGTCGAAAAGGATGGTGCACTTGACCGACGCTTCCAGAAAATTCTGGTTGACCCCTCTACTCCAGAGGAAACGCTGGAAATCCTGCGCCGAATAAAAGATCGATACGAGGATCACCATAACGTTTTCTACCAGGACGATGCATTGGCGTTGGCCGTATCGCTCTCAGAACGCTATATCACCGACCGTCACCTCCCAGATAAGGCACTTGATATCATCGACGAAGCCGGTGCATGCGTCCATCTCGGTAATATCCACGTACCGGATCATATTATCGAACTGGAAAACCAGATTGAAGCAACGCGGAAGACAAAAATCGAGGTAGTCACTCAACAACAGTTTGAGGAAGCTGCCCGATTACGCGACGAAGAGACGAAACTTCAAGAGCAACTTGATCAGGCCAAGAGTGAATGGCAGCTTCTGGCTGAGGAAGAGCGCTTCGACGTCACGACAGCAGATATCACTGCAACGGTGGCCATGATGACCGGCATCCCCCTTGAGAGATTGTCCGAACCCGAGCAGCAAAAACTGCTGAGCATGGAGAATGCCCTCCGCAAATTCGTCGTAGGCCAGGACGAACCAATCGCAAAGCTCTCCAAGGCGATCCGCCGTACGCGGGCCGGAATCAAAGATCCTAATCGACCCATTGGGTCGTTCATCTTCCTAGGACCTACCGGAGTTGGGAAAACAGAACTGGCAAAAGTGCTCACGGAGTACCTGTTCGATTCTACCGATGCACTCGTTCGTGTTGACATGAGCGAGTACATGGAGAAGTTTGCAGTCAGCCGTCTGGTCGGCGCACCTCCAGGATATGTGGGCTACGATGAAGGCGGACAATTGACCGAAAAAGTTCGTCGCAAGCCATTCTCGGTCGTACTGCTGGACGAGATCGAAAAAGCCCATCCCGATGTATTTAACATCCTGCTGCAGGTTCTTGATGATGGCGTGCTGACCGATGGAAGTGGTCGACGGGTTGATTTTCGTAATACGGTCATTATTATGACCAGCAACATTGGTGCAAGGGATATCCGAAACTCTGGTTTGGGATTGGGTTTCTCGCAAAGCTCCGAGACCTTTGACTACAAGGCAATGAAGAGCACCATTGAAACCGCCTTAAAGGATGTGTTTAATCCCGAGTTTCTGAACAGGGTTGATGATGTCATCGTCTTTCACTCTCTGGAAAGAAAACACATCTATCAGATCATTGATCTGCTTTCTGAGGAACTCCTCACACGTGTCAAGGCACTCGGCGTCTCCGTTGAGTTGCAACCCTCTGCAAAAGATTTTCTCCTCGAAAAGGGCTACGACGCTAAGTTCGGTGCCCGACCACTCAAACGTGCAATTCAGCGTTACCTGGAGGATCCGCTGGCAGAAGTGATCCTTGAACAGGGCTTGGGGAATGGAGATCGAATCCTGATTGACTACACTTCCCCGGACGAGACTCTTTCTCTTGAGGTCAAAAGGGCACCAACACCCCCTCCAGAAGCAGAAGAACCCAAGGAAGAGAAGGGGTCCCTTTCTCTTGAGGCCGAAACAGCATCAATGCCCCTCCCAGAAGCTGGAGAACCTCAAGAAGAAGGTGAGTCTGAATAACGATCTGATGATTGAGCGCGTTGCCATTATCGGCATCGGCTTGATTGGCGGATCGCTCGCACTGGCCTGGAAGGAGCGATTACCAAATTTGCATGTCACGGGGTTTGATAAACCGGATGTGCTCCGCCAAGCAATTCAACGGGGGGTGATTGACCACGAAGCCAGTTCACTGGCGGATGCAGTGCACGGGGCTGATGCTGTATTCTTGGCGGTTCCACTCAATGCTCTGGAGCCGGTATTGGGCGCAATTGCTCCACACCTGCGACCCCATACCCTTTTAACCGATGTGGGATCGGTAAAGCAACCTGTGATCAATGCAGCGGTGGACCTCCTGCCAAACAACGTCTGTTTCATCGGAGGACATCCCATGACTGGATCTGAACGGAGTGGCCTTGAGGGAGCAGACTCTTTTCTCTTTGAAAATGCTGTTTACGTTCTCTGCCCAAATGGGCAGGAAGAAACAGACGCCTATCGTGCGCTCACGCACCTGGTGGAGTCCACAGGAGCTCGAGTGCTTGCCATGGACAGCGTACAACATGATCGTGTAGTTGCCTGTGTCAGTCACTTACCGCAACTTTTGGCCACAAATCTGATGAACATTGCCGCGGATCGAAGCCAGGACAACCCAATCACTTTGCAACTGGCTGCAGGAGGATTCAGGGATATGACGAGAATCGCCTCCTCGCCGTTTGAAATGTGGTCTGCAGTCCTCGAGGCCAATCGTATGGATGTCAGAACAGCGCTTGATGAGTTGATTCATGTCCTGGAGTTCACCCGGAATCAACTGGATCCCGATGGTGATCTTCGGGAGCTGCGGCCCGTATTTGAACGGGCACGCGCGGTCCGCAATACCATTCCCCGGGATTTTAAAGGATTTCTCAGACCCTTAAGTGATGTATTCGTGTACGCAAAAGATCAGCCGGGAGTACTGGCACATATCACAGGAACGCTTTTTAGACAGGGGATCAGCATCAAAGACATTGAGTTGCTCAAAATTCGTGAGGGTACCGGTGGCGCATTCAGGATAAGTCTGGAGGACGATAAGACGGCCGATGCGGCGGTTGCGGCGTTAAAGTCACAAGGTTGCCGCGCACACAGACTGCCATAATTGTCGAAGTATGTCACGCACACTCGCACTGCATGAAACGCACGTAGCCCTAGGAGGTCGTATGGTCGATTTTGCCGGGTTCAGTATGCCACTTCAGTACACTGGTATCTTGGACGAACATAAGGCCGTTCGAAGGTCCGCCGGATTATTTGACGTGAGCCACATGGGAGAAATCTTTGCCATGGGCGAGAAGGCAGATGATTTTGTGCAGCATCTCGTTACCAATGATGCCTCCCGGCTGAGTATTGGAAAAGCGATGTATACCCTGATGTGCAATGAGGCGGGAGGTGTGATTGACGACCTGCTCGTTTACAAGGTCAATCATGGCGCCTACATGCTTGTAGTCAATGCATCCAACACCGTGAAGGATTTTGAATGGATGCAGGCTAATAATCCTATGGGAGCAGAACTGTATGATGTATCGGATCAAATGGGACTACTCGCGTTGCAGGGGCCAGACTCGCTGAAGATCGGAGCGAAACTACTGGGAGAACCCGTTCATCAATTATCAAGTTTAAACTTCCTGCGACCGGCTGCCGGTGAGTTTATGGGCTTCAACAAGGTGATCGTTTCCCGGACCGGCTACACCGGAGAGATCGGACTTGAGTTTTATGTAGAATCCAAAAACACCGATGCGCTGTGGGATGCGATCATGGCAGCTGGTTCAGACTATAACCTGTCCCCAGTTGGCCTTGGAGCTCGAGACACCCTCCGGCTTGAAGCAGGCTTTTGCCTATACGGAAATGAGCTAACCGAAGACATCAACCCCTATGAGGCCGGCTTAGGCTGGGTTACCAAACTGCAAAAGGGAGCGTTTGTCGGCCGGGAGGCCCTGCACGAGATCAAGGCCAGTGGCCCCGAACGCCGTCTAGTTGGCCTAGTCGTGGATGGGAGAGGAATCCCCAGGTCAGGCTACTCGGTCGTTTCTGAGTCTGCAGAATATATTGGGCATGTCACCAGTGGATCTCAGTCTCCCACACTGAATTGTGGTATTGCACTTGCCTATGTCCAGAATAGCCCGGAATTCACGACTCCCGGAAGCAAGGTAGGTATACGAATTCGATCCCGAACATTGGATGCCTTTGTGCGGAAATTACCATTTCACCGGAATCCAACTAGATAGGCATAATCTCCTGCGTCGTATCTTAGTTGGTCTTTGCATTTGATTAATCCCAAGCTTTTCTTTAATGGCCGATCGTAAAGCCAACCGCCGGCGAGGAAGTTCGACCTCATCTAAAACTAAAAAACGCTCGCCAGCCAGAAGAAGACAGGAAGTTCTGGGGATACTTATTCTCACGCTCGGTGTCTTTCTCGCCATAGCCGGTGGCACCTACTCCTCATCAGACAATACCGTTGTAGAGGGTAAATCTTTCTGGGAATTGCTATTGCCCCTTGATGGTACCGTCAATAATGCTGCCGGAGCTGTTGGGGCGTGGCTCGCACACGCAACGGTTCCGTCTTTTTTTGGGTACACCTCCCTCTTCTTGGTCATTATTATACTTCTGTGCGGGTACACCGTCCTTAGAAAGCGACCACTGCGGACCATCTGGATACCAGCAATACATGTGATCTGGATCGTGTGTCTTGGCGGCATCATATTTGGTCGTCTTAGCTTATACCCGTCCATGTCCGAACTGGAGATATGGGCAGGTGATTTTGGTTTTCGGGCAGCATTCTGGTTGAATGAAATCATAGGCGGGCCTGGATCATGGGTCATTCTGGGCGCTTGTTTCATTGTCGGGCTAATGCTGGCCATTGATCTGAACATTCAGCATTGGCTGGATCGCACGGAGCAGGTATGGAAATCCACGGCTCGGGTAATGAATGAGCACCGGGAAAAATCCAGAGAGGAACGGGCAGCGGAGAAGGCTTCTGGCAAGGACAGATTGCAATCAACCTGGGAAGATCTTGATCCCGAATCCTCTTCTGCATCGGTGGAAACACCCGGTAACGGCGTGGATTCTGAAACTGGGCAGAATGTTGAATTGGAACAACCTCGTGCTACGGAACTCTCTGCCGACCAACCCCCGAAAGAGATTGATCAAACCGGTTTGGAGCTCAAGGTAACCGGCCAAATAACCGAGGAGACCGGGCACACATCCAGATCCCGGAGTACTCAGATTGCGGGAGTGGGCAAATACAAGTTCCCACATATTCGACTTTTGGAGGCTCCAAAGGAAACCGAGCAAAAGATCGACTATGATGAGTTGGAGGAGAACAAGATCAAACTTGTCGAAAAACTCGCCCGGCACAAGATTGAAATCATTGAGGTAAACGCCAAAGTGGGGCCTACCGTCACGCTCTATGAACTTACTCCTGCTCCCGGTGTGAAGGTCAGTCGTATCAAGTCACTGGAGGATGACTTGGCTATGGCTATGGCCGCCCAGGGAATTCGAATGATTGTCCCTATTCCGAATAAATCTGCCGTTGGCGTAGAGATACCGAACAGCCAAAGAGAGCTTGTGCGGGTCCAGTCAGTGATCAATACAGCTCGGTTCCAAGAGTCCAATATGGAGCTGCCCGTTGTACTGGGCAAGACTATTGAGGGCGGTGTCTTCGTGGAGGATCTCACGAAGATGCCGCACTTGCTGATCGCTGGGGCTACGGGGTCCGGTAAATCCGTCGGTCTGAATACGTTGATCACAGGACTTCTATATGCATGTGCTCCGTCGGATCTGAAGTTTGTGATGATTGACCCGAAAAAAGTCGAGCTTCAGCAGTATGAGAAGCTTGAGCATCATTTTCTGGCCATGCCCGAGGACGGGAGCGAGGCTATTGTCACGGAAGTTGAAGACGCGCTCAACATCCTTAGAGCCTGTGAACAGGAGATGGATGCGCGTTATGATCTTCTCAAAGACGCTGCGGTTCGCGGAATTAAGAGCTACAATGCCCGATTTACTGAGGGAGCTCTTGACCCAGCCAATGGACACAAATACCTACCCTACATTGTGGTGATCATTGATGAGCTGGCTGATCTTATGCTAACGGCCGGAAAGGATGTCGAGGCACCGATCGCGCGACTTGCCCAGAAGGCAAGGGCCATAGGTATTCACCTGATCTTGGCGACTCAACGCCCTTCTGTTGATGTGATAACCGGACTTATCAAAGCAAATTTCCCCTCTCGTGTCGCTTTTCAGGTTGCTTCTAAGGTTGATGCAAGAACCATCCTTGACCAGAATGGCGCTGAGCAGTTGGTTGGCAATGGGGATATGCTGTATATGACCAGTAGCAGAGTTATGCGCCTGCAGGGACCTTTCGTCTCTGGTAAGGAGATTGATCGATTGATTACTTATATCACGAAGCAGCCGGAGCCGAGCTCTTATCGGTTACCCAAGGTCGAACTTGAGCCCGCCAAAGGTGCTTCCTACGACCAATCGTTTCAGGATGGCGCCACGGATCATTTCTTTGACGAAGCTGCTCGAATCATTGTGCGGGAACAACAGGGCTCTGTTTCGCTGATTCAGCGCAAATTATCTATTGGCTATACGCGGGCTGCTCGGATCGTTGATCAACTGGAGCAGGCCGGTGTCGTCGGACCACCTGCCGGAGCAAAACCACGTGACGTGCTCGTCGCCAACGAGGTTGCTCTTGAGCGTCTCCTATACGGTTGATCTTTTTACTTTAAATCCATTAACATGTCACTTAGTACATGAAGCCATTAGTTGGAATCCTAATGGGGAGTGACTCTGATCTTCCCATCATGCGCAAAGCCGCAGATATTTTGAAGTCTTTTGACGTTCCGTTTGAATTAAATGTCATGAGCGCACACCGTACGCCTGATCGTGCGCATCATTATGCAACTACTGCACATACCCGGGGAATCAAGGTATTGATTGCTGGTGCGGGCGTAGCAGCACACCTGGCAGGCGTCATCGCGGCCAATTCTCCTCTCCCTGTGCTTGGCGTACCCATCAATTCCGGTGCACTTCGGGGCCTTGACGCCCTTTTGGCCACCGTACAGATGCCGAGCGGTATCCCTGTAGGAACAGTGGCCATTGATGGCTCAAAGAACGCTGCTCTACTGGCAGTACAAATACTTGCCACATCCGACCCTACGCTCCAGCAGCGCTTCCTTGATTATAAAGCGAACATGGTTGACGAGGTAGACATCAAAAATGCACGTGCCCAAGAGCAATTGTTTGCTTGACTAAGGTTCTTCAGAGTAGAACTGACCCTTCGGCTTGTAGCTCTGCAAGCCGGAGGGTACTTGGGGAACGATTCTATATTGCCTATTTTTCAGCGTACCTGAACCGCGGGTAGCTTGCTGTTCAACAACAGTTAGATTTTTTGCCGGCGTGAGGACGATGCGACCTCCTGGATCTGGAAGATCCCACTTTTGAATTTACCCGATAACCATAAGTCCTTCCCCGCTGCATTAGAATAACGTCACTGTAATTTGACTCAAACAAAGGGCAGGTACAATGTTGTCGCTAGCATGAAGAACACGATAAGCCCGATAATATCGTTACTTGTGGTGATGAAAGGACCCGTAGCCAATGCTGGATCCACTCCAATTCTGTCAAGCATAAGTGGGGTAGCAACCCCTATTACTGCTGCTAGCACGATAACTGCAAAGAGTGACAACCCCGCTGTTACAGCAAGTCGCGTGGGTTCTGGAGCAGGCGTAACCACAGAAGACCAGACAGTTGCCACCCAACCAAACAGCAGAAGAACAACAACCAGCATCATCATCGCCAGGGCCAAGCCATTGACAATGGCCACAAGAAGCTCTTTGCCAAGACGCCGAAACATATTAGCTGACCAAACTTCTCCAGACGCCAAACCCTGGACAATAATGGCTGAACTCTGAATTCCGGCATTCCCTGCCATGGCCATGACAACCGGAATGAATGCCGCAAGAACCGAAGCGCGCCGGATATTTTCCTCGTATACTCCAATGACGCTCCCGGCAAATACAGCCCCAATCATGCCCAGAAATAACCAAGGCAATCGACCACGTGTGATGCGGAACACCGAGTCTGTAGGCTCCTCATCACCAGTAATACCACTTAGACGCTGATAATCCTCTTCGGCTTCTTCACGAATAACATCCATCGCGTCATCAATTGCAACATGACCAACCAGGCGTTGCTCATCATCCACAACCGCGAGAGAAACCAGATCGTACCGTTCCATAGTCCTGGCAACCTCTTCCTGGTCCACATCCGTAGTCACATACCGCACATCCGTACGCATAATATTACCAATTGTAGCCCTAGCGGGTGACAGCAACAAACGCCGAATGGTCACAAACCCCTGCAGATGTTTGGAAGAGTCGATTACAAAAACTACATACAGATCTTGCGTGTCCTCTGCATTACGGCGAATTTCTTCGGTAGCCTCAGCGACCGTACAGTTGGCGAGAACCGTGACAACCTCGGCAGCCATAATACCCCCTGCCGTATCTTCGTCATAGGCCAATAGACCGCGTACAGCTTCGGAATCTTCCAAAACGCGCAGTACTCGTTGACGCACTGTCTCATCCAGCTGCCCCAGAACATCAGCAGCATCATCGGATTCCAACTCATTGAGAAGAGAGGTGACGCGTTTGGTAGGAGTCGCGGCAAGCAGGTCTGCACAGAATGTTTCATCCAATTCCGAGAGAACCTGTGCGCCGGTAATAGTCGGCAGTGCAAGTGTCAAACTGGCAGCAGGTTCGCGCCCCAATTCAGTAACCAGCCGCGCGATGTCGGCCGGATGAAGTTCACGTACCAAGTCTACCGCAGCAGATAGATTACCCTCCCCAAGCTGCTCCTCGACCGCCTCGGCTATCTCCGCATTCAGTTCAGGAAGCGGGGAAATTTTAACTATGTCGGTTGCGGAATCAGGCACAGTGATCTATTGATTAGGGAATGAAAAGCCAGTTACTGCTTCCTACGGTTTTGAAGGTAACGCGCAAGTTCCACATAATCTGCAGGGGATAATTCCTCTGCACGACATCGCTTCCAATAATCCGGGATATCCCGTTCACCCACCCACTGCCGAAGACTGTTGCGAAGCACTTTACGACGCATACTAAACCCTGCACGAACCACAGCATGCAATAGACCCTTATCTACATCTGGAATCTCCACACCTTCAAATTCCAGCCGAATTACCGTACTCTCAACGGCCGGCTTGGGAGTGAAGATATTGCGACTGACCTTAAACAACACACTCGGGCGTGCATACAGCTGTGCAAATATACTTGGAATTCCATATGCCTTGGTTCGAGGCTTGGCTACAATTCGCTCAGCCACCTCCCTTTGTACCATAAGGACTGCCTCAGCAATTACATCGTGCGCAGCCAGTAACCCAAAAAGAACAGGACTGGTAATGTTATAGGGTAGATTGCCGATGATATGTAAGGGAGGGTTCCCCACATGCTCCCAGTCTATACTCAGCACGTTCTCCTCCCGCACACGTAACTCCGGGTAGCTGGTGCGTAAATAGGCCACCGCTTGTGGATCCACTTCAATGGCTTCAAACTGCGAATAACGTTCCTGCAAAAAAACTGTGAGTGCACCCGTCCCTGGACCAATCTCTACAACATAGGCATCACTCGGCGCCCGAAGCGCAGAAATAATGCGACGCGCGGTGTTGGGATCCGTTAGAAAATGCTGCCCCAGATGCTTCTTAGGTCGAATCGGAGACTTCACTGTATTTCCCCTCAGTGTAGACGCTTGCGCCGGTTGCGTACATAGTCTTCAAACAGAAACTCCCCCAAATTATTCAGATCCGCGTAATAAGCCCGCCCATGATTAGCTTCGGTCAATTGGCGAACAAACCCCTGCAGGTATGGATCTCGCGCAATCATAAACGTGGTGACCGTTATCCCTTCACGGCGACAAATTACAGCCTCATCCAACACTTTATTAACGATCTTCCTGTCCAATCCAAACACATTCTTGTAGAGACGCCCTTGATCAAAATGGCAGCTTGGCTTACCATCGGTAATCATAAATATCTGTTTGTTTCGATTTTTCCGCCGCCGCAGGATTTCTCGCGCCCGCTGCAACCCCGCGCGCGTGTTCGTGTGATACGGCCCAACCTGCAAGTATGGTAGATCCTTAATTGACACCTCCCACGCATCATCTCCGAAGGCTACAATATCAAGCGTATCCTTGGCGTAGCGGCGCAATATCAGTTCCGACAACGCCATAGCAGTCTTTGGGGCAGGCGTAATTCGATCCTCGCCATATAGGATCATCGAATGGCTGAGGTCAATCATGAGCACGGTAGATTGGTTTGACTGATGATCCGTTTCGTGAAGTACATAGTCTTCTTCCTCCAGTGACCAGTCTTCAAGTCCACCTCGTCTGTAAGAATTGGAAAGTGTATCGGTGATATTCAGCAGGTGTGGATCATCCCCGAATTTCCACGGTCGCGTTTCAGGCAGAAGCTCATCTCCTTTGCCTTCATAGGGTGTTGGATGTCGACCCGTGCCTCCCTTGCGGAGCTGCCGAAAAACCTCCTCCAGTGAACGAGCCCGGAGACTCCGCTCCGTTTTGGCAGTGATCTCTATGCTGCCATCATTCTCTCGCAGATAACCGCGCGCTTTGAGCTCCTCAATAAAGTCTCCAATACCCATTTCTGAATCAGTTAGACTGTAACGTTCATCCAACTGAGTCAGCCAATTCAACGCCTCATTGGCATCTCCGGCGGTGTACTGGAGCAACTGCTGGAAAAGGTCAAAGAGTTGCTCAAAGGTGGAGGTCTTCGCACCATGCCTCTCTGGATCCCACTGTACGTATTTAAATGGAACCATGGCTCAGACTAACAGCAGCTTCAACACGTTCCGACCAGATACAGGCGCAACGGATTCGAAAATAGGCCAAAAAATCCCCCAACCTCCTAGCGGCGCAGCTGAACAAGTTTGAATCAGCAACCCTCCACAGCCCAATGTGACACTCAATATGTATCCGTGGTTCCAATTTTTCGCACCCCCAATATTATCGAACCAGCAAGACCGGCAGAGACGCTCTAGAAGATTCACCAGACATAAGAACGGTATAGAGCCCGGACGGTAACGAAACGGCATTCAGTGTTACCGAATGCGTTCCAGATACAAGAACCTCGTCTACCAACCGAGCGATCCGGCGACCAAGCACATCAAAAACTTCAATGCGGACCGACTGTGCACGATCCAAGCTGAATTGAATATTGGTCTGATCTCTGAAAGGATTAGGATAATTGCTCAATAATGTAAACCCAAAAACTTGCGGTTCAGTGGTTTGCCTGCCCACCGTAATGAGGCCCTCGGGCGGTGATGGTACACGTTTGGATGTATACACATGAAACTCACCGGGCTGCAACATAGAAGGAATACTGCCAGTTACGTTGAGTGAATCCCCCGAAAAAAAATCATACCAGTATACGGGAGGAACGTCCAGTCCGAGTCTATTGCGTTCAGGAGTGACCCCAAAATTTCCAATAATTACAGCTTCCATATCCGGGTGTCGCAAATGTATCCGTTTGACCGATCCAGCCAAAGAAAGTGCAACTTCCGATTCGGTGCTATGAAAGACCGGATAGCTGTGACGCAGATTAATTAATGCTGACCATGAATCATAGAGACGTTTCCGGAGCGGGTCATCGTAATAATCCCATCGAATGGGTTTAGGAGCCGTGCGTGCAGGGGCAAAAGAGGGACAATTATTGGGCTCTAGACACTCCTCTCCACGATCGCCATACCCGTACCCAAGCTCTCCGAACTGCCAAAGCATACGTGGCCCAGGAAGTAAAAAATAAAAGGCACCTGCCATCTTAAGACGATCAAGTGCAATCGGCAGATGCCGAATATTATAGGTTCCTGAATTAGCTGCTAGTGATGGATCACAGGTATCCCCTCCTGATGGAGAGCGCTCACAGGCCCCATATTGACGCATCTTATACATCAGCCACTGTTCGTCGTGGCTTTCCATGTACGAAACTACATGGGGCAGTATCCATCCTCTGCCCCCATCCCCATAGTAGGTTCGCGAGAAGTTGCTGTTATTTCCATTGTTATATCCCATTACAGCTTCTGCAAACTGGTGGGTCACGTTGGACCAAACCATCATCCCGGGTAACCCTTGATCTGTGCCGTACCCGGCTAACTCCCGCTCCTCTCGATCATGCGTCCAATGCTCCAGAATTATATAGGCATCTGGATTGACTGACCACATCCTGTCTGCCATACGCTTGATCAAGCGAACACGTGATGCATCATACCTATCCCATGCTGCCCAGTCCGAGCCCGTGTTACGCTGCGTGAATCCCTTGGACAGATCAAAGCGAAAGCCATCTACCTTGAATTCGGTGAGCCAATAGGCATTGGCACGATCTAGCCAGTACTGAGTGTAGAGGTCCTCGTGATTGAGGTCAAAAAAAACATTGTACGGATGCCGCGCCGGAATATTGATCCATGGGTTGGGATCCTTGGCCCCATAAAGAGTTATTAGTGGGGATGGGATATCTGCATGGTTGTATACGACATCCAGGATTACCGCCATTCCCAATTCATGGGCCGTATCCACGAATCGCTTCAGGTCTTCCGCTGGACCATAGTACTTGTCCGGTGCGAAATAAAAATTCGGCTGATACCCCCAGTTGATGTTACCCCCAAACTCGGCCACCGGCATCAACTCAATAGCGTTGATGCCTAGACGCTGCAGGTAGGTTAGCGTGTCTGTGAGTGTTGTCCAATCATGCTCATGCAAAAAATCCCGGACTAACAATTCATAGATCACCAACTCTTCAGGAGCAGGAGGGCCAAAGTCGTTTACCTTCCATTCATACGGCTGCTGATTCGTCTGTAGTACAGACACAGGGCCTTGGGTACTACCATATGGATAAACTTTCAACTGCGGATAGGTCGTCGAGGGAATTGACCGATCATGAACTGGATCAAGAATCAGTTCGGAAAATAAATCGGCAAATCGCACCCCATCTTCTGTCTCGTATTGATAACCGATTTGTTTCCCTGGGCCTAAGCCCTCAAGTGTCAACCACCAGTGTACACTGTCCGCGGAAACCGCATCCCGATTCATGAGCCCACTCTGATTGGCTTCCCATCCAGTGAATTCACCGATTGCATACATATAACATTTGTGTGGTGCAAAAACCGCTAAGGTCGCCTGAGTTAGATCCTGAAGATTGTAATTGACTCCGTCTATGATCCCCTCAGGTCGTGGAGCATCCACCACTGGAGGAGGTATCTTACCAACTGTGTGACTTACTGTATTTCCATCGGTGTCCACAGCTGTAATCGTAAATGCTAGATCACAGGCAGCCGGGACATCCGGTTCAAAATGGAAGATGCCATCCGAATAGTACGGTAATCCATCCTGCTCCTGACCATTAATTGAAAACGTGAGTTCCGCCAGGTCTCTCGTGGCGAACACTCCGGCGCTCAGGCTCGTAACTGTGCCTTCGCTGTTACGATGCCGGGCCAGTTGAAAAACCATTGGATCCGCAATAGTCACCACCGAATTATTGTGCTCACTCGGATTAGTTCGATCATTCAGTGGGTCAGTGATCCACACATTACTGGACCCTGATTCGTTTAAGTGAACATGTACTTTGTACTGGTATGTTTCCCCTATCTCCAAGGTGCGCGTGTAGCGCCATTCTCCGGTTGCACTGTCAAAGGTCATCAATGAAGGTGCTGTCGGGGCTATACGTCCGCCGTTGTTTGGCCCCCACCCGTTGAACTCACCGGGCAGGAACGCTCGCACAACCGTTCGATCCGGTATCCACCTGAAGGTGACATCCAATTGCTGGGCCTGTACCTGAGCCAGAAAACAAGTCAGCACAACAAGGGCAAGCAAACGCCCAGTATGTTGAGGAAATCTCATTGGCCTTGCATAATCAACGTTGATACACCTGTAAAACCAGACAATAAATCGTCCACTTTTTTATTGGGTTTGCACAAAATGTCCAATCTGTACTGAGTACTCCGAAGATGAATTCGCAGTTGGACGATATAGGTTCAACCCACGGGTAGTGACCACTTTTTAACTCAATCGTATTTGACCATCCTGCTACCGTACTTCCAGTAAATCAGGGTTGTGGCAGAATAATACCATTTTTTGAGATTCCCTAATCCGGCTTCCCAGAGAAACCTCCGTCATCGGAAGCGACAATCAAAAAACCCCACTGACTCGTAGATAGCCGACTTAATTCCACAACTCCTGACGGAAGAAAACAGCGTCCACCTGAAGTGTTTGTTCGGTCTTCGGGTCAACGAACACGGGCTCCAACAGCACTGGTTGGAATTTCCGGCGTTCCAGCTCCTGTAGTAGCCTGGCATAGCTCTGGCCTCCGTCAAACAGTGGTACCAGAGACAACTCAACCTGCATCCCCACGATCTGGTCCAGCACATCCCCTGCCCCTTCAATTACGCGCCCTTCATAACCCTGCGTATCTATCTTTAAAAAAGTGCACGCCCCAGGCTGAAACTGTGCACCGTACAGATCACTTAACCTGTGCACCTGAACGATCGTTGAGGATGATGTCTGTGCGCCCGAGTATACTCGAGTCTGTCGCTCTAATGGAGCCAGGAGTGAACTGCATTTGTCATCCCTGGCGATATTAATCACGGCCTCCTCCGATACACTCCCCAACGCGTATTGAAAAACCTCCCACTTATCGTCCTTCCTCGCCTTGGCTGACAAGGATCGGTAAGGCTTCTCTAATGGCTCAAATGAAATGATCCGCCCTTGATAGCCGGCATCCCTCAACTCAGAAGCGAATCCGCCATCGCTTGCTCCGGCATCAAGCACAAGATCCACCCCTGCACGCTCCAGCATCCTCTGCCTCCTTGCGGTAAATGAACCCGCCACATTGAAACGATTCACCTCCAAGCCAACTCGACGAAGCTGCTTTTTCAAAAAAGTCCTGACTCTCATCAATCCGGAGTCTTACACCCGAGACCGGCAACCACTCAACAAATAGCCCAGCCTCCGGGATTTTCCCCACATCAAATTTGCAGCTCCTAGAATTCCACAAACACTTTTCCCCCCGACCAAGCGACCAAGTCACCTACCTTGATTAGCCAAAACAAAAATGGGCCGGCAGGAATGATTCTGCCGGCCCATAATTGTTTACTTGATCAACATCATCTGTTTCGTGAACGATTGATGCGGTGTTTCGAGGCGATACAGGTAAATACCGCTCGCTAACCTGGAAGCATCAAACGTAACGGTATAGGTAGCAGCCTGCTGTAGTCCGTCAACGAGTGTGGCTACCCGACGTCCAAGCATATCATAAACATGAAGTCGTACGTGTGCCTGTTGCTCGAGGCCATACTCGATCGTCGTTGTTGGGTTGAATGGGTTGGGGTAGTTCTCCCCTAACCAAATGTTGGAAGGGATCTCCTCAGATTGCTCAATCGCCGTGCTGATGTAAGGATTAACATCAAACGGGAGTGGACCGGCCATGAGATCGAACTCGTGAGCCGGCAACTCATATTGCGCTACGAAGGAGCCATCCGCATTCTTGGGAATGAAATGAACCCTGTTACGCCCGGGCACCCTCGTATCTGATCCCATCTCCTGAGCACTCGTACTCTTGCCCCCGTACATGTATCTGTACGTGAGGATGTTGTAGCTGGGGCCACTAACAGTGTAGCTTCCAGTGTACGTACCATCTCCATCAGAATCCGTAAGCAATACTTCATCCCAGAGCGGAATGTCATGGTCCGTCCCGTCCACTCCCTGGGTATGCGCCCAAATCGGATCCCCTAGATGAATGCTTACAGAGTCCGTCGCCGGATTGAATGGCTGTGCCTGATTATCTATTGCCTGCTGCATGGTGACCGAAAACATCACCTCAGTTTCATCTCCATCCATCATCACATTCATCGGTGTTGCATCATTGAAGTAGGACAGAGACAAAATCTGCGGGCCGCTTGGGTCTCCCGCAAATTCAAACTCGCGATTGACACCGGTCCTGTGACCCTCTTCCCATCCACTTGGAGGAGGCACACCGAATTGGGTCTCAAACTCTGCATCGTTAAAGTCAAGGAAATACTTATAGCCGGAACTCCAGCCGGGGGGACGTGTCAGCGGAACGGCTGCCGCAAAGTTGGTGCCTCCTGGCTCTTTAAACATGTAACATTCGTCAAGCCTTTGTTCATCCCGACAGCCTCCCCAGCCGTTGAAATCCCCAAAGACCCACAACGTGTCATTGCGGGCAGTATCAAAAAGACCAATAGTCTCAAACGCACTCATGTCCACTCCAAAGACCACCTGTCCTTCCACAGGCACGACCTTACTGGGTGCTGTGTTACCGAAATACATCCAGTGCAGCGTAGTATCAGATGCCGGCACAGTGAAACTACGGTTGCCAGCAAGATTTCCTTCCTCCCATCCAACAGTGGCCCCATGTTCAAGGACAAATTTGTATTGTTGCTCCATTCCCGCTAGCGAGGCCGGATAGTAGGCAACTCCCGAGTAGATACTGTAACCCGCAGTCGATTCATCCATTGACTCACGGTCTAACACCACCTGTGAGGTTCCCCAATCCAAGGGACCTACGAGCGTTGTGTCAGTGGCATCCATCATCGGGCCTCCGCGTACACCAACAATCTGGTCCGGGGCCATCATAGTTGCATCATAGCCTCTATCCTCGGAATGTAGTCCGAACATGGCTACGCGATACCATACTGCAACTGAATCCATCTTGGGCTCCCAAGGCAGCCAATTGTAATCTCCGCGCCTCCCCGAAGCACCGTGCCACGGAATCTGCGCCTCAAAAAAGTGCAGACCGAGATCAACATCCCCGGACCCCGGCTCAATGTACGGATTGGGATCAGCCTCCCAACCAGCGTTCAGTGAAAGATTGAGTTGATCCGAGTAAAACTTATGCTGGAGACGGACCGTATCGGCAATCTGAAACGTAATGTTCCAGTAGTCGCTGTCTTCGCCGTTAGGCCCCTTTTCGTTAACGGGCTCAAGCGTGCTGTCAGAACCCCAGTCAATTATGTTGCCATCTACCAACGTATACGGTGCAACATTACCCTCTACTCCGCCCGCGCCACGCACCTCAACCAGCCCCATCCCGTTGACTGTGTCTGGAACTGAGGCCATATTTAGCCGCATCGTGACGGTACGTTGAGCATGTGCGTCGGCCACCGCAAACATGCAGCAGAGTAGCAACCCAAGTCGTAAAATGTTTTTTGTCTTCATGAAATTTTGTTTTAAGCTAGACCAAACGCCGAATATACAAAAACTCTCCCGAATTACACCTGTGCATTAGAAACTGAGGGACACTGATATTCGACTTACATTATCAAAGTAGCGCTGCTGCTCGTACGCATAGTCAATAGCCAATCCGACCACAGAAAAGTCATAGCGCAGCCCCGCTCCAATAGAAAAAGAACGCACACTGTCTTGCAGAAACAGTTCACTGTGGCCACCCCGCACCATTAACAGATCGCCAAGTAGTCCAGCCTCTACTCCCACATTGACATACTGGTCACTGTTGTTGGGACTCAGAACGTCCAGCGCAAAAGTTACGCGTGCGGTTTCCGTTTCCAGTACTTCTCCAGCGAGCCCAATGCGCATGATCAGTGGCAGATCAAACTGATCTGTTCTCAGGTAGGCCCGATTACTTTCATTGTTGCCGCGATTGCGAGGATCAATATCTGCTGTCACCAGCAGATCGTCTCCCGTCATCTCCATCTTTGTGCCAAAATTGGAGATGGCCGCCCCCAACCGGATTCCTCTGAACGGTGTCACAAATACAGTACCGATATCAAGTGCCACTCCCCTTGCAGTGGAGTGCCATATCTGCTCAGTGATCACTTTTACGGTTGCTCCAAAGGTAAATCGGTCCGTGAGCTGTCGCCCCCACGCAAGTGCAAAAGCGTAACTGGAGGCCCTGAAGGTTTCCCCTGTGCCCTCCTGTTCCTCAACCGTGGTTACCCGCATATCCGGTGTCCCCATGGCAGTGACCGCTGCGCCAAAAGCGCCCAGGCTGCTTGGCAAAGCTACGGCTGCATAGTTGAAGTTTATGCCTGCCAGCCAGGATGCATGCTCAATAGACACAGAAGCCTTGGAAAGCAAGCCCAAACCTGCCGGATTCCAATAAAGCGCGGTTGGATCGTCAACGCTAGCTGTGATTGCACTTCCCATGCCGGTCGCTCGCGCCCCTATGGGGATACTGAGAAATTCCGCAGCGGTCGTGCCCTTGCGGGTAACATCACGAGTCTCGTTCGCAAACTGGCCCAACACATCCTGTGAACTGATTAATGTCAGTATCACAACCAAAAAACAAGCTACCGAATATGGAGGCCGATGCAGTATCATTTGATGATGGCAAATGTACCTGTT
Source organism: Bacteroidota bacterium (assembly GCA_028875125.1). Taxonomy (GTDB): domain Bacteria; phylum Bacteroidota; class Rhodothermia; order Rhodothermales; family Bin80; genus Bin80. Next base: position 51,325 of record JAPPGC010000016.1, on the reverse strand, counting down.
TTTTCACCTACTCCAGGAGCCTCCACATGGTACAGGTATACACCATATGCTACCGTTAACGCATCAGAACTCAGCAAATCCCAGGTAATCGTACCATTCATGAGACTGCTGGCTAATGCATGATTCTGCCCCTCATTGAGGTACAATGTTCGGATCAAACGGCCACTCACGTTGAAAATTCTAAGCGTACACTCGGGTGGTAGATTGATAAACTTGATCACACGCTCTCCCCGTCCTGTGGAAAAAGCATTCAATTCCTCAAATCTATTGGTGACCACATACGGATTGGGAACAACCTGTATGCGAGACAGGAGCGAGTCTGGATTCTCCGTTGAGGCAAGAGGGGCCCGGGTACTGAACTCAAACACGTCTGTGGACAGGAATGGCTTGCGGGTAATGAGCGTTGCTATATCTCCCTCGGATGGATTCGTATTGCTTTCAACCGAAAAATCCAATGCCATACGCCAAGTGTATACAGGATCCCCGCCTTCATCTCCAACCCTAGGCTCACGAATGATGATCAGATCCGACTCCCGTCTATCTCTGTCGGCACTGAAGGTTGCCGGCGAAGTTGACTGCGCACCGGTAAAGTCATCGCCCGTCAAATCCCAGAATCCGTATTCAACTTCCACGTCACGCGTGCCTCCCGAACCGTCATGCTCAACCCGAAATACACGAACATTCGTTGGCCTGGACGGCAATCTTCTAAAGAAAGATGCCTGCATTTGGGTTGATTGCCCCTGGGCCGGACCCACAATTTCCAAGCGGTAATCGGCAGGATTGCGGAGGCCCAAGGTAAAACCCGGAGAGATATATGGATCCAGAGTGACCTCATACACACCGTCTCTATTCCAACCACTCAATGCACTGTTAAGGCGCACAAGCGTCTCCCCAAAGAACTGTAGACTGAATCCCAGCGCATTGCCCAAATCGTCCAAAGGCGGAAATTCCCAACCCTGCCGCCATGCTACCGACCTGTCTAGAAGTACACGATCGGAGGATACATCCGTAAGTGTGAAATACTTAGTCTTCAATGTGTCCGGTGAAAAGCGACCGCCAACATGCAGTGAATCTTCAAATGTGATACGGTAGCGGTTGCCATCAACGATCGCTCTGGGATCCGTAATCTCGTAAGCAATTCGACTTGAGGTTGAGCCCTGAATGCGCGGCAGGTACCCATCTACAGTTTCCAATGTTGCATCCTGATAACCGGCTACCGGCGCCGCGGGCGTGACCACGACTACATTGCGGCCAGTCTCTACCGAGCCATCTGCACGCCGCCGGATTCGGACAGGAGTCTCCGTAGGAGATATATCCGCAGAGGGCGCCCCGAAATCATATGCTGTTACTGCGTAGTAGTAGGTCACTCCATTGTCTACCGTGGCGTCAACATATGAATGAGCGAGACCATTGGTCCCCTCTCCTTCACTCACACGATCATCCCCTAGGTAGAAGCTGACTCCATTTACAGCAACGGGATGAAATCCTGCATTGCCATTTATGAGATCAAACTGGGCAATCGGCTTTCGGAACGTCAGGTTGCCTCGGCCATCAGTAATCTGTAAAGCATCCAGGAAAGCCGGATCAGTAGCCCGGTAAATACGATATCCTTCAAAATCCTTGGAAGGCAATCCGAGAGATCTTAGGAAATCGTCATCTGACTCTTCAGCCTTGGCATCCCAATAAAGTGTCACGCGACCGTCCCCTGGCACTGCAGAAACCTCTGGCGTGATCGGCGCCTGGGCAAACTGATAATCCTCTCCATACGCATCCAGTGCGTTATCTCTTCCGGCCAAGACCTCTTCCTCGCTGAGCCCCAACTGAACTGAAAGCGAAATCCGCTCCGTCTGCCCCGCTTTCAGCGGGAACAGGCCACTGGAAATCGTCAAATCATTATCCCCTGGATCCGGTTGTTCCGTATCAAATTCGCCTGGAAGCAAATAATTGAAGAACAGGAATCGGTCACTGGCACTTCCAACCGGCAAGGTGAATGCCCCGAAGAGGCGGACATTGGTGATCCCGATTTGATCCGACTCACTTACATCGGTTACATCTATATTTTTTTCCCCGGGAAAGGACGATCCCGCCCCGCTGGTTGGCATCCCGTCACCATCCCCGTAATCCCCCGTGAAGGCGACTCCATCAAGTCCAGTGTCATTCTGCAGCAGTATCCAATCCTGATCGTTATCTATGCCATCCGCCCGGCTTTCGTCAATCATTTCATCGGTACCTTCGTCAATTCCCTCGTCTACGGCGCCATCCTGATCGTTATCTATGCCGTCGGCATAAGCCTTGCCCAGGTCCTCTGGGCCCACATCATACAACAGGATGCCTGCATCGGGGACCAAATAGCGTCGGTACGGATCAGAGGCAGCAGCGTCTATCATGCCCTGCGTAATCACAGGAGAACCAGGTTCGGACAAGTATTGATAGGCAGCCGTGGGAACGATATGCGAGTCGTCATTGTCAATATTATCCCTGAAAGGCAGTCCGATTGTTTCCTGGGTCACATTTACTAAATGAACTTTTACCTGACCATTCACCTGTTGCACGGGATCGTTCTGAGGGTTGGGCGGCCAACGGAGCCAAGTATCTATTGAGGCGGCAGCAGCCATCTCGGCAGTAATAACCGGTGCACCTTGCTCGCCATCTTCATCATTGTCTATATAGTCTGCAAAACCTACGCCTCTTTGCGTACCAAATGGAACGTGTACAGCGTTTTCATCAATGAGGCCATTACCATTGTCGTCAATATTGTTTGCTGCCACTTCTCCCGACAAAAACGATTCCGGTACTACGGGGCTGTTACACTCGCCCTTGTTTTCGGGACATTCATCCGCCACAGATCCATCCCCATCATTGTCGATGCGATCAGTCGCGTTCCCCGGCGTTTCCAGAAAGGCTATTCCAACTGTTCCTGCCGGATCACTGCCAAAGTTTTGGTCTCCAATCCCATCCTCGTCTGTCATAAATGCCACATCCTCTAGCAAATCGAAAAAGATGACATCATCGCCACAATCTCCTGCAACACAGTCAGCAAGCCAGACTGCCATCCCCACCTTTTCCAAGTCTTCTGTACCATCATTTTTGACACCATAGATCAAAAAGACCACATCATCCACTAATATTTGTGTCCAGGCCATAATCCGCGTTTCAATGATTAGGCCTAGACCATACCTCGACTGATCAGTGGCATCCGGCACATAACTTCCCCGGTACCGGTCATACTGGTCATCGCCAGCCTTAAAGAAAAACTCCTGATCTGCGTTGAAGATGTCCTTTCCAAAGAAACCGTTCCATGACCCGCTCCAGCCTGGATCCCCTACGTCCGAAACCTTATCCGGCCAATAAGGGGGCCAGCTGTCTGGTTCGTCGCTCTGTGCAATTCCATACTCGCTTCCGGCGGGGTTCACATAACCCCCAACAGGTTCAAACGTCCATGACGTGTTGCCTCCTGCATTATTGGCACGAAAATCGGCCACATTGACAATCCAAATGGGTTCGCCTGCATCTGGGCCGGTATTCGCAATAGTCTCTGCACCGACCCACAACTGCGTTAGTGCAACGTAGCGCCTATTCGTGTTCTTAGGCCACTCATAATTAAAATCTCCCGGAGAGCCGGAACTGGCAGTCTGCGCCCAGTTCGTGATCGTTGCCCGGATATTATTTCCGTCTATATCGTCGCGTCTGCGTTCGAGCGGATCCACACGTTCGTCGCTGGGCACATGATGGCGATCAATCACGCCCTGTGCAAAGACTGGTGCAGCAAAGATCGCCAGGCACCCTATTATTACAAGTTTGCGTAGCTCTATCATCAGAATTGCAGCCGCACTCCCGCGTGCACGCGCCGGGGTTCAGAATAGTGATTAGGCCGGGAAAAGTATCCGGGGTCCGCCGACTGAATGGGGGCGGAAAAAGTAATTCCGGGAAGCCCCGTATCCCCATAAACCGTCACTGCATTCCTTCGATCAAGTGCGTTATAAACATGCAGGAACAGGCGCGGACGCACCGGACCGATAGAAAACTCGCGGTAAATATCTAGGTCAACTTGGAAGGTGGAAGGCTGTCTGCGTGCATTCGTCGGAAACTCCGGCTGTACATCTGCTCCGACAAGTGCTGCTTCCTCAAAACTCGGCGTGTACGGGAATCCGGAGGCCCAAACAACGAGTGCAGAAGCACCCCAATTGCGTCCGCCTACAAAGAAAGATCCGGCAACCTTGTGGCGTTGGTCCCATCCAAGGGGCAGAAGTGCCAAGCGTGGTTCTTCCTCATTACCCGCTGCAAAAAACTCCTCTGTCGGGTCTGAGTTTGATCCCTCAACCACCTGGTAGGTGTAGTTCAACTCAAACCCGTAATTGCTCGCGTACGGGCGCGACAGCGAGAGGGTGACTCCTCGGGTATTAGCATAATCCCGATTGGCATACACGACGTAGTTGACGCCAGGCAGTTCAGTTTCGATCAATCGGGAAGTAGATACCCAGCTCCGAACATCCCGGTTATAGGCCGTTACATTCAGCACCACACCTCTGATCGCCTGCTTGAGACCGATTTCGTACATGACCGTACGCTGTGCGTCCAAGTCGGGATTTCCGAAGGGACCGTGACGGCCAGATTGGCGGGGAATCTTGTACCCAAAATTGTCAAACAGTCGATTTAGTGTTGGAATCTGGAGGAAGTGCCCCCACGAAAAATGGATCACGCCTTCTTCCGTAATGGGATAGGCAACCCCCAGTCTGGGCGAAAACTGGAGTTTGGGACTCGAATTTGTCCACCAATAAGCTTCCCGGTCAGCCTGTGTCAGAGCATTGTCTTCCCGCTCCTCATCGTCTGTAATAATTCCGTCGCCATCAGTATCGCGATACAGGTTGACTTTTTTGAATGGATTGTAGATGTTCGGGTCCGATGGATCTGCGGGGATGTTTGCCCTTGCATCAAAAAAATCCATTCGCACTCCTGCATTCACGATAAAGCTTTCGTACTCAATCTTGTCCTGCAAGTAAGCACTTATTGAGATCGGCTCAACACCGTCAAATTGACGGTAGCCGAAGGAGACGGGAGGCGGAACGGCCGGCATGAAAGGCTCAATAACCTGGCCGGTGGAGCCGATTGCCGGCACAAGGCTATACTCCTCAAATTGGAGCTGATCCATACGTGCCTCAAATCCGGCTTTAATGAGGTGGTAGCGCGACAACTGACTCGTAAAATCTCCCTTGACGAAGTAACTCCGCGTACTCCTTTTGAAACGTCCGAGATCTGTTCCACCACGCGCAAAATGATTACTACCGGCTTCAACCTGCTCCCACACTCCCGGAGTGATCTCGATTGAATCCGGCGGACTCAGCGTAAAATCGTTGTACAGCGGATCCGTCACACTCGAAAAACGGTAGCGCTCAGCTGACTTTTCAAAAGTGGCCAGGTTCAACGTATAGAAGGTGCGTGCACTAATCAAGTGTGTAAACTTGAGCTTCAAGTCAATACCGTTATCATAAACCTGCGGGACTCCATGCGGCGCCCACCGGTAGTACTGGTAACGCCCACCCAAATCGTTTGCCTCGGTCCGCGACCCCAACCCGATCACATTTAGGATCATATTGCCGGTAAGTTGAACCCGAAAATTGGTTTGCCAACTCAGCTTTTGCCATGTGTTCATTGGCACAAGCGAGGAATCACCTCCCGAACCATCAATATCATACAAATCAGCTCCATACAACCAGCCGTCGTTGCTGAAATAGCGACCGTTAGCATAGAGCGTTAAACGATCCTTGATGATTGGACCGTCAATGGAAGCGTTCAGGTTTGCGTAATGCGTCGGCGCAAAAGGTAAATAGGAGTAAACATCCGCCTGATCATAGGGAAATCCTGTGGTAAGCTCGTCCGATCGGGTTCCCCGGAGCAAGTCATGCCCTCCTTCACCGGGCACCAGGTATGTACCGGAATAGGCTTCCACCGAACCACCGATTCGATCATTCCGCCCTTCTTTTGTTACCACATTGATAACACCGCTCATGGCATTGCCGTATTCTGCATTGAAGGTGCCGCTGATCACCTGAAGCTCCTGTATACCTTCGTTCTCTAACTGAAGTGCAGTTGAGCCATCGTATGTGTCGGTCACCGGAACGCCATCAACCATGACGACAACCTCACTGCTACGCCCTCCCCGTATATGGAAACCTCCACGTTCGGTTACCCCAGCCTGCACACTCAGTACCTGCCCCAACTCTTGAACCGGCAGCCGATCAATGGTTTCTGCGGTCACACGCGCCTCACTGCTCGTCAAATCCTTCCTGACACGAATGGCCTCTGCAACGACAACGATCTCTTCCCCTTCGATGACCTCCTCACGCAATACAAAATTGACCTCAGTAGTCAGATCAACGCTCACACGTACACCCTCGCGGCGCTGAGTTCCAAAACCCACAAATGAAGCAACCAATTCATACACACCCGGACGGACGCCAATAATCACGAAACGTCCTTCCGCATCTGTTACTCCGCCCTGGAATGTACCGTCAATAATCACATTCACGCCTGGCAACGACTCTCCTGTGGTCCCATCGGTAACTAGACCTGTCAGTTTACCCGTTGTCTGTGCGCTTACAGGCACGGCTATCAGGAGTACAAGTCCTGCCAGACAATTAATCAAGTAAGCTGGTTTTCTCGAGAGTTCCTTCATCAACTTTTAGTCCATAGCGCGAGATAAGCTCTGCATATCCAGCCAGACGTATTTCCCGTTGTTTTTCCTCAACAAGTGCAAAATATATTACACTTTTGGCTTCTGGAAAGCTTTGGCGTGATTCTGCGTACTGGCTACCGGTTTTTAGTAATATCCACCCGTCATTTGTTTCAAGCGGGCCGACCACCGCATCCTTTGAGGCATCGAATATTTCATTTGACCGGGGACCCAACTGGTGTGCAAAAAACAACTCCTCGGGCCCGGTAAAGTCCGTACCGCTGCTTTTTGCGGCGTTGGCCTCGGCTTCGGTCGTAAAAAACAGCCACCGAAGGGCAATCTGGCGCGGGCGCATAAACTCATTTGCAGGAGCATTGTCGTAGTAAGCACGCAATTCTGCATCAGTTATGTCCACTGAATCTGCTGACTGCAAGTATTCAACAATATACCTGTCCATTGACTTGCGGAGCTGCGTCCGGTATTCCTGTGAATCTCGAATCGTTTGCCCCGTCGACAATACTTGCTCCGCGACAACTAAGCCCCGGGCAAAGTCCCGTAGATCAGCTACTGTCCGAACTTGTGCACGCTGCCGATCACTGGCAAACCGTGCATGCTCCCGAAAATCCGATACCGTCCAGACCCGTACAGGATCTCCATAACGCAGGATCTCGCGCGAATCCAGGTTCTGGTCAAAAGCCTCGTTCTCTGGTGTAATCCTGACGATCAGCGCCTCTAGCACCTGATCGTTGAACACTATCTTGCTCTTATCAACGAGTCGCATAGTGTAATCCCGACGTGCAATCCTGCGTGCCCGCTCTAATGCGTAGGCTTCATAATGAGGTCTTCTGCTCTGGAACTCCGATTCCGTGATGATCGGCTTGATAAAGCGTTCCTCGACTCTGATCAATGAATACCCTTGTGCTGTGCGTACGGGTTCAGAGATCTGTCCAATCGGGAGCGTGAACGCCACCTCTTCAAACGCCGGATCCATTTCATCAAAGGTGAATGACGGTAGCAAACCGCCCGATTCCCATAGGTCAAGATCCCTAAAGATCTCCTGCGCTAGTTGTGCGAAGGATTCGCCTCCCTGGAGACGCTGGCGCAGTTCCAGCGCCTCTGTCAGTGTTCGCGCGTAGAGATGACGTGCACTGACCGTGGTCTGTGCGCGTGTATACAGCGTGCGAATGTCAGCTTCGGATACTCTAACGGTGTCCAGTACGACCTGCTTAATGTAGAGATCCAGGAGCAGCTTGCGCCCGAGTGCCTGTTCGCGCATTTTGAAGTGGGGAGTTCCTGTAATCCCCAATTCACGAGCTTCCATGACTGCCAATCTGGTCGCGGCCATGTCATGGACAAAGGCAGATCGCCGCTGCGGGGTGTCCTGAACGCCCGTCCGAAGGAGCCAGTCTCTGTAGGCCTGCGCGAATTCAGACTGCTTAACCGTAACTCCCCTTGATACAGCAACCGCCGGGTCCGATTCAGCCCTACATCCCGAAAGCAATAGACCGCACACCAGCCAGAGATTCCAGCATGCAATCCTCCGCGCACGTATTTTCATTGAGTATCAGCAACAAAGTACCAAGGGTGAAGGACCCAAATGGGCCAGTATCCCCTTTGATACGTACAAGTCAGCACACGCACAGGCACAATAACCCGCATGCAACGCCCTAGGAGAGACTCTCGCCCCGTCCAGGTAGGTCCGGTGCAGATTGGTGGAAAAGCACCAATCTCAGTACAGACTATGACGGTTTCCAAAACTTATAAAGTTAAGGAAACCCTCGCTGAAATCGCTCAACTCGAAGAAGCCGGCACCGATATCATTCGCGTGGCCGTGCCACGGCCTGAAGATGCCGAAGCACTCCCGGACATCGTGCAGGGAACTAGCATGCCCATTGTCGCCGACATTCACTTCAACCACACGTATGCTCTAAAAGCCATCGAAGCGGGCGTTGCAAAAGTCAGAATAAATCCCGGAAACATTGGCAAAGAAGAATGGGAGCGGGAGGTTCTTCTTGCTGCAAAAGAAGCGGGTACCCCAATTCGTATCGGAGTTAACGGCGGATCATTGGAACGTGATATCCTGGATAAATATGGCTATCCGCAACCTGAGGCCCTGTTGGAAAGCGCATTGCGCCATGTTGAGATCTGCGCACGACACGGCTTTGAAGACATTGTAATCTCCGTTAAACACTCTGATGTGTTTTATATGATTCAGTCCTACAGGCTCGTGGCGAAGCACACAAACTTTCCACTTCACCTAGGGGTGACTGAGTCCGGATCTTTCAAAGTAGGGACCATCAAGAGCTCAATTGGTATTGGGGCATTGCTGGCTGACGGCATTGGGGATACTATACGCGTTTCCTTAGCTACCCAATCCGTGAAAGAGGTGGAGACTGCACACGCCATCCTGAAATCGCTACGTCTAGGTCGTCCGGGGGTCAATGTCATCGCCTGCCCTACATGCGGTCGATTAAACGGCGACCTGTTTTCGATCGTTGAGGAAGTAGAGACTGCGGTCAGTGCCCGCAAGTTTGAGAAGGACTTGACCGTGGCCTTGATGGGTTGCGCAGTCAATGGTCCCGGTGAGGCACAGGGAGCTGATCTCGGCATTTCACTTGGGCGTGGAAGGGCACACCTCTTCAAGCAAGGCAAGGTTGTTGGTACGGTTCCTGAATCTCAGATTGTACAGACGGTTTTGGAAGCTATTGAAGACTGGGATCCAGAACCGGAGAGCTGAATTCTTTCCTCCAGTCTTCAATCTGCTCCATAAACCCTGAAATCAATTCCGGGTGATCTGCGCTTACATCTTCAAACGGATTTTCCTCCACATTGAAGAGTTGGACCTCCCCTTCTGTGGACGTGAAATGCCACTGGAGCGTACGAACATAGTACCCCGTCTGACGCTTGCCCATCGGGTCAGTCTCGGATCGCATTTGTGTGACCCGGCCAATTAAAGCATTTCTCTGGATGCTACCTCGGCCTTCAATCACCGGACGAAGGGATGCCCCTGGCAGGTACGCCGGTATTTCTATACCTGCATAGTCCAACAGTGTTGGTACCAGATCCGCACTGCTTACAAGGACATCATCAAAAACGGCATCATTGATCGTTCCTGGCCAGTTGAAAATGATCGGGGTTCGAAAAGTCTGATCATGTAGCGACAGCTTACCATTGGGGCCGCCATTATTGTAGAGTATGGGTACGTTCTTGTATTCTTCAAATGGGGGTTGCTCCCAACCATTATCGTTCACATATACAATCAATGTGTTAGACAGTAGCCCGCGCATTTCCAGATGATTCAGCAAGTCTCCAACCCCGGCATCAAACCATGTGCAATTGCCGTAGTACTCTTTGGCTGATTCGGACAGATTGGTATCCCTATACCGGGCATAGTATGCTTCGGGGGGATTCAAAGGGACATGTGGCAGAGAGGGCCCATACCACAGGAAGAAGGGGGTATCAAGATTACGGTCAATAAAATCAAATACCGGCTGGGATGTCTCCCGGACGAGCTCTACACCGTCACCTCCCATGAGTTTTCCGAAGAAGCCTGGTTGACCAACCTCATCTGGATCCCATCCCTTCGACATACCCTCGGTAAATCCTCCATTGGCAAAAGATTGCTCCCACCACTTACCCGCCTGAAAGCTGACATAGCCTACGCGAGACAGTAGACCGGGAAGGGTCTCAAATTCACGCATGGCATTGGCTTCATACAGAAAATCCCACTGCGCTTGCTCTTCGGGAGCGAGTTGACTGTACTCAGGATCGCCTGACTGCGCCCGTGCCTTGAAGGCTTCCAACTGGGCAGCATACTGTATGGGGTAAAGGCCCGTACTGAGCGTCTGAAGGGCTGGACGGCAATGGTTGTCCGTTGTGTGTCCGTGTGTAAAGAGTGCACCGCCATGCGCTAAACGGTCCATGTATGGCGTATGGACATGGGCTGATCCCGTAAAACCAAAGTATGGATACCCGTGATCATCACCGATTATAAGTACAATATTGGGTGGAGTGATTGAAGTTGGTGAGCTGCATGCACTGCCAAGCATAAGCAGCAGTCCAACAATGAATCCCCGAAGCATGATAAACTCCTGATTTTTGCACTGTTACTGAAAGTGCCCCCTCTTGGCTCCCTTAGGGTGTGGATTGCCCGTTAGCTTGGGGGATATCAGGATAGATAAACCGCAGCCTCTGAGCATTCATTAATCCAATTCCGGCAACTCAATTAGTGCAACCCGCAACCGCAATTGACCGCTTTTCTAATGAACCACTTCTTCCGGCTTGTAAGGCTATAGAGATGATACCCGAAAGCCAACTGACCACAGAGTCCTCCTAACACTGAATGCACTCGATGGAACTGCTCCCCCCTCACGGAAACATTGGGCTGTCTCTTGTGCGATGCAGCCTTGGTCCATGGATCAAACAAAAAACACGCCACCGCCTGAGGTAGGAATGCGTGCTTAGCGATCAACCAGCGAATAAGGCGACGGGCTCAGGATGATCAAGTCAGGTAGACTATCTGCCTTGGGGGTGACAGAAGTCAGTGCGCACTTCCCATTTCGCTTCTTGCAATAGTTTGATTTCAACACGAGATCTACCCTAGCAGGTGATCAATAGCCAGACCTGGGCTTTATGGGTAGCCGTCCACGCCAGTACATTATCATTAGAAATCCAGCGGCCATTCCGCCCAAATGCGCTAGGTTCGCCACTCTTGGCTGAAGATGGGTCGTAGCAAAAAAAAGCTCCAGTAAGCCATACCCAATCACAAAATACTTGGCCTTCATTGGGATCGGTGGAAAAAGCAGCATAATCCGCTGCTCAGGGAACATCATCCCAAAGGCAAGAAGTATCCCAAATACGCCACCTGATGCGCCGATTGTGTGCCAGGAAGCCCCCGAGAAATAATTAGCGGCAAGTTGAACAAAGCCGGCCCCAATAACACAGGCGAAATAATAGATTGTAAAGCGTCGGGAACCCCACGTGTTCTCAATCTGAGCGCCAAACATCCACAACGCAAACATATTGAACAATATATGCGAGACACCCCCGTGAAGGAAACTATACGTTGCAAGTTGATACACCTGGAATCTGGTCCCAAGTGGCCACAACGCAAACCATTCTATAAGTGGGAGATTGACGGCAAGCTGGGCAAGGAAGACCAGCCCGTTTATGATTAACAGGTTCTTGACGACTGGCGGAAATGCGCCATAACCACCTAAACCACCATATGAGGAATACACCATTCCAGATATCTATACCCGCCTCCTTATAGCACTTGTAACACCATTTGGTTGCAATGCTCACGAAGAATCTACCGACAACAATTGCTCTTTCCACCTGACAGATTCGATAAGCCCTGGCGCGATAGCAGCTACTGTTTCGAGCGCTCCCGCGCAAATACTGGTCACGCGTACTAACCTATCTGGCTCCTCCCTCGGATTGGGCTGCATAAGTGACCATGTTTAGCGACAGTTACATTTTTCACCGGTGACAGGTGAAAATTTGCTCGAGGAAAAGCACGTTCAATGAGGCGGAGCAGCGAGCTGAAGAACCAGCCGAGCAGAGCCGCTCACGCTGGGGAACGTCTTTAGACGTCTACTCGTGCCCGTGATGAGCGGTACGGCAAGCTCGGGCTGCTTGGGCATACAAGCCCCTTTGTAGCGAGTTTGTCAAAGTCTCAAGACCGGAGCGTTTCCTTGCGCCTGGTTAGGGCTGCCTTGATTAGTGCTTGAACCTCCAACCGCTTTGCGTCATCAATTGACCGAACCTTCACATGACGCATCTTGGTGCCTGTTCCCTCCAGCAACTCTTTCGGATCTGCCAAGTCAACACCCTGATAGAAGCCGAGATTGACCCACCGCTTATACGGCAAGATATAGACGTAGCCGTCGAGCATCTTCCGCGGACCTACGCCATAGGTCGCAGCACGATCACCGAGGCGAACCACCTCACATGCATTCTGATCGACTTTGAACACGGTCTCCCGAAGGGCAATTGCAATGGGCCGAACGGCCTCTTCTGTAATCTGTAGCAAGTCGTCGAACGATCCGAATTTGGTATTGCGCATTTAGGATACTCTCCACTACTTGTGGAATTATAGGTCAAGTTGAAAGAACTTCATGAAGTCTGCATAGAAGTAATGTAAGAAGCACTAAAATCGGATTGATATTCTGGCAGCCCCGGATGTCGAAACAGGAATGGAAATACGCTTTTGGAACTTATAGTAAGAGTTCCCGAATGGACTTGCATACTGCTAAACTAAGCCATACGAAAGCCATCGATATATACTTTTTACAGTTACCGGGCAGGGTTAGCTTTATAATTTGGAAACAGGGTTTATTGATTTATGTATAATACATTGTAGTATTATATAATTCATTTATAATACAATATGAAATCATTTTCAACCTCAACACTTCCTGTCGCTGCCCGAAAAGCCTTGGTGAAACTAGGCGCCGACATAACTGTCGCACGCAAGAAACGACGGATCTCGACGGTCTCCATGGCTGAGCGCGCTTTCTTGAGTCGCAGCACACTCGCGCGGATAGAGAAGGGGGATCCGTCGGTTTCGATGGGTGCCTATCTCTCTGTGTTGGCGATCCTGGGATTAGCCAGGCACCTAGGACAAATTGCTGACCGCACAAACGACACGCTCGGCTTAGATCTGGACGAAGATCGACTCCCAATGCGCATCAGGTCTGAAAGGAGAACAAAGATAAGACCATGAATGACGTCATCGAAGTTCATGTGGAATTTGATGGGAAGACACATCTTGTAGGTCACGTCCGCTATCTATCAAAAGCCTACCCCCCAAGTGCACTGTTCAAGTATACAGACTCCTGGCTATCACATCGTGAGGCCTTTGCACTTGACCCCGCGAACTTACAACTGACCACACGACAACATTATTGGACTTCGGAAAAAACGGCACTACCAGGTGCGATCCGAGACTGTGCACCTGACAGCTGGGGACGAACACTGATTCGGCGCGCGTTCCAAAGTATGGGCCACAACAGAAGCCTCTCAGAACTTGACTATTTGTTTGCAACAAACGACTACACCAGAGTTGGCGCTCTTCGCTTTATGCGCAGTGGTGAGTCTGATTTTTGTCGCAACATTGGACAACGTACTGTGCTTCCATCAGCATCGCTCCCTGCACTGTTAAATGCTGCGATGGCCGTTCAGACGAATACGGAGTCTACAGAAGACCTGAGACTGCTGCTCGATGAAGGTTCTCCGCTTGGAGGAGCCCGCCCAAAAACAGCCGTCATCAACAATGAAGGATCTCTGGCCATTGCTAAGTTCCCCAATCCAGATGACGACTACAGCATCCCGCATGGAGAAGTTCTTGCGCTGATGCTTGCCGACAAAGCTGGAATTAATGCTGCTAAAGGCAACCTTCAAATGGTTGGGAGCCTACCCGTGGCCCTAATCCAAAGATTTGATCGAGTTTGCGAAGAGCGCATCCCTTTCCTGTCTGCCATGAGCCTCTTGGGATTACAAGATGGCGACAATGCAACCTACACAGACATTGCTCAATGTATCCGCATGTATTCTACGTCGCCGATAAACGATTTGCATGAACTCTGGCGACGGATTGTATTCGGCGTAATGATTAGCAATCTGGATGATCACCTGCGCAATCATGGCTTTATATATGCGGGCAATAACCAATGGCGTTTATCACCTGCATATGATTTGAATCCAATGCCAAGGTACAAGAAAGCTCGTGAGTTGACTACGTGGATTTCCGAAGAAGGTCCCGATGCAGATCTGGAACTCGCATACGCGGCAGCCCCCTATTTTGCGCTCAAACCGGATACCGCGAAAAGTATTGTGGCCGACGTGGCGCTGGCCATAGAGAGCTGGCACGAAATAGCACTGCGACTGGGTATGAGTAAAGCCGATATGGCCATTTATGAGACTGCAATTTCTGTGAAAGTATAGGTAGTGTTTCTCGAGGTGACCTGGCGTTCCCAAAGCATTGCTGCAATAGTTTTCAATTCTTAACCGTTGAGTTATCCTCAGAACCACTTCCTCCTCCAAGGCGATACTTTCATACTGCGAATTAACAGACCCAGACTGGTGGATCTGTGGAGCAGTTTCGGGCAGCGACCCAGAATTACAGTGGCAGAAAATGGAACGATTTCCGCAGTGTCATGGTGCAAGGGCTTATGGATCGAACAGTAAACAGACAGGCGCACAATAGCCTGCCATGCATTCGTCCCACCCATGGCACGTAAAAAACACAAACCGCGCTCATCTGCACTAAAGGGATATCGAGGGTTGCTTCTCCGTGTTTTTCGAAAACCTGAGATTGTCCAAGCTGCCTTTGTTCTGAGTATCCCGACCATACCGATCGTCCTTGGGGCAATTTTTCTGTTCATCTATATGCTGATTCTTTCTCTGGATACGCCATCCTTGCGGGAGATCGAAAGCCCTGAACTGTCCTATGCAAGTGTAGCTTACACAGCAGATGGTGAGGAACTAGCACGCTATGGACGGGAGAACCGTACCTGGATCACTTATGATTCGATTTCGGTACATGTGCGCAATGCATTAGTTGCAACTGAGGATCACCGCTTCTACGATCACTGGGGCATCAGTCTTTTTCGCACAGCTTCAGCAGTAACCCAAACTATTCTCGGAGAACTCGGGCTCCCGTTCGAGCGTCAAGGAGGTTCAACTATCACACAACAATTGGCGCGGAACATCTATAACGAACAGATCGGATTTGAAGTCAGTGTGAAGCGCAAGCTCAAAGAGATGGTTACAGCAGTACGTCTGGAACAGCTCTATGCGAAGGACGAGATCGCCGAGATGTACTTGAATACAGTCCCCTTCCTCTACAATGCCTACGGAATTGAGGCTGCCGCGCGGACTTATTTTAGAAAATCAGCAGCTGACCTGGATCTATTGGAAAGTGCAACACTGATAGGATTGCTCAAGGGGACATGGCGCTATGATCCAAAGCGAAACCCAGAACAGTCACAGATGCGCCGTAATACGGTCTTGTACCGCATGGTCTCCGTAGATTTTCTTGACCGGGAACACTATGAGGCGATCAGAGACTCCTCCACGATAACCAATATCCGAACGGCAGAAGTCACAGATAGCTTTGCTCCGCATTACGCCGAACAGTTGCGCCAATGGCTTAACGAATGGGGGGAGGAAAATGGCAGAGATGTATATGCCGCTGGCTATAGGATCGAAACAGCACTCGACTCAAGAATGCAGTCTATGGCCCAGGAGGCTGCCAGAACCACAATGGACTCCCTGCAGGCAGTGGTTGACTGTGAGTGGAGCGCCCCTAGAAGTCCAAGACTGGACTGGGGAACAGATCTGAAAAAGTACATGGAGGCCCCCTGTCACGCAAACCCCGAAAATCGTTGGGCTTGGTTCTGGGAACGCTACAACTCTTCAGACCTGAATACCTATATCGGAGAAACATCGCAATACCACACCCTTCGAAATCAGGGAATGTCTCCGAATGAAGCATTGCGTGAGCTTAAAAAAGATCTGGAATTTATTGACTCGCTCAAGGTTACCAAAAGTCGATTGGAAGTTGGCTTTGTTGCAATGGATCCCAGAAATGGGCACGTAAAAGCCTGGGTTGGTGGTCGAACGCTTAAAACAGACTGGTATGACAAGGTTAACATCGCAAAAAGACAATCTGGTTCGACCTTTAAACCATTCACCTATGCAGTTGCTATTGACAACGACTACTCACCCGAGAATATGTATAAAGACTCGGTCTATCAGTATGTGGATGAGTCTACGGGGGTAGTTTGGAGTCCCAGTAATTATGGGAATGAGGTTTCCGGGGACAGCGTCAGCATGCGGGAGGGCTTAGCAAGATCCAAAAACACCGTAACTGCACAGATTATTCAAAATATTAATCCCTTAAATGTGGCCAACCTTGCCAAGAATATGGGGATCAAAAGCGAATTGAATCCGGTCCGCTCACTGGCCCTGGGAACAAGTGAAGTTACGCTTCTTGAGCTGGCGGTCGCGTACAGCACCTTTGCCAATCAGGGGTTCCTGAACGAACCCGTAATGGTTACTCGAATACTTGACGAGGATAGTACCGTGTTGTACGAACATCAGTCTGTCCGGGAAGAAAGGCTCTCCGAGCAAACTGCTGCGACCGTCACAGATATGCTGCGTGATGTAATCAACTATGGTACGGGCATCCGCATTAGAACAAGCTATGGCCTTTCTGGCTATGACCTCGCGGGCAAGACCGGAACAACACAGGGGCGCACTGACGAACGGACTGGACTCAGGAATGGGGGCGGAGACGGCTGGTTCATCCTGATGCATCCAGAGTTAGTTAGTGGTGCCTGGGTTGGCTTCAATGATCGACGCATGACCTTCCGCTCAAGCTATTGGGGTCAGGGGGCGCACAACGCTCTGTTTGTGGTCGGTGAATTCATGAGATATCTGGACAACAGTGCGGAGCCTATGATCAGCATGAACAGTTACTTCCCCGCCCCTCCACCGAATCGGACACCTGGGAATCGAGCAGACTCGAAAGATCGCGTAATCTGGTAACATTAGTCCGCGCCGTGTTCATTGGAGCAGTTGAGCACGTGGTTGGTGTAGATCAATGCAGCCGTAGCATATGCGTCCGGAGAAAGAGCCTACCTGTGACCTTACGTATACGGTTTAATATCCGGTAAGGGCCGTGGAAACGTCCGGTGTCAGGAGAACGAAAAGGCGCAACCAGTCTGATTGACTTACCAATCGGAAGATCATTCCGAGCAGCTACGGCTGATGATCGGCAGCACGGTTTCTGACTAGGACCACGGGTATGACGCTCAGAATCCCTATTCAGTAGTGCGTTCCAGCTGTAAAAGACGGACATCAGCGACCGCTGTGCCCGGAATATTGGTTGCTCGCAACGATAGAGGTTTGCGTCCTGCTTCTAGGAATATCTGCCCCAGCAGCAGCGGACGGAAATCCTTTACATACGACTCAATCCGAAGTACACGGTCTTCATCCATTCCGTATTCCGGCGGATCATGTGCCTCAGTAATCCTTGCTCCTACGCCACTTTCCCCAAAATCTAGCGTGATCTGCGCCCCTTCATCGCCTGATGCCGCCGTGTAGTAGAGCGTGGCCATATAATTCCCCGCCGTGAGAACCTCAACGTCCCAAAGAATCGCATCATCCGCATGCGTCCAGTTCATGAGAAAGCTATCATTCGGATACCGGTTAGATCGAAGAATTCCACCCGATCCTACTGCATCCCGGGCAGGTAACCAGGTTACTTCGTAGTCTGGATGCCCCACCGTGAATGGCCTATTCTCAAAGGTATCAGGGACAGCTGCGTCGATCCAGGCCTCTCGCGCTCGGCGAAGAGAATCGGCTAGCTCTGGATGCTCAGGCGCGATATTCTGTCGCTGCTCCGGATCTTCAACCATGTTGAAGAGCTGTCCCGTATGATCCAATCGATGTGTTTGTGTACGTATACTCGTACGTCCGTTCCAGTGCGAAAAAATCATACGCTCTGGAAGAGCTTCAGCACTACCGGTAAGCAGGGGCGCCAAACTTACGCCATCTAGCGGATGCCGGGTATTAAGTTCAATGCCCGTAAGCTCGGTCAATGTTGGCATTAAATCAATCGCAGCAGCAATCTCCGTGATTGCAGTGTTCGCAGCAAGGGTACCCTTCCATTGCATCAGAAGAGGCGAACGGACGCCCCCTTCATCAGTGGATCCCTTTCTCCCTGTCACCCCTGCATTCCAGCGTGCACCATTC
Organism: Bacteroidota bacterium; assembly: GCA_028875125.1. Lineage (GTDB taxonomy): Bacteria > Bacteroidota > Rhodothermia > Rhodothermales > Bin80 > Bin80. The sequence continues at coordinate 32,892 of JAPPGC010000016.1, read as the reverse complement.
GGACCATTATCCGAGAAATAAAGCACAATGGTATCCTCAGAAAGCGACAACTCATCCAACAAAGCCAGTAACCGACCCACATTCCAGTCAATATTAAGCGTCATCGCAAGTGCTGCCCGTGTGTGCAGGGTGTCCTCCCACTCAGCGTTAGGATGATACTGAAATCTCCCCGGTACACTGTCCCACCATTGATCCGGTACCTGCATAGGAGAATGGGGAGTATTGTAAGGCAGAAAAACCAGGAATGGAGATGCCCTGTTTTCGGTAATGAACGTCATAGCTGCCTGTGTCAGGTCATCCGGCAGATACCCCTCTCCTTGAACGAGCTCATTATTCAACTCGAGAGGTGGAGAGAAATAATGCCCCCAATGTCCAGAGGCAAAACCATAAAAATGGTCGAACCCCCGACTATTCGGATGATAGGGAGGCTGTTGCCCGTTATGCCACTTGCCAAATACGCCCGTTACATAGCCCGCTTCCTGGAACACTTCGGCGAGCGTAGTCTCGTCTGCATTCATGCGCTCTGAACCTGCACTGGTCCCATGCACTCCCGACCGTGTATGATACCGCCCTGTCAAAAGCTCAGCGCGGGTCGGAGAGCAAACCGGACTTACATAAAAGCGATCGAACATGACCCCTGAGACAGCCATCCGATCGAGGTTTGATGTTTTGATGCTAGTGTTGCCGTTAATGGATAAATCTCCCCATCCCTGATCATCGGCCAAAATGATTATCACATTGGGCTGACGCTCTGTGCCGTTACAGGCAGAAAGAAAGATTATGACCGATAGCAAGAGTGAGCTACGAGACATGAGAAAAAATCAACTGTGCGATAATTGCGAGCCGTAAGATCGCTAATTAATAGCTACGACGGAGCCTCACACCAAGTCGCGCAGCCTCTTGCTGCCGCTTCCTGAACAGCATCCTCTGCAAACTTGTGGCTCTCAAATACGCCATAAACCCCCGAACCCGTCCCAGTTAGGGATGCGAAAGACGCACCTGCACACAATAACGCAGATTTAGTCCTGCGAAGTACCGGCCACTTAGAAAATACAGCTTCCTCAAAGTCATTGGTCAATTCACGCTTCCAGCGATCCAGGTCATTGGAACGAACCACTTCAGTCAAGTCTGCGCGACCAGTCTCACGTACCTCGACATGCCGAAAAGCCCACGCCGTTGAAATGCGAACAGGATTCACCACAACTGCCAGGCTGAAGGGAAAACGGTAGTCTTCCAGAGGAGACAGCATTTCGCCTCTGCCTTGCGCAAAGGCTGTGCACCGCCGTAAGAAGAACGGCACGTCTGATCCAAGGTCCAGCGCAAGCGACGCAAGCGACGTAGTTGTGCAATCCAGGCGCCAAAGTCTACACAGGATTTGCAATGCGGTTGCCGCATCGCTTGATCCGCCACCAAGCCCCGCACCGTGTGGCAAGACCTTCGTCAGATTCATTATTGCGCCTCGATCGACCCCAAAGGAGGCCTTTAAGAGTCTGGCGGCGCGTACAACCAAATTATCCTCCCCACTGGGTAACGTTGCTTCCGTGCAGGTGAGTCTAACCGTATCCGCGTGATCAGCTGTAAGTGTGTCGGCCCAGCCTATCGGATGAAACACTGTAGCCAGATCATGATACCCGTCTGTTCGCTTGCGTAGTACACACAATCCCAGATTAATCTTGGCCGGGGCGGTTGCAGATAACACGTTTGAGCTGGCAATAAAGTTGGAAAACGCAGGTACCCGTGTTGATACATGCCGTTCCATGGGTACACAGCATGGTTAACGACAAACGCGGTCAATCAGTCGAGTCGCTGTCCGCACTAATAATGTACATTAACCCACTTTTGTCATGCTTCAACCTAAGAATACAAGCACAATATCACGCACTTTAAAATTCACCGCCGAAACATGCGTTGCCCCATATCGTTGTATGCCCCGTTTTCTGCTCAGCTTCAGTTACACACATCGCTACATCGGCTACTCCGTCGTCTCTTTGTTCGTGAAACTTTCTTCGCCGATGCGCAAGCTCACTATCTGCTGGGTTGCTGCCTTTTTTTTGGCTCTAACGATACCAGCCAGTGCTCAAATCGCTCCCAACCGCGTGTCCTCGGTCAGTGCAACCCCGGATGACCCTCAAGAGGAATTCAGGAGAGCCATGCTTACACAGGTTGGGCAATCAGGCTCCCTGATACTGGAGGGGGCCGTTGATCCCAATGAATATCTCATTGGTCCTGGCGATGTCTTCCGTTTAATGATTGGAGGACTGAACCCACGCGAGATCCCGCTTACCGTCTCAGCTTCTGGCGTGCTACCCCTACCGGAGGCCGGCGACCTAAATGCCGGTGGCAAGACATTGGCACAGGTTGTAAGCAGTGCTATGGAGCTGCTCGAATCCAGATATGTCAATGCCCCCATTAGTCTCTCTCTGGCACAGGCGCGAAGCTTCTATGTTCACGTTACGGGCTCAGTTATTAAAACTGGACGTTTCCCGATGCTCCCCGCCTCGCGTGTAAGTGATGTTGTACTCCAGGCGCTCTCCTCCGGTGTAATAACCACTAGGCAGACCAATGAAGATGTGGAAGTTGATTTTGTGGCTCCTGAACAGTTGTTTCGACCGGAAACCAACGAGGCATACAAACCTGCACTGAGAAACATCCAGGTACAGCGTAGAGACGGAACAGAAGAGTTGATTGATCTGCCCCGATACCAGACTACAGGCAATACAGCTTACAACCCACTTCTGCGGGATGGCGATCGGATCAATGTTCCCGCCTATCACGAAATCCGGGAAAGTATACGTATCTCCGGTGATGTCGCCTGGCCTGGACTGTACGACTGGCGCCCCGATGATACGATTGCCAGCCTACTTGACCTTGCAACGGGGGGCCGCCCGCTAAATAGCGCAACGCAATTCCGCCTCATGCGATGGCGTGATGGCGCCTATCACACGGTAATTGATCAGGGCATTGAGGGGTTGGAGCAGAATTCAATGGGGGAACAGCCTCTCATAGCCGGTGACCATCTCACTATCTATGAACAGAAAACAGCTACAGCAAAAATTGAGGGGTGGGTCGAATACCCCGGAGAATATCGCATAGAGGGAGGGAAAACGACGCTGACACAGTTGGTTGAACTGGCCGGCGGGCTCAGGGACGGTGCAAGTACTAATTCGGCCACGTTGGAGCGTACGAGCCAAAACAATCTCATAGATACTCCTCAAATCCTTGCAGAATCTGAATTAGTACCTACCTCAACTAGTGATCCCACAGGCCGATTGTTTTCTGAGAGCTTTCGGAGACCTTTTTCCGGTGAACTCGGCAGCCATGTTGCTGCGGACATTGCCGGAGCATTGTCTGGCAGTAGCGAAGATATTGTACTCTACGACGGAGACCGGCTGATCCTTCCGCGTGACGAAGGCACAGTCCTGGTAACTGGAAACGTTCCTCAGCCAGGTTATGTGACTTTTGTGTCGGGAATGACTGCTAGGTACTATGTTGATCGTGTCGGGGGATCGGGGCCGGAGGCGAATAAAGTTTATATCTATAACGGGAGTAGCTCTACTGTGCGCCAAGGATCGAATGAACCTGTACGTCCAGGCGATACCATTTTCGTTTCTCGACTGGAACAGCTAACCGTGACTTCCCGCCAAGCACGTGCACAGCAGGTTCAAGGCCTAGTTGGGGTCCTCTCTGCAGCAGCCACAGTAACTCTTGTTCTATGGAACGCGCTCCGATGACTGAACCCTCAAGGTCCCCGACCGAGATATTCTGGGCATTATTGCGCGCTTTACTGAAAAAGCGCTGGCTGATCATCGGGATCACTGGATTCTTCGGAGTTGCTTCGGTAGTGATCAGCCTCCTTCTGTCGAACTGGTATATGGCCGAGACGCGCCTCCTGCCCCCTGGACAAACGTCCTCGGGTTTACTTTCGGGAGTCATCAGTGGGCGTCTCGGGAGCAGCGCTTCATCGCTGCTTGGAGGATTGGTCAGCGATTACCAGCAACAGCTTGCCATACTGGATAGCCGCACGGTAAAAGAAAGCGTTGTGGAAGAGTTCAATCTCATAGAGGTGTATGATCTTGCTGACAGTGACGCCCCTATGAAGTATGCTATTGAGGAACTGGAAGGAAATGTCGAATTTGTTGTGGATAATGAATACAACTACCTGTCTGTGCAGGCCTATGACAAAGATCCACAGCGGGCAGCCGATATGGCCAACTTCTTTGTCTCGGAGCTGAACCGGATCGGAATAGAACTGTCAACACAAACTGCCCGTGAGTATCGCCGTACTGTAGAAAAGCGTTATCAATCGTTTGAAGATAGTTTGGCTGCTGTAATGCTGACCACGCGAATACTCCAAGAAGAGACTGGTGTGTTGGATTTACCTACCCAGGGAGCGGCGTTTGCAGAAGCACTTGCGGAGTGGAGGACGCAGATCTTCGTGTCAGAACTTGAACTTGATAACCTGCGCTTTCTGTACGGCGACAGTCACTCACAAACGCGTGCAGTACAACGGGCAGTTGATCAGGCCTGGCAATCCTATAATCAGGCGCTGGAGGGACAGGAACGGGTCATGCCGGTGGCCCAGGATATCCTGCCGGAAGTTGCCCACAGGTTCTTGGAATTACAGACGGATGCGCTTATCCTCGGCACGCTTCTTGAATTTACACGACCGGTACTGGAAGAGGCCAGACTGGAAGAGGAGCGCGCATCAGAATCGGTCCAGATTCTGGATCCCGCTATACCTCCTGTTGAGAAGGCACGCCCTTGGCGTGCGGCGATCTGCGTTGTCAGTACTTTCTCAGGCTTCCTGCTCTCCATACTCTACGTACTCATCAGTAGCTGGTGGAAAAATAATTATACCCTGATTGCCGAACGCCTGAGTTCTGGATAACCGGAGATGCATTGCTATTGAGGCAACGCTCAATAAAAGCACGACATGGGACAGGTTGGCGCCCTATCAACTCCTTTAAGTCTGTACCGAATAGGAAATGGACTGATCATTGCCGGATTCGTTTTTGCACTGGCACTAGCACTTGCGCTTGCCTTCACTGGATCTGTGATCTACACAGCTGTGCTTCCTGTGGCACTGCTCGGGATAGTAGCCATCTGCTTTTTATTTGCTAACCCCCTGATCAACCTAGTAGCCACCGTCGTTGGCTTCGTATTGATCGCCTCTAATGAGAGCGGCTTTCAGGTGGTAGAGGTTGCCTATGCCGCGTACCTATTCGCCGTACTAGGCATGTGGTTCCTGCAACATGTCATTTTTGGATCAGAAAATATTCTGACCGAAAAAGCAGATTGGTCCCTCGCCTTATTTCTGTTTTTGCTTCCCGCCACCCTGATCCTCACCACGTTATTTCAGGGGGATTTCAGGGTTGCGTTCAGCGAGTTGATTTCGCTATCAATGTTGCTGATATACTTTCCGGTTAAGCATACTGTGGTCCATCACAGGCTCGGACCAAGGATCATGCTTACAACCGTGGTGCTTATGAGTGCAGGCGTCGCATTGTTGAACACATTCAACTATGCATCTGACCTGGCTGGGGCGACTCAGCTGTGGCAGGTGGCTGGTTCACGGGTGGTTGTTAATGACTGTTTACTCATGGTTGGTGCACTCATGAGTCTGGTTTTACTGGTTTATGCCAAGGGCTTTTTACCGATTCTCCTTTCTGCGGTCGCACTGGCGCTCACATTTGCCGGCTTGATCATGACGCAGGCCCGCGGGTTCTGGCTTGCCTTTGCCTTCGGTGCAATTATACTTGTTTTTCTCGTTCGCACTCCCGAGCGTATCAAAATGCTGACGACCGGAACGATTGTCAGCGTCGTGATTCTGGGGATAGGCTACGTGTTGATCGGACCATTCCTAGTGGTGATCCTTGAAGGAATCACTGAGCGCTTTAGCTCAATTGCCACAGCTTTTACACAGGACTTATCTCTCGTGAACCGATTCAGGGAAACCGCTGCCGTGCTTGAAAAAATTGCAGTTAATCCACTTATTGGGCACGGCCCTGGCGTGTCCTATTTGTTTTTCGACATTGTTCATCAATCAACCGACACGGACTCATTTGTGCATAATGGATACATCGGACTGTGGTACAAGTACGGGCTCTGGGGGCTCGGGTTGGTGATGTATTTCTGGTATTCCGTGGTTAGGCTGGGCTTGCGGGCATTTCGTAGTGACACTGCCGAACGCTGGACGCGGTTGGCGGGCTTGGCGGGTGCCGTGCCCCTGATTGCATTAACGATTTCGACGTTAACACAAAATCCTTTTTTTCTCAAAAACTACCTCTTCATTATTGCCATCGCTGCCGGACTGGCAGCCGGTGCCGGGCACCGAATCATGCGGGAACAGTCAGATACTGACCAGGTGCATCTGGATAATCATAATTCAAACCGTCAGGTTGAGTAACTGCTTCAGTCTTCAAAAAGCCGTGTCCATCATAGGCCGGGTCGCCCTGTAATAGCTGACAGATTTCCCACATTCTACCCATTCTTCATTTTCAGATTGAACACACGATTGGTGAATGCGAATTTTAATTCACGATTTTGGAGCGTATGCTTTCCCAGTCACACTAAGTCATTCTCTGCAAAATCGTGGACATGAAGTGGCGCACGCGTACTGTGACAGCCTTGTCACAACCCCTCGCAATGTGCATGAGAGCAAATCAAATCTTACACTTCTCCCTATACAGACAGCACAAACATTCAACAAATACAACCTCGTCCGACGCTGGGGGCAGGAACGTGAATATGGACAGTTGGCGGCAAGGGTCATATTAGAATTCAATCCAGACATTGTTATTTCCGCAAACGCCCCCCTGAGCGCACAAGACCGTATACTGCGAACATGCAAGCAACACGACATACCGTTCGTGTTCTGGCTGCAGGATCTCATTGGGTTAGCTGCATCGAAAGTACTGAGATCGAAGCTGCCGCTGCTCGCTCCGGTTATCGGTCGTTATTTTCGATCCATGGAAGGTAGACTATTGCGTGAGAGTGACGCAGTTGTTGCAATTACTGAAGACTTCCGCCCTGCCCTCCTGGAATTTGGAGTTGCCCCCGATCGCTGTCATGTAATTGAGAATTGGGGAGTTCTGGAAAAATCTACTGACGAGCTTAAGACATGGGCACGTCAGCATAATCTTGGTGATCGTCCCATCCTGCTCTACGCAGGTACCTTGAGTATGAAGCATAACCCGGCTATACTCGTGCGCCTCGCGGAAAAGTTTGAGGAGCGTGCACAGGTCGTAGTTGTCTCCCAGGGAGCAGGGGCAGTCTGGCTTACTCAGGCCATAGAAACACAAAATCTAACCAATCTGATAGTGCTGCCTTATCAAGATTCGGATCAGCTTCCGGCAATGTATTCCAGCGCCGAGGTGCTCCTTGTTCTACTCACGGATGATGCGGGGCAATTCTCTGTGCCTTCCAAGATCCTGACCTACCTATGTGCAAAACGCCCGGTTCTTGCGGCTATACCCGCGGAAAATCTTGCTGCTCGTATCCTCGAAGCATCACGGGCCGGTTTCGTCACTGCGCCCAACGACCACACAGATTTTATCCAGAAGGCCGAGATTCTCCTTAGCGCACCTGAGCTGTGCAAAACCATGGGGAAAAAAGCAGAAGCCTGGGCAGCAGCAAATTTTGAGATCGGGAGGATAACGGATCGGTTTGAGCACGTAATTCAACAGGCGTGTTCATGAAGGATCCAATTGCCTACGTCGCTCGCTTTGTGCCGGGATATCGTCAACCTGTTCTTGAGGAACTCAATGACCGTTTGAATGGACGTCTTGTCGTGTGTGCGGGTAATCCTCCAGAAGCTTCCTTTAAAGCACTTTCCAGTGGACCGGCACCAACTTATAAACGCATCCGGCTACGCAACACCTGGATCGGCGGACAAAGAGCATTAATCCAAAATACTCAGCCCGTTTTTGCCTGTAACCCCACAGTCTTACTGGCTGAGGAATCTCCCCGTACGCTCTCATTACCCTGCTTACTGGCTTCTGCGAAAAGGACGGGCATCGGCACGTTGCTCTGGGGACATTTTTCATCCAATAGACGTGCCTTATCGAAGCTTCATCCGTTGGACCGCTACCGCATAGCACTTGCAAAAAGAGTGGATGGCTGCGTCTGCTACACTGACCAGATCGCCGGGCTGATCGCCCCATATGTACCAGGTGAGCGCTGCTTTGTCGCTCGCAACACATTGGACACTCCCCAACTGTTCATGCTGTACAGCGCGTTGGAAGAAGAGGGTAAGACACACATTCGGAACCGCCTGGGCCTGCCTGAGCATGGACGGATCGTGGTCTTTGTTGGACGCCTAGTGGCAGACAAGCGACCGGAAATCCTCCTGAACCTGCATAAAGCCATGGGAATAACGGAGCAGACTGCCCTCGTTCTCATTGGTGACGGACCAGAATATGCCAAACTACTGGCCAGAGTTGAAAATGAAGGCTTGAAAAATGTATTCCTCCTAGGTGCAATCCCGCGATTTGAAGATTCTGCTCCATGGATATATGCGGCGGACGTGATGGTTTGCCCGGGATACGTCGGTCTGAATGTTAATCATGCATTTTGCCTGGGCCTCCCGATTGTAACCTGCACAAGTCCCGATCCGAAAATCCGCTACCACAGCCCCGAAATCGCCTACCTGCAACCCAATGTGAACGGCATGCAAGCCCGGTATGGCGATCTAGATGAGCTTGTTCAGGCAGTCCGCGCTGTCTTGGATAACCACGACTATTTCTCAGCAAATGCGCTTGCATATGCACAAGCGAACCTGAAACTGGAAAGCATGATGGACGGCTTGGTCGAGGCAATTCAGTATGCAGAAGAACGCACGCTGGCAATGGAATAACCCTCCCAGCCTGAATCCCGCAATACTTGAGCAAAGCGCGTTTCTACGGATAATCCTACGTCGAGGGCTGAAAATTGCCTTTTTCAGCAGTATCGTACGATTAGAACGTAATCGTAGTGGTCATTGAGATCGTCCGCGGTGCGCCAAGCCAAGCGGCGTTCTCAGTAATGGCAGACAGATATGCTTCGTCGAACAAGTTGTTTGCAACAAGCGAGAACTCCATTGACCGAAACAGTTGACCTAGGGTTTCTCCCAACAAACTGACATAAGCATCCACGATCCAGTAGGCATCCGCGTACCAATCAGTTGTCAGACTTACACGCCTCGTAGCCGTATACTTTGCTGATAGCCCAGCACTTAGCGGGCCGGGGCGATCAACGGAAACAACCCAGAGTTGATCAGGCACGCCCGTAACGTCCGTACCCGGCTGCGTTCCTTGGTCCGCATCCACAACAGAATTTCCGCTGCCAATATACTCTGAGTTGTTGCGCGTGTAGGACGAATATAGGGATACTTGGCGTGGTAGCTGCACAGTGGCCGAGAACTCGAACCCTCGCGTGTCTAAACCTCCTGCATTGAAGTATGCTCCCCCACCTGGAATTAGATAATTCGGTCCAGCTACTGTTTGCGGGCCAAGAAATACAATACGATTCTCGAAATCCACGGAATACCAAGTACCGCTCAAAGCAACCCTGCCACCTGAATATTGAACACCTAAGTCAATATTTGAAGAGGTTTCCGGTTCAAGTGCATCGAGGCTCCGGCCGGGGACCTCCAGCAGCGCCGAACTGAATGCCCGGAAGTTTTCGGAGTAGCCAGCAAACAGACGCAAGCCTTCTATCGGCGATTCATACGTAACACCGCCGGAGAAGAGCAGATCCGAGTTGGAATCTACAGCCAACTCTGGATCCACATTAAAGTCGTCTGTGCGCGATAATCCAACAAGAAACTGTCTGGCACCGACGCTGGCGGTCAACGGGCCCACATAAAGCGTCTCTTCAAGGTACCATCTGAATACGTGCTGTGGAAATTCCCATTCGTACTGGTGCCAATAAGGTCGCTCATCCCACATTTGGCTGACCGAAGGATCCAGCATACGGTGCCAGTCCCGGCCTAGGAGGCGTCGTGAACGCTCATACCAAATTCCGGTGCGCAGCGAACTCCCAGCCGCACCAATCAACGCAGTCCACGTGCCCTCAGCCGTGACGCCGGTACGATCCTTCCCATAGTGGCTGTGACGATACGACTGAACAGCCGTCGCTCCTGGATGACAAGCAGGGTCAACCTCCGGCCCACCTGCTCCATAATAATTGAAAATAAATGACGATGTACACCCTGGCTCGGGCGATACGGCTGAGCCATTCCGATCAACAAATCGTATCAGACCGAGTTGCTGTCCGCCGCGAATTGGGGGGCCACCCTGCAGTTCCGACTCCGGCCCGCCTTGATCGTCAGAAACGTCAACAATGTACGGAGGCAACCAGTCACCTCGGCCTCTATTCCGATGGAAATAGGCTCCTGTAGTGATTGAGAGGGCCAATCCAGTATCCCAATCAGCTTTGACGTAACCAAAGGTGTTGCTCCGTACTGTCTTCCAACCACGTCTATAGAATTGGTTCAGGTATGGTATACCAGGCCAATCACCGATCAAACGGTCCCACCGTGGGTTAGCCCTAAAATCCGCTTCGCTGTAGATCCGCTGATAGTTTTCCTCATTAATCCGATCGTATGAGAAATAACTGGTGAGATTAAAATGCCAATGCGCTGAAGCGAGTTTCGCGGCGAAGTGCTCACGTTCATTTTGCGCGGAGCCCTGAACCCAATCGGTTGCTTCTTGGCGAAGAGCTGTTATCCAGGCATGTGCCCCTTCCCCGAACAGCGGTCCGGTATCAATACGCATCGCGATCCGCCTCGCATCATGCTCACCCACTGCAGCCGATATCTTGTAACGTCGCTCTAGTGCAGGATCGTCCGTGATATAGTTAAATGTTCCACCCAGTGCCTCCACTGACTGTGAGGCAATGTCGGCGGTTCCTTGCGATACTTCAATGCCACCCAAATTGATTATATCAACAAACCGATTCGCCTTCGCGCCGCTCCAGTAGTCAGATGTACCGTTCGAGAATCCGTCAATCGTGGTCCCAATTTGCGATTCATTGATGGTGACTTGAAAACCTCGCATGGCGACGTTGCTTGACCAATCTTCCATACCGTACGAATCACCTTCCTGAACACTTACACCGGGAAGATTGTCTATAACCGATGCCACACTGGTAACTGAAGACTGCTGACGTATCATTGGAGCAGCTACCACGTTGCTCGCAAAGATCTTTAGTTCTTCGCCGACAACGCTGATTTCCTCCATCTTGACCACATCCAGCTGCATGCGAACATTTATCGATGTGACCCCCGGACCCACCGTGCGGCGCTGTGTCCGAAATCCCACGAAAGAAAACACCAATACATCATCCTCGGTCCGAAGATCGATCGCGTACATGCCATCTTGATCTGTCATGGTACCGATAAACGTGCCATCAATCACGACCGTAACCCCTGCCAACGGCTCACCGGTGTCATCAGATACCACCGTTCCCGTAACCGGTATCTGTGCGCTGGCACCCTGATGAAGCAGTGAAATCAAAAAGATTACAAAGAGGCCACCCCTGATTTTCGGGACCGTAGGACCAAAAAAATGAATCTGTTTCATCGTTGATAGAGGCAATTATTGTGTGTCAACGAAGGCTTGGTGAGAATGACGATTGCTCGAACCGCACGCCGGTGTTCGCTATACCTGTACTATTCTAGTCAACGATCCAACTGCAAACGATGCCTCAGCAGCGTACTGAGTCGTCCTGCCTATACGAGAAAAGAACTTGTCTGCCCAGTGTGCTGCCTGCCACGTTGTGTATCTTAATTTAACCGAAAAGATCAACGGATTCCAGCTATAGCCTCATTCCAAGGACGCTTGATGCTCCAACTCCAGATCAGCGCACGATTAGCGGTCGTGTCACCTGCCTGTCTTCGGTGATGAGCCGCAAAAAATACATCCCTCTTGAGCTGCCCGGTGGCCAGCTACTGACTATGCAAACCGACCACATGGGCCGCATCTAGTACCCGGACTACCTCACGTCCAAGAAGATCGTGGACCGTCGACCTGACCTGGCTTGCTTTCGAAAGCGCGTATTCGACCGGTGGTTCACACCCTCATGGGCTGCGGTTTCATGTACGTCGCGGAGCGCCAAACCCATTCCAGCGGCCCGAAGCGGAAGCGTTTGAGCCACCAGGGCGACCAGAGTAGCTGCAACGCCCAGATCACAAACACGATACCCATGCGGCCGGGCGCCGCGACGCGTTCGAAGAGGCCCAGTCCGTGTCCATAGAAGACGAGAGTACAGATGAGACTTTGGGTGACGTAGTTGGTCAGCGCCATGCGCCCGGTTGCGGCGAGTCGGGCCGTTAGTTCAGGAAGCCAGCTAAACTGAACCATGAGCATGACGAGACCGATGTACCCCAGGAAGACACCGACCGACCCCACATAGTTGAACAGGGCACCCTGGAACATCACGGTCTCAAAGGCGAAGCCCTGGTCGACCTTGTACCAGGCTCCGGCCACAGCCAGGGGGAGTCCGGTACCGATTCCGATGACTGCCATACGCCGGTAGAACACGACCGAACGTGCCGCGGCCAGGACGCCGAGCTTGTACAGGCCCATGCCGACGAGCATGAGCCCCCCCGCGCGCCACAGGAAGAGGCCCAAGAACGCACTCGTCTGCAGTTCGAGAGCTATTGGCGCACGGACCGCCAGCTGCTCGCTCAGGTCGCCTCGAAAGGCTGTGATCTCGGAGTCGAGCACCTCCTGTGGCGGCGCCCATTGCGCGACGAGTTCCAGCTGATCCGCCTCTGGCCAGTACGGGATCGACAGGCCGGCCAAGAGCCAGAACGGAACGACGAACGCGACCACACACCCGCCCATCCACAGCAGCGTGCGAGCGTTGAGTTTGCGTAGCGGATACAGCAGGAAGCCGCAGAGGGCGTAAGCCACAAGGACGTCGCCGTGCCAGATCAGGTACGCGTGGCCCAAACCGATCAGCAGAAGCCAGAGCTGTCGGCGGTAGTGGAGGCTTGTCCCGGAAAGCCCACGGCCCACCATACGCTCGCTCATCATCGCGATCCCCGCCCCGAACAGCATCGAGAAGATCGAGAGGAATTTGGTATCCGCCAGGATGTACACCACCGTCCAGATCCACGCCTCCTCGCCGACGAACGCCGAGCCCGACGTGGGGTTCATGTACGCGGACGACACGCGCGCAAACCCTTGCATGTTGACGATGAGGATGCCCAAGACCGCGAACCCACGGAGCACATCGATTGAGGCGATGCGCTCCGGCGCGGTGACTGGTGTAGCGTGCAGTGACGACGACGTTGAGTTCATGGGGGAGTATCCGTTTTGACCGGAGCGGAGGTCGCGAGCGCTACGCGAGACACCGGTTCCAGTGGTGTGACCATAACCCCTGCTAACGGTTCACTAGTGTCATTTGATACCACCGTTGCTGTAACCGGTATCTGTGCGTTGTCACTCTGATGGAGCAATAAAATCAATAAGATCGCGAAGAGACTACTCCTGATTCTCAGGACCGCACGAACGAACGAGAGAATCTGCTTCATCGTTGATCAAGGCAATTTTGGTGTGGCAACGAAGACTTGGTGAGAATGACGAATGCTCGAAGCGCGCCGGTTTCCGTTAGACCCAAGCTTTTCTCGTCAGCGGTCCGACAGCAAACGATGCCTCAGCGGCGACTGAGTCATACCACCTCACCAAGAAAAGAATTTGTCCACCCATTGCACTGCCTGCAATGTTGTGTATCATTTATTAAACTGAAAAGCTCAACGGGTCCTTGCTATTGTGGCATTCCAAGGACATTCGGTGCTCCAACTCTCAGTCACCGTATGATCAGCGGTCGCGTCGTCCGCCTGCCATCGGTGATGAGCCGTAAAAAATACATCCCTCCTGAAAGCTGACCGGTAGCCAGCTGCAGACTATAGGAACCGGCCGCCTGAGCCGCATCCAGTACACTGACTACCTCGCGTCCAAGAATATCATAGACGGACAACTGGACTCGGCTTGTATTCGAAAGTGCGTATTCGATCGTGGTGAATGCCCCAGCGGGATTCGGATAATGCGTGAAGGTCGTCGGGACCCCTGGACTTGAATGAGGCACCGTTTCCAATGCAGTGACCGTAACATCCCATAGCCTGATTGCTATTCCGCCGGCCGATGCGATGAAATTCTTGTCTCTGGGAATGGCTATTGAGCGAGCGGGATACCCATGATCCAACTGGGCTATCTCATGTCTCGTAGCTACATCCCATAAACGGATCTTACCGTCCTCTGACCCGGAAACCAGCTGCGTGCCGTCCGGTGAGAATACTACGGAATTAACCGGTCCACTGCGCCCTTCAAAGCTTATCGACCTATTTACCACGGCTATTTCCCGAATACGAATCGTCCCGTCATCTGACCCAGAAGCTAGGCGCGTGCCGTCCGGTGAAAATACTACGGAATTAACCGGTCCGCTATGCTCACCAGCACACCCTAGCGGCCGGCCCGTGGCTACTCTCCAGAGACAGACATTTCTAACCACGCCGCCTGACCCAGAAGCCAAATACGTGCCGTCCGGTGAGTACACCACCGAGTTAACCGGTTTTCTATATCTCTCAATTTGCCGATCAAGGCGCCTCAGTTCCTGTCCCGTGGCTACCTCCCAGAGACGGATAGTATTATCATTTGATCCAGAAGCAAGCTGTTTGCCATCCGGTGAAAATACAACTGAATTAATATCATGCGTATGCCCTTCAAAGCGCCGCAGTTCTCGTCTCGAGGCCACATCCCACAGACGGATGGTATTGTCATCTGACCCAGACGCCAGCCGCGTGCCGTCCGGTGAAAATACTACGGTATTAACATCTTGTAAATGCCCTTCAAAGCGCCGCAACTCCTGCCCAGTGGCTACATCCCACAGGTAAATCGTAGTGTCCTCTAACCCAGATGCTAACTGCGTATCATCTGGAGAAAATGCCACAGAAGTTATCCGAGTTGTGCTTCTCCTGATTCGTTGCAATTCCTGCCCCGTGGATACGTCCCACAGACGGATAGTACGATCGAGTGATCCAGAAGCCAACAGCGTACCGTCAGGTGAAAATGCTACGGAATTAACCCAATGAGTGTGCCCTTCGAAGAGCTGTAACTCCTCTCCCGTAGCCACATCCCACAGACGAATTGTGTTGTCTGATCCGTAATAGTACCCCGATCCAGAAACTATCCGTGTGCCGTCCGGCGAAAATACTACGGAAAGAACTCCATCTGTATGCCCTTCAAAGCGCCGTAACTCCTGTCCAGTGGCTGCATCCCACAGACGAATCTTGCCGTCATCTGACCCAGAAGCCAATCGCGTGCCATCCGGCGAAAAAACTACAGAATTGACCCAATCTCTATGCCCTCCGATGAGTCGTACTTCCTGTCCCGTGGCTACATCCCACAGACGGATCGTATCGTCATATGATCCAGAGGCCAACTGCGCGCCGTCCGGCGAAAAAACCACTTAACTAACTGGATTTGTATGCCCTCGAAAGCGTCGTAATTCCCGCCCAGATGCCAAATCCCAAAGACGGATTGTATTGTCATATGACCCTGAAGCCAGTTGCGTACCGTCCGGTGAAAATACCACGGAACTAACGGGTTTTCCATGCCCTACAAAGCGCTGCACCTCCTGCCCTGTAGACACATCCCACAGACGGATAGTATTGTCATGCGACCTAGAAGCCAGATGTGTACCATTCGGCGAAAATACCACGGAAAAAACCCAATCCGAATGCCCTTCAAAGCGCCGCACTTCCTGCCCCGTGGACACATCCCACAGACGGATACTACGGTCCCACGATCCAGAAGCCAGTTGTGTGCCATCCGGCGAAAATACTACGGAATTAACAGACGAAGCATGTCCTGTCTCTCCAATCGTCCAAATCGTCTGCCCCACGGCGGGCACAGACAATGCAAACATAAGCGCAAAGATCCCATATCTCATATTCATGAGTCGTCAACCTCTCGAGACACATGAAATCATCTACCAAGCCCCAATACGCAACCTACGATACCTAGTAATAAGAGCTAATCCCCCTTAATCGTCGGATACACCAAGCAAAAAATGCCCGAATATCCTCTCAAAACGAAAATTGAATTGGTATACACAACACGCACATTAGGCACTCCGTACTCGTTCCGAAAATAACCCATCCATCACATAGAATTGTCCATTCCCATGGAGCACACTTCTCATTCATCCAACACACTGCCGACGGTAATGAGTCAACAGTAGTTCAACCCACAATACGATCATTACCAACTTCGTGTAACCTACCGAGTCTGCACCAGCTTCGATAAAGGGTTCGCGCCTCGCTTTTTCGCAGCCCGGGCATTCGCGTACGAAACGGCAGATTACATAGCCATGACGTCATCTGTAGATCTGCATTGCCCCGCATCGTGGCCGCGGAGCGTACTATGCCGTGTGAAAGCAGTAAATGGCATAACCAATCACATTTTCAATGATCATCCTCTGGACGCGAAGGCCAATCAGTTAGGTCGGCATGCGTGGAATCTGATTGACAATCAGGACGATTGGCCTGTCGTGTCCCAAGCCCTTGACCAGCACCTGTAGCAGTTAGTCAGGATAGTTTTTATTCAACTTTTCCCATCAGGCGCTTAATCAATGGGAACGCAGCCAGTGCTACTGCCCCAGAAACACCTATAATCATTGCCACACTACCAAAGAGCGCCGACGGCGCAAGCGTCTCGAGCTGCCCTGCAACGAGACCCGCAAAAAGATTACCCAAGGCTGTACCTATAAACCATACCCCCATCATCTGCCCTACACGACCCGTAGGCGCCAACTTTGTGATTGAAGACAATCCAACCGGGCTCAAACTCAACTCCCCTACCGTGAAGAGGAAGTACATCACAACAAGCCATGCGGGGGAAACCAGTGAACCATCCTCTGTATTAGCAGCTCCCCATGCAATTACAAAAAAGCCTGCGGCCAACCCGAGGAGTCCCATGGCAAATTTGAGAGGAATAGATGGGTTTCGCTTCAATCTGGCCAATGTGATCCAGAGAGAGCCAAAGACCGGCGCGAGAATGATGATGAATGTGGAATTCACCGACTGCAACCAACTTGCTGGTAGCTCCCAGCCGCCTATCATCCTGTTGGTTGAGTCACGGGCAAACAAATTGAGTGATGATCCCGCCTGCTCAAACCCCGACCAGAAAACTGCGGAGAGAATGAACAACCAAAAAATCACAACTAACCGCCTCTTCTCCAGATTAGTGTGATTGGTAAGAATCAGCAGGTATGCAAAGAAAAGCACAGCAATAACAATTACCGCGTAGCCAAGCCAGATAGCGAGCGTCTGCAGTGACAGGGTTTGCAGGAGTAATGTGCCCGCTACAGCAGCAGCTACAAAGGAAACCGCCAACACAATGTAGGTGATCTGCACCTTTTTCTTCTGTTGTTCTTTTGACCTGTCCAGCTTTAACAGACCGGCTTCGCCCAGATACTTTGTACCTAGTCTGTACTGAATTAGGCCCAGGATCATCCCCAACCCGGCCAAGGAAAACCCATAATGCCAATTGTAGCCTTCCCCCAGCCATCCGGTAAGGATTGGCCCGGCAAACGCACCTAAATTGATTCCCGTGTAGAAGATCGAAAAACCTGCATCTCTTGTCGCACCTCCTTCAGGGTACAAATCACCAACCATCGTGCTAACATTGGGCTTGAGCAGTCCAGTCCCTATCACAATGAACATGAGGCCAAGAAAGAAACTGGGCCTGTCCGGCAATCCCACAAGTGGTCCGGCCATTGTGAAGTGACCAAGCGCAATGATGCAACCACCGACAAAGACAGCTTTGCGCTGCCCCCAAATATTGTCTGCGATCCAGCCGCCAGGCAATGCCAATACATACACGAAGAACGTGTATAGACCATATATCGCGCCCGCCTCGCCCTCACCCAAGGCCAATCCGGGATTGCCTTCTGTAGCGGCGGCCGTCATAAATAGAACTAACAGTGCGCGCATACCGTAGTAGCTGAATCGCTCCCAGAGCTCTGTAAAGAATAATGTGGAAAGACCCCGTGGATGGCCAAACCATTTCACGGTATGCGGGGATTCAGTACTGACTGGCATTTTTGAACGATCTCTATGGTGACGGGATAAAGATAAGCGGTCAGGCCAATATCTATAGGATTTTCCGCATAGACCGCTGTCTGCACGGACAGATCCGGTATATTTACGGGTTTCCAGGAATTAATGCAAATCTAACCAGAAAATATGTCTGGCCCTTCAAGCGATTTAATGACCGAGCATCCACACCGGACGCATACCTGTGGAGAGCTATCCGATATACATCTGGGAGAGAATGTTGTACTCAAAGGTTGGGTGGACACACGCCGTGATCTGGGCGGGGTGATCTTTGTAGATCTTCGAGATCGCTACGGTTTAACCCAGGTTGTTTTCTCCCCTCAGGACAATGTCGCTGCACACGATCTAGCTGATCGTCTGCGAAGTGAATATGTCGTGTCAGTAATCGGGATCGTCGCACCAAGGTCAAGCGAGACCATTAATCCAAACCTCTCAACTGGAACGATTGAGGTTCGTGTAGAGAGTCTGATCATTCTTGCTGAATCAGAACCTATGCCCTTCCCCGTGTCTGCACATACACAAAAGATTAAACTGGCATCCGAGGATCTACGGCTTAAATACCGTTACCTAGATCTTCGAAGACCGGATCTGCAAAATAAAATTGTGCTGAGACACCGAGCCTATCAGACGATCCACCGCTATTTTGACGCACAGAACTTCCTCGAGGTCGAAACGCCGACGCTCATGAAGTCCACCCCAGAAGGAGCCCGCGATTATCTCGTTCCGAGTCGAGTGCATCCCGGATCATTCTATGCGCTGCCTCAAAGCCCACAGACGTACAAGCAGCTCCTCATGGTCGGAGGTCTGGATCGGTACGTGCAGATCGTGAAATGCTTCAGAGACGAAGATTTACGGGCGGACCGACAACCGGAGTTCACGCAGATTGATATTGAAATGACCTTCGCGACAGAGGATATGGTTTATTCTGTAACCGAAGGGCTCTTGGTGGCGCTTTGGAAAGATATCCTCAACGTAGACCTTCCTATCCCCTTCCCTAGATTGTCTTACGAGGATGCCCTGCGCCGGTATGGCTCCGACAAACCTGATCTGCGTTTTGATCTCGAAATCTGCGATCTCAGTTCCGTTTTCAATAATTCGGGATTCCGTGTGTTTGATCAAGCACTTTCCGCAGGTGGATCTGTGTTGGGACTCGTTGCTCCCGGACAGGGGGATCGAGGGCGCGGGTATATGGACCGCCTGGATAAAACTGTCGTTCGCAAACAAATTGGGGCTGGCGGACTGATTTATGTACGGATCCCTTCCGATGGATCTCGCCCAAACTGTTCTGTTAAGACGCATGTCCTCCCGGATGAGTTCGTGAGCAGTGCCATTGAGGCTTCGGGAGCCCAAACAGGAGATCTACTGCTTATTCTTTGTGGTCAATGGCCTACTGTTCAGGAGCAGATGGGCAGCCTTCGCCTGCATATGGCGCAGGAGCTTGACTGCATTGCAGAAGACGCGTGGCAGTTCGTGTGGATCACCAATTTCCCTCTTTTGGAATGGGATGCCCAGGAAAAGCGCTATTCGGCAATGCACCACCCGTTTACTTCACCCCGAACAGAGGATTTGCAGCTTCTTTCAAGTGATCCAGGTCACGTTCAAGCGCGTGCGTATGACATCGTGCTCAACGGTATGGAGATTGGTGGCGGATCTATTCGTATTCACGATCGAAGCATTCAGGAGCAAATGTTTAATGTTCTGGGTATAGACCCCGAAGAAAGCCAAGAGCGATTCGGGTTTCTACTGGAAGCATTGCGCTATGGCGCACCTCCTCACGGAGGGATTGCTATGGGGCTGGACCGCATTGTTATGCTGCTTTCAGGATCAACTTCACTTCGTGAAGTAATCGCATTCCCGAAAACACAAAGCGCTCAGGAGCCCATGTCTGGAACGCCCACCACAGTTGCCCCCGAGAGGCTGAATGAATTGCATGTTCGGTATGTCCCTAAAGCCAAATGACGGACGCATACCTGTCAATTCTAAAAAAGCGTTTTTCTTGGGATCTGTGGGAGCAGTTGATTCGCATTGAGGGTGTAACATTGGATCGTCCTCGACGTACGGCACACCCCAAATACCCAGAAATCATCTACCCTTTGGACTATGGATTTATCCGCAATACCACAAGTTCTGACGGGGCCGAAGTAGATGTATTCATGGGTTCAGGGGTAGATCAATTGGTTGGATTGATTGCAACCACTGACTATCGCCAAGGCGACCGAGAGATCAAGCTGCTTTGGCGCTGTTGTCCCTCAGAAGTATATATGGCACTTGGCTTCATCAATTTTGATACTTCAAAGTTAAAGGGACGATTGGTGATGCGGTATCCAATGAAGACACTCTGGAACATGCAGCCAGTAAAACATTAAACTCCGGGAGATAGCCGTAATTGCCCGGCGCCAGTTCTCGTACATATTGATCCCGTAGCTCAGTTGGAAGAGCATCTGACTTTAATAATGGAGCCTCATGCAGGGAACTGCTAGAGTGGAGGCTGCTGTATGCTGGGACGCCCTAAAACCACTGCTACGCTGTCACGCGTAAAAATGCATTGGATATGTGGGTAATCAGCAGGCAACCTTGATCTGTGGCCTGATACAGTCAGTCCCTCCCTCGAGGAAGTGACAATCTCATGGGACAATGACTGAATAACTATCACTCCACAACTCCGCAGTATGCGGAATCAAGAGAGCCCTCAGAGGCCATACGCAGCCCACCCGACACCGTAACACGGAAGGGTGAAGAGATGGTCCAGACCACAACGCCGTCAGGAGGCCGGCGAAAGCCGGTGTGGTAGGTTAATCAGAGGGTCCCAGGTTCGAGCCCTGGCGGGATCACTTCCAGGCCCGGGTGGCGGAATAGGTAGACGCGCTGTCTTGAGGGGGCAGTGCCCTTACGGGCGTGCTGGTTCGATTCCAGTCCCGGGCACCACCATTTCCAACGGAGGCCTTATAGACCGCGAACCTACCGGTGGTCTACAGGTGCTGCATCTCTTGCAACAGTTCGCGACTCACTACTCGGTAAGCAGGATCATACAGCCCCGAGTATCGCTCCGAATGGTGGATCGCGGGAAGCCCTTCCGCTGACATGATGCTGTATAGCGAGTCCAGTGCATCCAAGCTGACCGTAATCGTACGTTTCTTGGCAGCGTCCCGCAGAGATTGCCAGTATCGTTCAAACCCATCGCCAGGTTCCGCCCCCTGGTTCGCCGTCTGCAGAAAAGCCTGGAAAAGTTCGTCAGATCTACCACCTGCAGACTTGTACGGGCGCAAGTTTATTCGTGCATACATAGAATCCGGTCCAAGTATTTCTACCAGAGGCTCATTGCTGACCGTGTCAAGGTCCTCCCATTCACGGATTAGCCAATCATGAGCAGTTTCGACGTTCTGTATCGCATGACCGGCACCAAAAACCGACTGATGGACCAGTTTATACCAGTCCTCGGCTTCCATTGCCGGGTAACGCCCGTTCTGCTCCTTCAGAATTGTTGCATGCTCGGACTCTGTTTGGGAATTACAGCCGATGCCCAGAGTTGTCAGGATTATCCCCCAGAAGATGATTTTCATGCCGACTGGCCCGTGTGTTGCACAGTTTTTACTGACTAGACGCGTCAAAGACGCACTGCCCTATTTCACACCAGAAGTAGAAACTGTCTGTTGGTGAAAAAACCGCAACGAGGATTACAAGGCCAGCTTGCAACAGCGTGCCATTGCAGGGCTTCGCCAGCTTATCATTGACGAGCCTACTTGGAGTAGATTAGCCAAATTCTGTGGCGCCGAAGCGTTCAATCAACCCTCTTATGCGCCGGCCCTGTATTACTCTCCTGACGGCGGGACGAATCGGTAGCGGACGATTGGAGGGTTGACGGCTTCTTCGATGGCCTCATCTTCCAGGTCACCCAGGATATACAGTCCTCCGCTCCCTACAGCCTTTGGAGTCTTCTCAATCGGTGTACTGACAGCTGGAAAACGATCACTGTGGTTGGCAATGACTGCTCCTCTACCTATTGTCCCGTTGTTATAAACAATCACACGTGTTTCGCTATCAAGCGCGAAGATTCCCTCCACGCCTGTTGCCTCGGCTTCAGCCTTATCAAGCATTTCAGTAATCTCCCGAAAATTGGACGGAGTAACTACTTCAAAATCTGGATAATCCTGAGTCCGCTCCACGAAAAAGTCCGGCATAAATCGGGTCAGTCCTGCACGGGATAGTCGAGGAGTAGCATCAAAGTTTTCGGTATACACCCACCAAACGTCGTCATTAAAACATGCCATAGCGGATCCCGAGTTTGTCAGCATTACAGATGCCCGTCTTTGGAATTTAGGTGTAGGGAGTAGAAATTGGTCAATGAGTGTAAAATCTGGACTGTAGGCTCGGATGAAAGTGCTGTCCCAGATATCACGTGGCATGGTAAATATGGTATCCCGATGCGAACATAGCGCCCACGTATTGGTCGCCAAATCTGAATCAGTGACAGTCTGGACGCACTCCCCATTCTGGCCTAAAACGATTGCTCCGCTGTTAATCAATACGGCAACATGAGAATCGTCCAGAAATGAGGCCTGCGCATTGAAATTGAATTCTGCCCCAGGATAGCAGTCTCCGATTGCCTTCGTCCAAGCCAATATTCCATCTGGTGAAAACAGGTGTACGCCCTGACTCTGGGTATCAAGCACCAGGAGTTCACCTTTAGAATTCACATCCAGATTCCATCTCAAACCAAGCAGCACCGAATTGTCGAGCCG
This sequence comes from Bacteroidota bacterium, assembly GCA_028875125.1. Taxonomy (GTDB): domain Bacteria; phylum Bacteroidota; class Rhodothermia; order Rhodothermales; family Bin80; genus Bin80. Next base: position 10,050 of record JAPPGC010000016.1, on the reverse strand, counting down.
GATTTCGCTCTCTTGCACAAAGAGATCTTCGAATTCCATATGAGTTGGAGTCAGAATCTGATCTACCGCAGGTCTAGAGTTGCAGCCAACGACCAGACAAACCAGCATCCCGGAAACAATTGTCGTGTGTAGTGTGGAGATTTTCATAGAGACAAATAAGGATGGTTTGGTTGATCGTTCACAGACTAGAACACCGCGTAATATACGCATGCATAGTACATTTATCAATAAGCAAGCCACCACATACCATTACATCCACAGTCGATTTGACAAGCACGATATTACTGTTCGCCGAATGAGGCAGTTGCCACACGAAACAACGACATTACATCTCCCCATATTGTGCATGCTTGATATAGACGATAGCACGGCAAATTGACCAGCAGATTTTGCTCATGCCACTCGCATGTCGGCAACCTGCATCGCTTGACTCTGTATCAGTCCAATATCCCGCTGACGGTCCAAATGGACGCTTCTCAGTCTTCACTTCCTTTCATTCCAGAGTACAATAAACCGGACTCTCCTGGGGTATGGATGAATTTCGACAATACGGTGGCGATCTATCTGATCATAACCGGGGAAATGAGCTTTGTAGAGGCCGCGCAGCAGGCATTCTCTATGGTCAGGGATGCACAGACTCGATTTCCCGACTGGCCGCGCATCTTCTACCTGGATGTTGGGGAACACGGTAGCACAGACCACACTTTCAATGACGAAATGATCGAGTTTCAACAAGAATTCTGGTTCTCTGCCATTGCCCCCTTTCTGACAAGCTTCGATCTGCCCCTTACTGGTCCGCTTGTCAATCCCGATACACAACGAAATGACATCCCGGATTCACTAGCTATTGCGTAAGCACTTTTTATAATTACTTTTTATCATAGAATCAGTCGTGCAACATGCTTGTTCTGAGTTTGGTCGACTCGGGAGTCGTCCTCGATTTAGCTGACGTGTTTGTGACTAAAGGACTTGAACAAGCGACCGAAATAAGCTCACAAGACTTGAATTTGTTAAGTCGCCCAACTCTTGTTATTTTCCGCTCTAAACTAGTGTTGTCCTTACAATTTCACTCATGCTACGAGTAACTTTTATCATTTTAGCGATTGTGGCCACAGCCGTTACATTCCTCATCGGGGTCACCGAATGGTGGGAATATACCCCAATGGCCGGTCTGATCATTATCACAATTATTTTGTTGATTTACGTTCCCATGTCGGAACGTGCTGAGCGTAATGATGAACAAACCTCGTCAAGTAGACCGCCCGAACCACCTTCACTGAAAGAGGATGGAATTATTGATATACGTCCTATAACCAAAAAGAATGACCTTCCACCCGAAGGTGACCCTTCAGAGGCCGAAGCCGCTCCAGATTTGTTTGTGAATACCCCAAAAGTCGAAAAACCTGCTGTGCAACCCCAAAAGAAACCACGAAACCCCTTAGAAAAGCACATACTCATTCCAGTGTTACGAGGGATGCAGGCAGCACTCGACGCACATGCTGTCGGGCTCATTCAACAAACAGAGGAATACAATTACAAGGTATGGGGAACCGTAGGATTGGACTGGAGCTGCCTTCGCGGAGAGTCCTTTATACTGAGACACAACTTGTTGAAGGCATCCGAAACCGTAGCAATCCATACAGTCGGCGAAAACGGAGTGCCTACCACTCAACTGAAATACAGCAGAACACCAGCGAATCTCACCAGTCTCGGGATTGCCGCTGTTGGACAAACACCCTACCTATTGCTGGCAGATGCCGCTAATGAATCTGGATTGTCACATCCGCGTGCAAAAGAACTACTTGAGGCATTCGGGAAAACTCTGAGCCTGATGCTCTACAGAGAGGACCCCCATCGTCCCCGACGCGAAATCATTACCGAAGAAATGGCACGTGCAAGACGACAAGGAACCGAACTTGCGCTGGCTATCACAGTGCCCCAAAAAGCCGAAATACTCACTAGATCATACGAAGATGTTCTCAGCAAGACGGAGCAATTGTTCTCGGAATGCCTACAAAATGCAGCCCCAAACAGCCGTGTGGTCAAATTCGGCGAAATAACGTACGGCGTATTCATTGACGGACGGAAAAAACAACTGGAAGCTTGGCACAAAGACATTCAGTCCGCTGTCAAGAATCAGGGTGGATTGCTGACTGGCGGAATCTATGTAGGGATTGCGCGGATGACCGAAAAGCATAAAAGCCCGGACGATTTGCGTGATGAGGCTACCCGTGCCTTGATTAGGGCCCACGAGGGACCTGCGGAAACGGTCATCATTTAGCTTTGCACCAGCGGCACAAACATGAACATGCCCCGCTCTTCGGATTCGTACGAATCTGGTCCAGTGCGAACAATTTTCGTCATTCGTTGACCACCTCGGTCTCCAATAGGGACAACTAGTCGTCCTCCAGGTTTCCGTTCACTTGGCTCACGAAGCTGTTCAAGAAGTCGTTTCGGGATCTCCATGGCTCCGGCCGTCACCACAACCGCGTCAAATGGGGCCAGCCCCGGCCACCCCAAAGATCCGTCTCCAACACGCAACAGTACGCGATAATCAAGTTCATTTAATATTGCCTTTGCACGCTCATGCAGTAACCGATGCCGTTCAATGGAATAAACGCGTACTCCCATTTCGCAAAGCACGGCAGCCTGATATCCGCTGCCTGTTCCTACTTCAAGCACCGAATCGCCCGGTTGCGTGTCCAACATCCAAGTCTGGAAGGCCACGGTAGTGGGCTGCGATATCGTTTGGCGCAGTCCAATTGGTAAAGCCTGGTCCTCGTACGCCCGGTGCTGCAAGGCCTGATCAACAAAGCATTCCCGCTTTACGCGCCCAACAGCGGCAAGCACTCGTTCATCTTTTACACCGTTGCTTCTGACTGTCTCGACCAGCTTCGCCCGCCTTTGAACATACTGTCCTCCAGATCTCAGCATTGATTACTTATTCGGTTGGGTAAACCCGCCTGCAGGCACAGTTTGATCACTCAATACTTCAGATAACCGGTGGTGCAATTCCTCAGGTGTAAGTCCTGAAACAATCACGCCCTGCTCCGCAACTGAAATCCTCCCCGTTTCCTCTGAAACTACGACCACAAACGCATCTGTTTCCTCGGTAATACCTACAGCTGCCCTGTGCCGCGTACCGAACTGAGCTCCCAGGCGCTTGCTGCTGGACACGGGCAATAAACACCGTGCGGCTTCGATGCGATTACCATAAATGATAACCGCTCCGTCATGCAGCGGGCTCATTTCGTGAAAAATAGAGATCAGGAGGTTGCTCCTGATAGCTGCCTGTAAAGATTCACCGGTTTCCACGTAGCTCCGCAGACCATTCTTCCTTTTGAATACAATAAGGGCTCCGGACTTTCGTCGACTCATGATACTGACCGCGGTAACGATTTCTATGATGATCTCGCTTTGATCCCCAGATGTAAGAAGACGCCGCAGGAATGGGGTTTGTCCAAGTAAAATCAATACTCGACGAATTTCCGGCTGAAACACAATGATAGCTGCCACTACATATATGTCACTGAGCGCGGCGAACATGGATTGTAGGATTTTCATGTCCGTCACCTCCACCACAAACTGAACCAGCAAGAGTCCGATTAGCCCCGCAAAAAGCGAAACGGCGAGCGTACCACGCATCATCATATATAGACGATAGAACACAATCGCTACGAGGACGATCTCGAAGAGATCAATTACTCGCACAGGTACGACGCCAAACAGATTCATCCTCAGGCGTGCAGAACAGCTTCTAGACCTTTGATCATTTCACAGGTCGCACGAACATCGTGCGTTCTAATAATATTCGCTCCCCGAAGCACAGCGGCAGCAGTCATCCCCAGTGATCCAAACAGACGGTCGGATACCGGTGCCGGTTCGCCATCCCCGCTGAGTGCTCGACCAACCGTACTCTTTCTGGAGATTCCAACCAATACAGGATAACCTAGTTCAGCAAGTATATCCAGATGTTGAATCAAGTGCAAATTGTCTGAGTGTCCTTTTCCAAAACCGAATCCAGGATCTACCACAATGCCGGTTACACCCGCAGAACGAGCCCGATCAGCAGAATCCGAAAGTGCTTGACAAACTGCTGCAACTACTCCATTGTAGGTTGCCTCATGTACTAGACTACCCCGGCGTTTGATTGAATGCATAACAACATACGCCGCACCGAAGCGGCCTGCTCTCTCTGCTGAAGCGACGCCCTCCTGCAAACCAGATATATCATTAATCATGTGCACGCCCGCCTTGAGCGCGACTGTTGCGACTTCAGCGTTAAATGTATCAACAGAAATGATCGCCTCAGGGAACGATTGCCTGATAGCCTTTACGACCGGCAGAATTCGATCTATCTCACGTTCCGTCGAAACTGGTGCCGCACCTGCGCCATAAACCTGACCTTGTGGCCTCGACGAGGCGCCCCCAACATCAATGATGCGTGCTCCCTCATCTAACATCACCTCAACGCGTTGAAGTGCTTCGGAGGGATTCAAATATCTGCCACCATCATAAAAGGAATCTGGGGTCACATTCAGGATACCCATCACCACTGCCCCGTCAGACAAATTAAGATGGTGTTCGCGACAGACCAATTTCATTGTTACATTTATATTTTCACTCCTACTTAACTGATTATACGACATGGGGATCATGCACCGTATGTTGGGGGTTTACGTGCGCCAGCGACAGTGACAATGCTCATAACGTCTCCTGACGCATTATTCGGCACATAAAAGCTTCTATCTGTTGCGAATCGTCTCCCATATACGTACGCGGACACCGGCTGAAATGCAGGCGTATCTCCTGCGGCGAATGCTGCGACGAGCCTCAAAGACTGAGTGGGGTCGCAGGTTTGAGTTCGCAGAGATTGCGCAGCAATCGGACGTGATTGATGCATACCAGTCGCGCGTTCCAATACACACCTACACAGACCTTAAGCCTTACATAGACCGAATAAGAGCGGGGGAGCATGACCTGCTCTGGCCAGGTGATGTTAAGCATTTCGCCGTTTCGAGCGGTACCGCCTCCGAGGGCAAGGTCATTCCTCTGAGTAAAGATATGCTCCGCCTGAACCGTGGCTTTTCGGTTGGTCTAGGGTTTAGCTATCTGGTTCGTACGGGCGCCTTCAAAACTTTCCTTGGCAAGCACCTGACCCTTCCTGGACGTGTTGAGGATGATCCCAATTATCCGGGAACACTAGTTGGAGAAGTGAGCGGCCTACAGATTCTGTTCGCGCCTGGATTCTTTAGGGCCTTTCTGCAGGCGGTTCCAATTTCTATCGCTTTTGCACCCAACTGGGATTCAAAGATCCAGGCCATTGTCGACCAGACGCTGAATCAGGATGTGCGTATGGTAGCCATGGCCCCAACCTGGGCCCTGGTGCTTTTTGGGTTGTTGATCGAAAGGTATAACGAAATAAACGGAACCAGCGTACGAACTGTCGGAGAAATCTGGCCCAACTTGCAGCTATACATCTCCGGCGGCGTAGCTCTGAGCTCGTACCGCGCAGTACTTGAGGAGCAGATAGGTCTACCGAAGATGCATTTCCTTGAAGCTTACGGTGCATCGGAGGGATTTTTCTCCTATCAGACGGATCTAAGCGATCCGGCCATGCGGTTACATCTGAATAACGGAGTCTTCTACGAGTTCATCCGCCTGGATGAACTGAATTCCGAGATTCCTGAACGACGAACGATTAGCAATGTGGAACCTGGCGTACGGTACGCCATGATTCTCACAACCTGCAGCGGACTTTGGTCCTACTTGCTGGGGGATGTCGTGCGCTTCACAAGCACTGACCCACACAAGATTGTAATTGCCGGCCGCACCTCTGAAATGATCGACAAGTACGGAGAAGCTGTCTTTGGTGAGGATGCTCGGACCGCAATTGATAGGTCATGCAAAGCCACAAACAGTCACGTACGTGACTACCACGTTTCGGCTATTCCCCCCAACGGCGCACAGGTTCCTGCGCATGAATGGCTGTTTGAGTTTAGCCGCCTCCCAGGAGACTGTGAAGCATTTGTAAGATCACTGGACTCCATACTCTGCGATATTAATCGACACTACCAAATACGGCGTGAGGCCAAGGCCTTTGGCCCACCAGAAATTGTAATTCTACCGGATGGCACTTTCAATGCATGGCTTAAGTCCAGCCGGGGGGACATTAACAGTCAGGCAAAGGTACCACGAATGAGTGAGAACCGAATTGTGGCTGACGGTGTTCTTGCACATGCCGGTCAGCGGGCCCGCCGGATCCTAGTAGATTAGTCGACAGAAAGTAGTGCGTCAAAGCTCCTGACCATCTCGGGATGCCCTCCTATCATTAATGCGGGGGCTCTGCTGGTGAGCATATCTTTCAGGCTAACCTGATCCCCGTTAACGTACCGCAACTCTCCTCCGCTCTCTCGTAGCATTAACAGCCCCGGGGCTACATCCCACAAGCTTACACGAGTCAAAAGTGTCGCGTCGCAATTGCCTGCTGCTGCGTAGCAGAGGTGAGCAATTGTTGACCCAAGGCTCCGCACTTTCCCGGGGTACTTGGAGCTGAGAACTTTTTGGCGATGCAGTTTTGAGTAGCTGAGCAGTACAGATTCACGATGCAGGGGACTTGGCGGGCGAACTGACAGGCGTTGCTCTCCCCTGTATGCTCCGTTCCCTTTCAGTGCCCAGTATTGATCCCGTGTCACGGGTGCAGAAAAAAAAGCAACTATGGGCTCATAATCCTCCAACAACGCCAATCCTGTGCCCCATACAGGCAGACCACCCACAAAGGCTGCCGTCCCGTCAATTGGATCAATTGACCAGTACCGGCTACCTGTCGTCGGCTCTTTCCTTAGATCTTCTTCCTCTGCAATGATGCCATCATCAGGATAATGCTGGTTGAGCCATTCAACGATCAGATGCTGTATTGCAAGATCCGCGTCCGTAACATAGGACATTGAATCCTTCCATCGGGGTGTAACACACCCAAAGAACTCCATTGCTGTTGCGGCAGCCACATTCAACAGATTCATTACATCAGCCACACACACATCATGATAAACTGATGTTGCTACATTTAGCTGAATGACCTCACTGCTCTGAGCAGAATCATCCATGGTTTTTCGGTTAGGGGTATCTGCGGACACGCTGGTCCGAATAGCCGTCCAATCCCGTGTCTACCGCCACACCAATACTTGTGATGCACGGTGTCTGCCGGTTTACAAAATTTGGAACTGTTTGTTTATTAATGAAAAGCCTAGGACCTATCACAACATCAGGCACAGATCACTATCCATTTGAAAATTCCATAAAATCAGAATAGCGGGGTCTAATGAAAAAGCCGAGCGGAAGATAGTGCCCAGCTTTTTCATTAGACCTCATATAACAATTATTACCCATTATGTAACAGACAAAGAACATCGATGCTGAAAAATACTTTGGAAAATACTTGAAGATTTACTATCATTGCTGCGAAGTTCACGGGAGCTCTATTTGTGATCTCCCCCCGGTTTTAGATTTTGGAATTTTGCAGGAGGCTCCATTGTATATTATTCCCAATGAAAATGGGTGCTTTCTCAGTAACATTAGCTAGGCTAAGTTATAGGAGTAGTGGCCTTAGGGAGTTATGGAAAGACCTTTCTCGTTTGCCAAGGAGGTATCTATGATGAAAAAACATACTGTAGGTTTGCTTATTGTAATGGCACTCGTTAGTTTCAGTGCGTATCTAGGTGAAGATGACGACAATAACACGGTCGAGTGGGAGGTCTGGTTGTCTGACCAATCGGATAGCGGAGGCATTACGGCTGAGAATCCCTCGGGAACTTACGGAAGCAGGATAGTGATCTACGAAGGCAGCGACATTGCGGCTGCTCCGCCTGGAACTTATTACGAAGCTGACACTAGCTTTGGACCGGTAGTTATTGAGGCCAAAGACGTGTTCCCCAATGCCTTAAGCGAACTGGGGGTGCACGTGAGACGTCTTCATGGCATGCTGCCGGACCCGCCGTCGAACCGGTTCATGAACTTGAATTTCTTCGGTCCGGGCACGGGCCTCGTGGGCATTATAGATGCGGAAGGACAGTGCGTCGACACGGCAGAAGGGCATAGGCGGTGCGATAGGATCAGCGCCGAGCCCGAAAGAGCCGTCCTCCTCGCGAAAGCCCTGTTCCGTACTACCGGACCGGAAGGTTCCTCGCCGTCAAACCACATGTCGTACTGGAGCCCAGACGGCACCAAGATCATCATAGCGAATCTCGGCGCAAAGCTTCTGGAACGAATCGACTACGATCAGTCGACAGGCACTCTCACTTTCAACAGGGCGGCCACGCTTGATCTGGTTGGCGGGCGTGACTTGAGATATCAGCCGGCTATGGCCGATGCTACCTTGCCGGCGGGGCGTGTAAGCGGCGAATACACAAGTCCCCAGACGACGTTGACGCCGAGCGGAGTACCAAAGGAAGGACCGGGGAGGCCGAACAATGTCGTGGTTTGTCCCATCGTTACCAACAAACATACGTACGTCACGTTCGGAGGAGGAGGTCTTTTTGTTGTTGATATCACGACCGAACCGATGGCAATCGTTGCGGAATATACCAATGACGTAATCAGTGGTGCCGGTTGCGGAGGAATCAGGGGTGGGGACTTCATGTATCTCAACGCCGGTGTCTCTGCAAGTCCGGCCGGTGCGGATGACTCGATTTTTCTCATGTATCAGCTACCAGTTGACTACCCAGACGGCACTAATCCCAGTACGGTTGCCAATGAGCCCCGGCCGGTTGAGTTTTACAGGGAAAAGTCCTTGGATATTACTGACGAGACCCAGCTGGCCAACCGTCGCGACGCTCATGGCATGACGATTTCTCCTTCAGAACAGTTCCTCTACCAGTTCGACCGTATTCAGAATAACGCGGAAGTGTTTGACGTGACCAAAATCATAAACGATCCTTCTCTCTCGGCTTCAGAGCAACATGCCGCGCATGTCGGCACGACCGACCTCACCGGGTCAGGGTACTGCGAGGGGGAGGGAGAACCGTTTCTTAATCAGGACGGCGAGGGATATCAGCACAGTGACGACCCCGCGCCGGACCTCGTTGACATCACTCCTGACGGTCGACAGATAATCGTGTCGTTTCGCGGTCCGAACCCGATTACCGTGAAGCACGCTGCTTTGGGGAGCTGTCCCGGGTTTGGTGTTGTCACACTTGAAGGTGACGGGTCAACCGGTCGTCTGACCCATGTGTTCAGAACATTTTTCTCCGATCACACGGGAACCAGGAATCTCAGTGACATTCACGCGGCGATTGTTCGCAGAAAGCGCAGTACGCCACCTGTTGATACCGCTGTTGACGAAAACGCTGAGATTCCCACTTCTGGGATGCTTCTGAGGAGTTATCCTAATCCATTTCAGAACACAGTGAATATTCAGTTTGAAGTTCGGGAACGAACGCAGGTTCATCTTGAGGTTATGGATTTGTTGGGCCGCAAGATTGTCACACTGGTTGAAGAGCCCGTGAATGAAGGAACCCATGAAGTAATATTCAACGCGGAGGGGCTTCCTTCCGGGGTTTATTTAGCTCGTTTGACTATTGATTCCATTGCACAGACCAGTCAGATTGTTCTTCGGCGGTAGACAGTATCTATGCCTGCGAGGAGCACAGAATTAGACCTCTAGCCTTTACAATTCTTGGATATCTCACCCCTCGGGTGCTTGACATTTCCATTTGGTGCAAAAAAAACCCGTACAGAAGAAGTACTGAGGCACTTTTTCTATGGTATTTGTATTTCCGGACAAACGCGAATCAGTCGGCTGGTCAACTGAACCATACCTCAACTCAAATTGGAAAACGCCCTTGAGTCCCGAGTCTGCCGACAATCGCTTCCACCACGATTCGCCAGTCTCTAAGCAACTTGCTCTGATCGATTCCCTCAAATTGCGCACAAGCAGTCCAAAATGGATATAGTGCCTTGATTACACACGCATATAATCGCCAATTGTTAATTTCCGTATGTCTAGCGTCAATTAGAATTTAAGTCGGCGACAATTAGAATTTAAGTTTTTGA
>JAPPGC010000013.1 GCA_028875125.1 Bacteroidota bacterium | reverse complement strand
AATTCCTGTCAGTTGGAAAGATCAAGTTTCCCCAATGATTGAAACAAGCCCGGATTTATGTCAGTAATATTGTTCTTTAACTGTTATATATTGGATAATACGTATTACATTATTGATTATTCGTGATCGGTGGCATCCTTGGACCAGAGTATTGAAAAATCCCAGTCGCATAGTCGGCCAGTACACGACGCGAGCCCCCTCTGCAAACGAAGCCATTGAGAACCGATTGGATGCAGTAACGAATGGGCACTTCGATGACGGCCGCTTAACTGTAGCAATCGTTTGTAAGACCGTAATTGAGGTACTTTTCGTCACACAGACCTACAGGACGAAGAAGGCTCACCATCTGTTTGAGCTCTGTAGGCTTCTCTTGAAGGATAGCCGGGATAGGCACTACGCGGGCGTCGCGGAAGTCACCAAAATCTTGAGATAGTTCTACCAAGTATTCGCGCGTGTGAGGAAGAATGGGACTTATGACGCTAGGTAATGCGGGCGTGCAAGTGAAGGCTTGCTTGAAATCGTGGGGCAAGGAACTGAAATTCCCTGGGACAAGATCAGGCAGTGGTAATCCACTGGAACAGTTGGGTCAGTTTCCTTCGGTGATACAGTGGGTGATCGTCTCAGAGGACAACCAACGCCGACACGACAACAGTTCCTAATGGCACAATCAAGTATGAGGATTTCAGGGATAAGAAAGAGGACTGCTAGACGCCAGCAATAAATTAGCACGACATCGGCCTGGCCCGCACTGTCCAGTGTATCCGCCCGGGGCGACGAAGTACCGATGAGAATACCATCCTCCTCGGGTTGATTTGAATTGAAACCGCACGGAGAATATCTCCCGCCTGGAAAGAGAAAGCAGTTCTCGAGAGAAGATGTTGGCTACACCTGCCGCCTTAAGGATTGGGGATTGAACTTTGAGGCGACCTCAGTCGACCAAAATCGCAGCAACAAGGATCGTTACTCCGATTCCGCGGGCTCAACAGTCAATTCAGTCGTGCCAGGCTCGGTTATACCGATAGTTCCCCTGAGCTCCGTATCCGCCAAGGTAAGTGCCAGAAATACGACGGCAAAAACAACCCCCAGCACCAATACCAGTAAGTTGACTTTATTGTCATACTTGAGGGCCATGAAAACCAAAGCAACTAATATCGCCTTGGATCCTGCGATAGCCAGCGCCAATGGAACATTCACAAGTCCCAGATCAATTTGAGCAGTGATCACCGTAGCCAACGTAAGAAACAGCAGCAAGCCGAAAACTATCGCTAGCATGCGAATTGGGATAATATGGTGTTGCCCCTGAGCCATGAAGTGGTCTCTAAATCAGGTACAGTAAAGGAAACAGGAAAATCCAGATTATATCTACCAGGTGCCAATACAGTCCGGTAAGCTCAACTGGAGTATACCATTGAGGTGAAAAGTGCCCTCGTGCAACGCGTGTTACAAGCCACACAAACACGCCCATACCCACCAACACATGGACCCCGTGTATGCCGGTCATCACGAAGTAAATACTGAAAAACTGCGGAGCGAACGGGATGTCGTATTTCGAGTAATCTTTGCCGTCAATGATCCCCTGCGGCTCAAAACCTGCCCCAGGAAACACTCCATGTGCAAATTTTCCTGAGTACTCAAAATATTTCACTACCATAAAGATCGCTGCACACAGCAGCGTCATGAGCAGTAGCACGACTACTTTGTCGTTCTCCCCCTTTTGTACAAAGTGAATTGAAAGGGCGACGGTAAAGCTTGAAGCTAGAAGTACGACGGTATTCAGCGCACCCAGACGCCAATCCAGCAGCTCACTGGCCTGTGCGAACACCTCCGGATGCCAGGAGCGGTATACCGCGTAGGCCACGAACATACCGGAAAAGAGCAGAATCTCCGTGACAAGAAACAGCCACATGCCCAGTTTTGCCGCGTCAAACTGCTGCTCGTGGTTGACGAAGTAATGTTTCAGCGTTGTACCCGTGCTGCTCATCTCCTAATCCTCCTCCTTTGGACCAAAAACATCATCTGCAAGGCGGAAGTCGTAAGGTCCACGCGTAACTAAAGGGGTCTCGTGAAAATTGTGCTCATCAGGGAGTCGACCGGTGTGCGTCCATTCCAGAGTACAGGCCCCCCAAGGATTGGCGGGTGCTTTCGGTCCCTTGAACAGCGAATACAATGCATACACGAGAATCATTAGTAACCCGACAGCAAGGATATAAGAACCAATCGTGGATACCAAGTTCAGTGGAGCGAACTCTGGGAAGTTTGGCAGCAATTCTGTGTAGTCGTGATAGCGACGTGGCATCCCCCGACTTCCGAGAAAGAATTGCGGAAAGAAGGTCACATTAAAACCGATAAATACCAGTATCGCTGCGATTACTCCTGCCGTTTCATTATACATTCGCCCGGTTATCTTCGGCCACCAGTAATGGAGCCCTCCAATCAGTCCAATGAGTGCGCCTCCCATCATCACATAATGGAAATGGGCGACAACAAAGTAGGTATCGTGTAAATGGACATCCACGGCCAGGACGCCTACCATTATTCCTGTCAACCCACCAATTGAAAACAGGAACAGAAACATCAGTGCATAGATCATGGGCGTTCGCAGCCACACGGACCCCTTGTACATCGTGGCAACCCAGTTGAACACCTTGATGCCAGTTGGTATGCCAATCAGGAAGGTGAGCATTGAGAAGATGATTGAAGACAACGCACTTTGTCCGGCCACGAACATGTGATGTCCCCAAACAAGGAATCCCAGAAATGCAATCGCAACTGAAGAAAGAGCGATGAAAGTGTAACCGGATACTTGCTGCCTGGAAAATGTCCCCATAAGATCGCTAATGATCCCCATGGCGGGCAGAATCATTATGTAGACCGCCGGATGGCTGTAGAACCAGAAGAAGTGCTGGAAGAGAACAGGATCTCCCCCCAGTGCCGGATCAAAGATGCCAATCTGCATCAACTTCTCCAGGAACAAGAGCACCATCGTAATGCCAATCACGGGTGTAGCCAAAACCTGAACAATACCCGTTGCATAGATCGCCCAGACAAACAGGGGCAGCCGGTTCCAGGTCATTCCTGGTGCACGCATCTTATGCACAGTAACAATGAAGTTCAGCCCAGTAAATATAGAGGCAAAGCCGGCTACAAATACCGCTGATGTGAGCCAGAGAACTGCGTTTGATGCACCACTTGAATACGGAGTATAAAAAGTCCAACCCGTATCAACATTCCCCACGAACAACCAGCCAAACACCGCCATCAGTGCGCCGGCAATAAAGAGATACCAACTAGCCAGATTAAGGCGAGGAAAGGCTACATCTTTGGCTCCGATCTGTATGGGTAGGACAAAATTTCCAAGAATCCCGGGAATGGCCGGAATAATGACCAGGAAGACCATTACCACACCGTGAAGTGTGAAGATCTGATTGTATCCATCCTGATCCAGGATCGTCTCGCCAGGGGTACCGAGCTCTGTTCGAACGAACGTAGCCAGAATGCCTCCCAACAGGAAGAAAGTCCCGCAAGCCATCGCATACAGGATCCCGATACGCTTGTGATCCGTCGTAGCAAGCCATGACCAGAGCCCTTTTCTTGCACTTAAGTAATTATGTGATCCTTCACTCATTACCTACTGCTGCTCTTTAATGAATTCCACAAGCGCATCAATCTCCTCGGTGGACAAGTCCAAGGCGTACTGTTGGGGCATGACGGGCAAAAACCCCTCGACAACCTGCTGTGCAGGATTGACGATGGACATACGGAGATAGTTGTCGTCGGCCACCGCACTCGTTCCATCCGTGAAATTCCGCGTCCTGCCCGCGAGGCCGAGAAAGGTCGGTCCCGCCAGTGTAGTTCCATCTAATGAGTGACAGGGCCAGCAACCTTCTAGCTCGTAGCTACGCTCACCCCGCCGCGCCGGGGTCAAAGATCCATCATCCATATTCTCTACAAGCCAACCCTCAAAGTCGTCCTGAGATTGCACAACAACATTTGCGTACATGTCTGAATGGGCAGTACCACAGTACTCTGCACAGACAATGTTAAACGTATCCGCCCTTGTCGCCTCAAACCATACATAGGAATAGCGACCCTGCAGCACATCAGCCTTGACACGAAAAGCAGGCACAAAAAAGCTGTGAATCACGTCATCGCTGATCATGCGAAGCTTCACCGGTCGATTCACAGGAACATGCAGGTCGGTGGATACCGCCCCGTTTGGGTAAGAGAATGACCAGCTCCACTTACGTGCAGTAACATTAATCTCATAGGAGTTTGGAGGAGCAATACCAAGCTCTAGAAACACCCGAAATCCCCATACGAAGACCACTGCTACGAGTATGGACGGGATTGCGATCCAGGAAGCTTCAACAAGTTTACTCTCCCGGACCGGTTGAGGACGATCGTTTTCACTGCGCCTGCGATAACGCCAGGCAAATGTAACCATCGCTCCCATGACCCCCACGAATATGATGACACTCGTGACCAGTATGAAATAGAACAACGAATCCACATCTCCTGCAACTGTGGATGCGGGTTCTGGAAGCCATATTGAGCCCTGTTCATTCATGCGTGCGTAGACTTTTTGGTATCCCGTAACCACAAAAGGCTGAGCGCTACAATCAGCACAAGCGCTGTGATCCCACCTCCGACCTGCATGGCTCGCCGCGCCGCTAGTACGTATGAATTGGACGTGGGATCAAACTGGAAACAGTAAAGAAAAGCCCGGTCCAGCAGATTGCCAACTGTACCATTCGAAGCTTCTACAATGGCTGCTCGCAGGTCACGCCCTCTAGGGGCTAGGTCAGGCAGGTAGCGGGTAATAATCCCCGTCTCGCTGAGCACGATAACAGCGGCGGGATGCGCGTATTCATTCTGATCTTCAACCCATTTGAACATGAAGCCCGTCGCATCGGTCAGCTCAGCAATAGACGATTCACTGCCGGTCAGAAACCTCCATTCGGCACCTTCGTGATCAACGCGCCGCAGATATCGGGCACGCTGTTCGGCGGCGCGCTCCGGGGTATCCTCTGAACTGAATGAAACGGTAATCATTTCATAGGCATCCCCCGGCGCCCATGGTACATCCTCCAGGCTCCGGGTAACGCCATTCAGGAGTAAACTGCACAGCATGGGACAGGTGTGATAAACAAAGGTCAGCACTACAGGACGTCTCCGGTTAAAATAGTCACGTAGTTGAACCTGCTCACCTGTGGAGTTTACGAACACGAGATCAAGCGGAATCTGATCTCCCAGCCGAGGAATAAGCCCAACGCCTTGGTAAGCGATACTGGCCTGCTCCGTCAATTGTGCATATACTGGTACCGTGCAGGCGCAAAATGCAAGTATGGCAATGTATCCTTTGAGCATTCAAGTCTGCCTAGTGAGGCATGACTAATTATTCTCCTATATGGTTGTTGAGCATTTCCCCGGAAATACGCGCGTCAGGCGGAAACTCTTCCGAGAGTTTTAGAATAGCTTGTTCCACTGGAATCCGCACAGCTCCGCTTGCCAGTACTTCATACCGGTTAAGTTGCTGGTGACCTGCAATCCTCAATCGTTCCAGATCGGGGTATGACGCTTCGGCGGCCGCCCTTCTATCGGTCAGGTCAGCTTCGTTCTTAAACCAGTAGGAAGCCGCCCAAACCAGTCCCCCCAAGAGAATTAGCAGGACCAGAACAAAGGTCAGAATCGGGGCTGCATCTACCGATTCAAGCTCAACTGAAGGTAGATCCGGAGCCCCAGTCTCAGATCCGATAGTCATGGCTTTTTAATTAAACGTTTTCGAAGCGCAGCGACTTTTCGAGTTGAGGATCGCCCTCACAGACGATGGCATGTCGGCTAAGCCTCCACAAGAAGCCCGCAACGAATACGCAGGTGAGACCGATCCAGCAACTAATGTCCAGCCAGTGAAGCTGTGCATGGTCAACGTGCAATACCGGCATGGCCTGCCAATGAATATCAAACCATTGCATGGCAAGAAGCCATACCGCCATAACGGCTAGGGGGATGGAGTAACGCTTGATCGCCCGAGGCAAGAGGATCAGGAATGGGAGGATAAAGTGTCCGAACAGCAGTATGCCGCTATGCGTCTCCCAACCATGCTCCAGACGATGCTTAAACCAGGCCGTCTCCTCTGGAATTCCACCATACCAATAGAGCATGTACTGACTGAAGGCTATATAGGCCCAAAAGACCACGAACCCAAACATGAGTTTGCCCAGGTCATGGTAATGCTCGGCCGTAACCACTCCGCGCAGCATACCTGCCCGCTGCAGCCCGACAACACAAAGTGCCGTGAAGCAAAATGCCGCCATAAAAGCACCCGCAAAAAAGTAGACGCCAAATATGGTCGAGAACCAATGTGGATCCAACGTCATGAGTATATCAAATCCCGCAAACGCAGTCGTTAGTCCCAATACTGGCAACCCCCAGGCACTCAAATGGCGTAGTCTGGCTGAAATACTGGGGTCACCGGTTACATCCTGGAGAATGGATAATCTCCACAGGCGTGAAGAAATGAAGGTCCATGCCAGAAAGTAGAACCCAATCCGAATCAGAAAAAACGGGATGTTGAGATAGGCAACCTTACCCGCTAGAATCTCGTCATAGTAATTGCTGGTCGGGTCATCCAAACCCTCGGCCGTCCAGTGATGGTATGGTCCATGGGCATCAAAAACACTTACCAGAATAGGAATGAACAGTATGATCAAGAGGGGGAAGGAAACAACTACCGCCTCCGGGATGCGTCTTAGAGCGACAATCCATTCTGCGCGGACCAGGTGCTTGATCAATACAATAAACATACACCCCAATGCGAGTGAAAGACAGAAGGTCCAGCCGATCAGGTAGGAGAAGTAAAACTGCTCCAGGAACATCTCACTCGTCCCGACCACAATACTCACTGCAACCGCTGCCACACCGATCAATCCCGGAATGATATAGCTGCGGCTTCCACCAGTAAATGGATACCTGTCACTCTTGGTAGGGGCCAAGGGATCAACAAGCTTCATCAAGAGCGAGCTGCCTCGCAGCGAATCACGCATAGATCCGTATGTCAGGGCGTATTCTGAAGATTTGTTTGTTCGTCAGCCGGAACGTCCTCGACGGTCGCATTCTGACTGCGCTGCAGTGCGCGTACGTAGGCTACAATAGCCCAGCGATCAGCAACAGGTATTTGCTGAGCATAGCCCGGCATCGTTCGAATACCGTTTGCAATAACTTCGTAGAGGTAACCATCCTCAATTGTGCGCAAACGGTCATCGTGGTAACCGATCGGCGCGAATCCATACCCACCCGACATCACGATGCCTTGACCATCTCCGGCAATACCATGACAGACAGCACAGTAGATATCGTATCGCTCGCGGCCACGGTTGGCGAACTCGACGGTGAATTCAACCGGCATTACCTGTACATAGCTGCCATCCGCATTGCGACCCGTGTGAAACTGTGCATCCTCACGAAGCATTCCACGGGCCACCGTGCCCTGTACGGGAGGACGCATCGCACGGCCATCAGCGAAAAATGGATTGGCCTCCTGTGCTTCAAACCGCTCCATCTCATCCATATTCGGATTGATATGAATAGGCGGATCCTCCTTTAGCGTGCCGCGACAACCGCTGAGCACCACCGTTACACCAAGTAAGAAAAATACTCTCTTCATACTAGGCCTTGTGCAGCTCTGAGTATCCATGATCATGAATTACTTCAACCGCCTTTGCACCTGCCTCCCGTAACATTGATTCCGTTTCCTCCAGGTCAAAGTTTGTATCGCTCGCGGCGATATGAAGGAAGAACGCATCATCCGATGCCCGGGTGAATGCACGGGAGTAGAAAAGCGGGTTGTACGGTCGGGGCAGACCGTTCAACAGAAACATTCCACCCACGGCAAATAGTGCCGACAACAATACCGTAAGCTCAAACATAATTGGGATGGATGGCTCAATCGCAAAGAAAGGCTTACCGCTGATGTTAAGGGGGTAATCCACTGCTGATGTCCACCATTGAAGCCATGTCGCAAGCCCTAACCCACAAAGACCTCCAATTAATGTGATGTATCCCACCTTGGACTGCCCAAGACCCATTGCACGATCCATCCCGTGGATGGGAAATGGCGTGTGCGTATCAAAGTGCCGATAGCCTGCCCCATGCACCTTGCGTGCCGCATCAATAAGCGTGCCCGGGTTGGAATACTCCGCCAGCAAACCATAGACGCCATCCGCCCTACTCTCGTAGACCCCCATGGTCGCCTTAATTTGCTGGATAATCTTCTTTAACATCGTGATCTCAACTTAATGCTCTTCGGATTCATCCTTGTGATAAAAATGCGGATCACTTTCCGGGAGTACCATTTTTACTTCTGCTATTGCTACCATCGGCAAATAGCGAAGGAAAATGAGGAATAATGTCAAGAACAAGCCAAACGATCCGGCAAGAGTCAGCACATCTACGATAGTTGGATTGAAATAATCCCAGCTACTCGGCAGGAAATCCCGATGCAGACTGATGACGGTTATAACGAACCGCTCAAACCACATACCAATGTTAACAACGATTGAGGTTATGAAAAGGAACGGAATGCTCCGCCGGAGTCGCTTTATCCAGAAAAACTGGGGGAAAAGCAGGTTGCAGGACATCATCGTCCAGTAGGCCCAGGCGTATGGGCCTGTCGCTCGATTCAGGAATGCATACTGCTCATACTCAACTTGAGAATACCACGCAATAAAGAACTCGGTGATGTATGCAAAGCCCACTATTGTTCCTGTCAGCAATATGATGATGGCCATCTTTTCCAGATGATCCATCGTGATGATGTTCTGGATCCCATAGATCTTTCTGGCTAGAATCAGCAGCGTCATCACCATAGCAAACCCGGAGAAAATTGCACCAGCAACGAAGTACGGCGGAAATATGGTCGTATGCCAGCCGGGTATAATGCTGATAGCGAAGTCAAAGGACACTACAGAGTGCACACTCAGAACCAAGGGAGTCGCAAGCGCAGCCAGGAGTAGGTAGGTCTTTTCATAGTTGCGCCAATGACGGTTGGCACCCGTCCAACCCAAGGCAAAGAAACCTGTGACTCGACGGCGCAGCGCATTGCGCGCTCTGTCGCGCAGCGTCGCCAAGTCAGGGACCAGGCCGACATACCAGAATATGAGCGATACGATGAAATAAACACTGACCGCAAACACATCCCAGAGAAGAGGACTCTTGAACTGCGGCCACATTTCCATTTGATTCGGGATCGGCAGAGTCCAATAAATAACCCAAATCCGACCTACGTGAATCGTAGGAAAAAGTAATGCACAGATGACGGCAAAAAGCGTCATGGCTTCTGCACTTCGGTTAATCGCCGTACGCCACTTCTGTCGGAAGAGAAACAGGATCGCAGAAATCAGCGTCCCCGCATGCCCGATACCAACCCAGAACACGAAATTTACGATTGGCCAGCCCCAGCCCACCGGATTGTTGTTACCCCAGACCCCTATCCCATTCCATACCAAATAGGCGATCATGATGAGCAGAATACAAAGTAACGTCGAGGAAACGGCTATGGCCATATACCACGCGGAAGGCGGACGTTTCTCCGTATGGTAGGACACCAACTGGGTTATATCATGAAACCCCAGGTTCCCCGTCACAAGTGGGGGATCTGCCCCTGCTGGCAGTGTCACAGTCTTGTCAGTAGATGAAGCCACTTCGCAATCGGATAGTTACTCTCCTTTAGGTCTGTCCTGCAGACCCCAAGGCATTGTTCGGGTTACGTACACGGGCCAAGTAGGACACCCTCGGCTTAATATTCAGCTCAGCCAGCAACTTATAGCTGCGTGCGTTTCGTGTAGCCTGACTGA
This sequence comes from Bacteroidota bacterium, assembly GCA_028875125.1. Taxonomy (GTDB): domain Bacteria; phylum Bacteroidota; class Rhodothermia; order Rhodothermales; family Bin80; genus Bin80. The sequence goes on along the minus strand of JAPPGC010000013.1, from coordinate 21,832 downwards.
CCTGGCTTTGCTCATCATTGAGGTCGCCAAACGTAATGGCCTCAGCAGGACAAGCCTGCTGGCAAGCCGTGGCGACCTCGTCTCTTTGCAGTGCGCGTTTTTCCAGACCGGCCCGTTTCTGTGCGCCGCGAATCCGCTGAATACAGAATGAGCATTTTTCCATCACGCCCCTGAATCGAATAGACACATTGGGATTCTGCGCCATCTGAACTGTTTCAGGGATCGTCTTAGACCAGTTGTAGAAATTATACCGGCGAACCTTGTAGGGGCAGTTATTGGCGCAGTAGCGCGTACCAATACACCGGTTATAGATCATCTGATTCGTACCATCAGGCGAGTGCACAGTGGCTGCAACCGGGCACACGGACTCACAAGGTGCATTTTCGCAATGCTGGCAGGGCATTGGCTGCATGGTTATCTTCGGATCCGAATCGAGCTCTTCCCCACCCTCGGTCACAAAGTACCGATCCACACGCAGCCAGTGCAATTCACGCCCATGGCCGATTTCGTTTTTGCCAACCACTTGGATATTGTTTTCTGCCTGACAGGCTACGATACAGGCATTGCAGCCGGTACAGGCATTCAGATCAATGACCATACCCCACTGGTTCTGCCAGTAATCACTGTCCCGGAAAGACGCAGATTTGGACGGATGTTGGTCCTTCCAGAGCTCGGGATAGTCCTGAAAATCAGTTTTCACATCTGATCCCGGAGTGGGCACTTCGCCTTGGAGAGCAAATGCGGGATCCTCTCTGTATTCGTCCAGCGTGGCCATACGTATGATCGGACGGGCCTCCGTGTCCAGAATACCGTGATCCTGTGTCGTAACAACCGTCCATTTACGGCCGGTCTTGGCCAGCTCTACACCGTGAATCACCGGGTTTGCAAGTAGGTCCCTGAGCAAAGAAACATTGGTTCCAACACCGGTTGCCAGTGTGCCTCGGGCGTATATGTCAGTTTCGTCATCCTTGTCCCAGAACGGTGTGTCCCGTTCGGGGCGAGTCGTGGAAATGTCACGTCCATAGCCCAGCGTTACACTTACTGTATCGTCGGCATGTCCAGGCAGAATCCAGACTGGTAATTCAATCACTTGATCGTTGGCTGCAAGTGTCACTACATCCGAGTAATAACGTCCTTTGGAGTACTCACAGCTAAGCTCTAGATCCTCCGCAGTCTTTGGGCCTACGACTGCCACATTATCCCAGACAACCTTTGTGACCGGATCAGGAAGTTCCTGGCACCAGGCATTATTGGCAAAACTGCCATCCAGAACCGTTGGATCCAGTCTAAGCACGAGCTCTAGACCTGTACTTGGCCCCTGAAGCTCCCCACTGAAGGAAAGTACCACGGGGTTTGCAGAGGGATAACCAGTGCCCTCTAGATAGCCGTCATGCAATACACGGCGCCAGGCGGTTTCAAAATCCTGGCCGGACAGAACCGGCCCCCATGTCTCACGAACCAGGTCGTATCCTCGCTGGAACTGCCCATTGCCAACCACCGCCAAAATCTCAATTTCGCTCCTTGCATCTTCGTACAGCGGTGCAATGAGTGGTTGAACCGAGGTCAGCGTTCCGTCCTGGGTGCGGCCATCACCCCAAGATTCCAGATAGTGCGCTGCCGGGATATGCCAGGTGCTCGCTCTGGCAGTCTCATCAACGTGCAGTCCTACATGTATGGTGTCGCTTACCCGCTCTAGCGCTCCGCGAAAATCAAGTGCCTGTGGTGCATCGTAAACGGGATTTACACCAAGCATGAGTAGAACATCAACGCGGCCTGCACGCATTTCTTCCACAAGTGAAGGGAGAGCCTGTGATTGAGCCGCCTGCGCGGTCATTCCCGTATCCAACAATGTAACAGTAGTCCCGACAGCACCTAATGCATGGTTTATAAGCGCACAGAGTGCATGCACTTCGGCGGGCTGCGATTCGCCGGCAACCACGATGCAGTTGCCAGCTGCCCCTTGAAGGTCACTGGCAATGGCTGATGCAAAGGCATCCGGGGTTGCCCCATCATAAACCCCCAATGCTGTGGCAAGCTGGCTGGCCACCTGAGACACGGCATCAGCGCGCATACGTCTGCGGTGATCCGCCATAATACCTGTGACACTGTATGTGCTTTCTGCGACGTACAGCCGACTCATTCGGTCCCGTGCGCCGTTAAGCTTACGTCCCTGTGCGAAGGAGTGGGTATCCAGATTGCCATTTTTCGCATGGGGCCCCAGGAAATCCGCATCCAGGCTGACAATCACATCCGCGCTCTCAAAATCATATGACACCTGCAGCGACTGACCATAAGCCATTTGAAGCCCCATGAGTTCCGAATCATCACCTTCAGAGCGATAATCAACCCACAGCGTGTCAGGAAACTGGTTCTCTAGTTGTGCACGCAGCCGTGCACGTGTCGGAGAATTATCTGGCGCTGCAAGAACAGCCACTCGACGAACCCCCGTCTGCAGCCGTTGACACAGCGACAGGAAGTCCTCCCAGTTTGCCGGGGTACCTGTACGCAGCGTGCGCTTCGAGCGGTCAGGATCATAGAGTTGAAGCAGGGAAGCCTGCTCAAACACCCCTGAGGCCCCCGACGCATTTGGATGCTGGCTATTCCCTTCAATCTTCACCGGGCGACCGTCATAGCTTTTTACAACCAGCGGCCGTGCTGTCCCTCGAAAGTTCATTGCCGTGGCGTACTGCAGTGGGACACCCGGTATGGTTTCTTCCGGTCGATCTGCAAACGGCATGATATGCTCCACCGGGCGGCGGCAGGCCGCCAGACCAGCCATTGCCATGGAAGCTCCCAGTAGTTGCATGAATTGGCGGCGGCTGCTGCCAGAGGGGGCATCACTCGCGCCAGGGAAGAATTCCTCAGAGACGGTTTCCACCAATTGTGGATCCTGCTCAAGGTGTGGCCGACTGCGCCACGCCTTCACGCCCGAATCTGAGGGGTTTCCATCAACTATTGGAAGGGATATCATTGGCTTTTCGGACTAATAATGGCAAGCGCTGCAGTTCGTCGGCGGGCGAATACCTTCCTGCCTAATCCGGTTTAAGTTTTCCTCTAAAAAGCCCTCACTATGCATATAGCCCATGGTTGTTACCTCTTCGTTAGGCCGTAAGTATTTTTCCGGCTCCCTGTGACATTCAAGACACCATCCCATAGATAAGGGTTCAGTCAGCCGCACAACATCCATTTGGTCCACTCTGCCATGACAGGTTTCGCAACCGACGCCATTGTTGACATGTACTGCGTGGCTGAAATGAGCATAATCTGGTAGTTGATGCACTTTAACCCACGGAATAGATGATCCGTCTGACCAACTCGCACGAACCGGCATCAGGGCGAGGCTTTGAGGTCTTACGATCTCATGACAATTCATACAGGTTTCGGTTGCCGGAATATTAGATACATCCGCAACTTCTACAAAGCTGTGGCAATATCGACAATCCATTCCCAGTTGGTCTACATGAACGCGATGACTGTAGGCCACTGGCTGCTCGGGTGCATACCCGACATCAGTGTATTCCGGCGAGAAATAATACCAAACCAAAAAGATCAATACAACGCTCCCTGCGAGCAACGCTACCACGGATAGGTGAGGAAGTGCGTTTGACTCTCTGGGAAAAATTTGAGGCATGGTTGAAGTGCAGTACCTTTTTGTGTACGCGCCCTAAGTTACGGCATAAGTTCTATATCAGGGCAATTTTTTTATGAATAATTCCCGATCAGGCGCAAATTTAAGGATATTCAAAATTATGCGAGTTGTTGTACGCGCATCATATGAAAAAGGCGATATGTCATCATAACTGCAGCAGCCAACAGACCAACTACCAATCCCCACCAAAAGCCCGCTGGCCCCCATTCAAGACCAAACCCAAATCCTACACCGGAAGGAATACCAACCAACCAGTACGCTATAAAGCACAGCAGCATCGGCACGCGTGTATCCTTTAGCCCGCGCAAAGCTCCAAGTGCAGTGGCTTGCAGCCCGTCAAACAGCTGGAAAAGTGCAGCAATACCCAGAAAACCAACCACCTGCAATGCCGTTTCGGCATTTGCCGGATCACCCATATCCAAGTAAATGCTGGCCACGGTATTTGGAGCCAATAAAAACAGCAGCGCAGTCCCGGACATCACGATCAAGGACAGTCCAATACCCATATATCCAGCGCGCGCAGCAGCCGCTGGATCCCCTCGACCGATACTTTGGCCCACTCGAACCGAGGTTGCTAGACCAATACCCAAAGGCATCATGTAAGCAATGGCCGCACACTGGATCGCTATCTGATGGGCCGCGATCGGCACCGCTCCAAATGTGCCAACCAAAAAAGCAGTCGCGCTGAATAATGTAACTTCAAGGCCTATTGAGCCTCCGATTGGCAAACCAACACGCAACAGTTCCCGAAAATAACTGAGATCTGGATGTCTGAGCCGGTTAAAAATCCCGTAAGATCTGTACGGTTGCTGGGTGAGAACATACACGGTAATACAGATAAACATGAACCAATGCACGATACAGGTTGCCCAGCCGGTTCCGACAAGCCCGAGGCGTGGAAGTCCGAAATTGCCATACATCAGGCCGTAATTGGCCAGGATATTGAGCAGTATGCCCATTACGATAATGATTGTAATCGGCAGTGGTCGAGCGATGGCTTCAACGAAATTCCGTAAAGCATTGAACCACATAAAGGGAATGAATCCCCACATCGCTGCCTGCAGGTAGCCTTCTGCCAGCACCATAGTGGCTGCATCCTGCTTCATCAGGTACCACGGTAAACTTGCATTCCACAAGATCAGCAGCACTGGAATGGATATGGTTAGCGCCAGCCAGAGCGCTTGGCGTACTGTGCGACCGATAGGATCATGTTCCCCTGCACCGTAAGCCTGGGAAACCATTGGACCAACTGCCAGGAGTACGCCAATACCGATCAGGGCGAATAGAAAATACGTCGCGTTGCCCAGGGCAACACCGGCCAGCGCAGCAGGACCTAAACGGCCAACCATTACCACATCAACAAACCCATTACATATCTGGCCAAGCTGTGTAGCCACGATTGGAATTGAAAGAAGTGTGAGTTGACGAGCTTCCTTCCAGACTCTATGTTGCTGTTCGTTTTTCACGGCCCCCAAAGATACGTGTTACGTGGCGTGATTCATGCATGTACTCCAATAAGTTGCCCACAGTCCTATGAGCTTTGCCGACCCGTGATGTCGGCCATCCCTGCACGCACGGATTTTGCCAATGGGTGGGTCCATGCTCACCAGATTGGGGGCCGCATTCCTCAATTCGATGGCTATTTTAATTGGCAATAGCGGCATTAATCAAGTCTTGATTGCCGCAGGATACAATTGGAATATTGCTGATGATCTGCATGTGGAAGCGGACCTCAGATTGCCTTGTTAGTTGAGGCCTCTTCAGTCTGCAATTGATCCGCCTTCACACCTTACTGATCATGTGCTAAGCTGATAGTAGCTTCCGTAGATCCGTGAGATTGAATCTACAGTTGGCTACTGTGACTAGATATACATCTGGAGTTGTTTGCCGCCTCTGCGCCACAACCCACCTTGGAGTTTTATCGGGGTCTACAACACCATTGAACGATGTGTCGCTGCCGAATAGCTAAGGAGATCTTGACAAATACTCGTTGAAAAACTTGGACTTGCTGTACTCAGTAAGCGTGATAGGTTCAACCTTGGAGCCAAACTTCAAAAACTGGACCTCACCCTCACGAAAACTGGGCCACAACGGAATGTCAGCACCATTGGGGGATCCTGATGTTGCAAAATTCACCCAATAGTCCGACATCATATCACTAATTGATCTGTCCACTTCTGTCAATGGACGGTCAAGATGATCTAGTGTGTCAAAAAAATATGGTACTTCAGCAGTGTGAAATGCGCCAAATTCAGGGCGTTCCGGCCAGGGAATTGCTCGGTCAAAGTAGTAGAGATAGACATCTTCGCCCGATGAGCGGGAATGGAGCGCAGCCAGCCGCTCCAACGCAACTGCCGACAAGTCACGCAGACTGCTCTTCTGTGCAATTCCAGCAGCCGAATCAGAATCTGCAGGATACAGGGGCAAGAACAGATCCGCATCATCCTCATAGCGCTCATGAGCAGACCCCTGATACTCCTCAAGAGTCGTTTGACCATACCCCGGTAATGCACTCGCCTCATCCGCATTGAATCCCGTCATGATCGGTACCTTCAGCTGGAATCCGCGATCATAGATCGTGGATACATCGTCAGTCACGAGAACCCCGTCAATGACGGGAAAAAAGCGTACAGACGGAAGAGACGACAATTCATGGGTTGTCATCATCCGCATTTCCTGAACAGACAGCAAGTTGTGATTCGCGACAAATCGCTGGCCCGCTTCCTCGGCATCCGACAATGGGATTGCCAGAGATTGGAGATCCGATAGACCAAAGAAAGCCAGACCTCCCGGACCACTTTGAGCTATAACGCGCTGAAAGAGTCCTTTTGCAAGGGGTGATGCAGTTAGAAGAAACACCGACATCGCACCGGCGGATTGGCCAGCAATGGTCACGTTCCCCGGGTCACCTCCGAACGCAGCAATATTATTCTTCACCCACTGCAATGCAGCAACCTGATCTAGTAGGCCGTAATTGCCGGATGCCTGGTGAGGGGAGTCAGCAGAGAGATCGGGATGGGCAAAAAAACCCAAAATCCCGAGACGATAATTGACTGTGATCACTACGAGACCTTTTTGTGCCAGGCTACTCCCATCATATACTGGTACCGACCCGGAACCTTCTTGAAATCCTCCTCCATGGATGTAGACGAGCACTGGTTTTGGCTGTTCCGAGTATACAGTCTGTGTCCAAACATTGAGATATAGACAATCTTCACTGACCTCTCCCTGATGCATGAATTCTTCTGTATGGGGAGGACGAGAGCCAACAACAGCTTGGACACATCCATCGGAAAACGTTTCCGCACTCAACGTGTCTTCCCAAGCAGTTGAGGGCTGAGGCGGTTGCCAACGGAGTTGGCCAATCGGAGGAGCCGCATAGGGAATTCCCTTACAAACGTGAACTCTAGATTCAGAGAGCCCGCGCACAAAACCCTGATCTAATTCAACAATCTGGGCAACCGTGGGAACAGCAATACAGAGCATCCAACCAATCCCAAGATGCCAAAACCATTGCTTCATGGAGTCCATCCGTGCACTGAATTATCTATCGCGCCGCAATACTCCACTCTTGGAGCGGGAATGTAGGGCGCATGGAAAAAACAATGTATAAACCGAATCACCCTATCGAATATATGCGATTTAAAGTATTTGTCAAATCTCTGTCCAAACAGTTCAAAAAAGCACCGAAATTGGAGAGGAATCCTATACAATTCCGGGTAAACAAGCGGCCCTCGGGATTCTTCAGATTAGTAGTAGAGGCCCATTAAACAAGGCCCCGAGAAAAATATTGAGCTTGTTGCTAATAGTTTACAAGGCTACGGCCTTGTTTTGAACAAGTAATTCCCAGTCCAAATCTTCCGGCACGAGGATCGGATGAAACTGCATTTTGGGCTGGCTAGGACTGTGTGTACTGAATTCAAGATGTGGTCAACTTTCAGTCTCATTTCATTATTTTCGGGTACCCATTAGTCTCGAAAAAAGTGCAATTGATTGATGTTTCTGTTACTCATTGGCCTCCTATTGCAGGTAAGCCCCCCTGATCGTGTTGAAATTTCACCCGAATCTGCTTCTTTGGCAGTCGGAGAGACGCTGGACTTTTCGGCCCAGGCATACAGCTCGGACGATGTCATCATCAATGGAATTGTACCGAGATGGCATATTGCAGAATCATCCATGGCCACGGTAGATGAGTCTGGTACTGTGCTGGCGCTCTCGCCTGGCAGTGTCGTTCTGGTTGCTGTGATGGGTGGAAAACCCGGATACGCACAAATCACGATTACCGAGAGCAAGAACATATCGTTGACAGCTGCCCTGCCCGTTTCCACCGTGCTTTCAGGCACAAGTGTTCCGATTGAGGTGAGCGTCAATGGTCTGCCTCCACAGGGCCGCATACGGTTTTCCAGCAGTAATAATTCAGTTGCAACTGTGAACAGGGACGGAACCCTCCACGCAAAGAACCCTGGTTCAGCAACTATTACCGTCAGAACTGGCGGCACAGATACCTCGGTAGAGGCAGTCGTGATTGATAACCCGACTGTGTCTTATCACATCACCCAAAATCGATTCATCGTTCGACAGGGAGATGTGGTTCGCTTTCGTATCAGGGCAGTTGATGAAAATGGAAACGCAGTAGAGGGGGTGTACCCGTCATGGGAGGCATCTGGGGATGGTGCACTCATGGTAAATGAAGGCGCAGAGGGCGTATTTGTGGGAGAAAAGCCGGTTCCTTATTCAATCACGGCATTTATAGGCGAAGACATTGAGAGAACAATCACACTGGTAGTTGACCCACGTGTCCATAAACAAACGCTATCCCTTGTGGGGCGCGGCGCTATTGCACATAACCATTCGGGGGATATGTGGGCATTTGAGGGCGTTGACGGCCGCGATTATGCGTATGTCGGTACCTTCATGTACGACTGGATGAAAGCTTTTGACCTCTCGGATCCGACGAATCCCGTCCTCACAGACTCGGTTCAGGTCGACGCTCGCCGAATCAATGACGTGAAAATCCACGAAAGTAATCAACTTGCAGTAATTACCCGCGAAGGGGCCTCGAATCGGCGTAATGGAATTGTGATCCTGGATCTTTCCGAACCAGTTCATCCCGAGATTTTATCTGAGTACACCGATACTGTAACGGGAGGCGTACATAACGTATGGATTGAGGGAGACCTTGTCTATGCCTGCCACAATGGCACGAATGCTCTCCACATCATTGACATTGCTGATCCGGCCAATCCGAGGGAGGTTGGGCGCTGGGAACTTGATAGAAGCGAAAAGACATTGCATGATGTGATCATCCAGGAGGGATATGCTTACCTATCGTACTGGGATGACGGGATCGTGATACTTGATGCCGGTGCTGGTTCACACGGTGGAACGGAGATCGAACCTGTAATGGTTAGCAGGCTTTCGTATCCGGAAGGAAACACTCATGTTGCTTGGAGGCACGGTCGTTACCTGTTTGTTGGAGATGAATTTTGGCCGGAAAATTATGATGTGGATAAGCCATTGGACGCCAGCGGCTATGTACATATTCTGGATATGTCGGACATTGAAGCTCCGGTTGAAGTTGCCAGATATGAAGTGCCTGACGCAGGTGCACACAATATGTGGATTGAGGATGATATAATGTACATCGGTTATTATCAGGGAGGCTTGCGGGTTGTAGATATCAGTGGCGAGCTACTGGGCAACCTCTATGACCAAGGCCGCGAAATTGGACACTTACTGACCACGGATGACGAATCCATGGTACCCGGCTGGCCCATGACCTGGAGTGCTCAAGTTTTCAAGGGACACATCTATTCCTCCGACCTGAACAGCGGCCTTTGGATTACCAGACTAGAAACAATCCGACCTTGAGCAACGCTCAAAACAGACGATCGCCGTGTGTGGGCACCCCCGTCTGTGCATGATTACCTTCACTTCCTCACTATCGGGAGTCGTGCTGAACTTTCCCGTGCATCCATTCGAATAATTCTGAGTTTGTACGCACTGAAAATTGCATCCTTGCAAGTCCCTCTTGAACGCGCGGGAACGTGTAGTTTCGCCGGGTTTCTGGATCGTGAACGCCGATTTTCCGGTTCCGAAGCCCTGAATCCACGATATACTAATTCCTCAGTGCAGAAGTCGTCCCAATACCAAAGACCATCTTCGCAAGAGTGATGAGACTCCTCCAAAACTACGCAAGAAGCCTTCGAATACGCTCTTCGGTCGGCGGGTGTGTGCTGAAAAGGGACATTAATCCTCGTTTGGAAAACGGCATCATGATGAACATGTGTGCTGTCGCGGGATTCGCATCCATCGGCAAACCCCTTTGAACATTCTCGATTCTTTGAAGCGCACTCGCCAGTCCCCTAGGCGTACCCGCTATCTCAGCCCCGATCCTGTCTGCCTCAAACTCGCGTGAGCGAGAAATTGCAGTCTGTATGAGCATAGCGGCAATAGGGGCAAGAATTAACGTCGCCAAGAAACTCACGATGTTTTCCCGCCTGTTCTCACCGCCAGAAAAAATCATTGCAAACTGTGCCATTCGTGCGACTACCATGATGGTTGCAGCGAGTGTAGCTGCAATAGAACTGATCAGAATATCACGATTCCTGACATGTGCTAATTCATGGGCCATCACACCCGCCAACTCTTCCTTGCTCAGATTCCGAATCAACCCCTCAGTAGCAGCCACCGCTGCATTTTCGGGATTGCGGCCCGTAGCAAAAGCATTTGGGGAATTACCGGGGATGATGTACACACGAGGCATTGGTAGTCCCGCATTTTGTGCCAAGCGCTCCGTGAGACGATATAGTTGATGTGACTCCCCGACCTCCTGAGCACGATACATCCTCAAAACAATTTTGTCCGAGAACCAATAAGAGCCAAAGTTCATTGCGATCGCAATTACAAATGCAAGCAATAAACCTGCCTCTCCACCAAGAGAGCCACCAAGCGCGAGCACCAACCCACTGAGCGTTCCCAAAAGCAATACAGTCTTTACACCGGCATTCATTGAATGAATCAGAATAATTGAAGTACCTTACCGTGAACCATGGGCATCAAAAGAAAAGACCTCGAATAGGTTTCCTTTGCAATCCCTAATGTCAGAATAGACCATCCTACTGCGGTCAGAGCCGGTCGCTGTCAATAAAATCTTCAGGCTCAAACAGCGGCCGGATTTCAACCTCACAAGTATCGGGGTGAGGATTGGGACACCGTTTAAGCCAACTGATTGCCTCATCCATATCCTTGACTTCCCAAATCCAGTATCCTGCCACCAAGTCCGAGGTAAGCTCAAAAGGTCCCTTCAAGACGGTGCGTGAAACCCCATCAAAACGCACCCGCGCACCAAAGCGTGTCGGCCGTAGGCCACCTCCATCCCGTATAATTCCAGCTTCCGCCAATGCCTCATTATAGGCCCCCATGGACGCAAGTAACTCGGCAGACGGCATTACCCCCGCTTCTGAGTCTTTTGTTGAACGGACAAGAACGATTACCCTCATTGCAGTCAGTTTGCATACTGATCTACGGGCGCTAATACGGACGACGCGACACCTACCTCTATTAAGACCCTCCCCTGATTACCTGCTGCAAGCACGGCTAGAAGGTATTCTCCTCAAGGACTGCGTCAAAAGCTTCCTGGGTATCGTGGACTATGATAGTGCCGCGCATGCTGTAGTGCGCACCACCACAAAGTTGCGCACAACTAATCTCCATTTCCGGGGCAGCATAGACTTCAGTTATGCCAGCTTCGTACAACTGAGTGAGCACCCTGGTCGACAACCGCTGTCCTTCCTCTGCAATCATGTCCGACCCATCAGCCGTCGGGTAGTCCTGCATGGCAATCCAGCGATAAGGCGGATACTGCGCCCGACGGCGCTGATCTCCAGAGATCGGCATAGTCTTTGCCATTTCACGTCGAAACTCACTCGTGGACATTTTCGGGACAAACCAGACCGGGATTTCTAATCCTGGAATCACATCCTGCTTTACGCGCATATTGGGCAAGGCGAAACTGTGAATCACGTCCCTAGAAGTTAGGTTTACGATAACCGGCTTGTCCTTGACTAGGTGAAGTGTATTTGTTATGATTACATCGTCGTCGCCACGGGGGTCACTCGTGTCTATCTCAATAGGTTTCGTGAGCGTGGTTTGGCCGAATTGTCCATCGTCACCCGCGTAAATCACATTCCATGCGAATTGCTCGGCAATCACATTGACGATCATGGACTCTTCCTCCGCAGGGAAATCATTCTTGATTGTAGCCCAGATCGGAAATGCAAAACCCACTAGCAGGACCGCCTCAGCTACGACGACCCCACCCTCCAAGTACGACGAAAGCTTACTCTTAACTCCCGTATAACTCGCTTTCGGGTTGCGTTTCGCATTGAATCGCCAGAGGCAGTAAATGAAAAACGGTGCCCAGATCACGAAAAGCAGCAGCATGAGCCAGTGCACCCAACTCATCATGATGTCAATTTCCGCTCCATGCCCCGAGGCGTCAAGCGGCATGCCCATCCATTTACTTAGATCATTCATGTCCTAGACTACGTCTGATTCAGTCGATCCATTAACAGGATCACGATATACACTGCCTGATGTTTTGGCTGACTTTAATGCATTCGCGCGGCGATGAGTCTTATAAAAGAACATGCCAACACCTACGCCCACAAACCCGATCACCGAAAGGAGCGACGCCATGGAAAATACCAGTGCTTTAATCGTTTGCTCATTTGCACCTCCTGTACCCAGGCAGTACTCACAGGCCAGCGCTGGCGTTGCTATGGCCAATAGTGCTATTAAGATGATGCCACGTCTCATACCAAGTGCTTGATTTTTCGCCAAAATGTTACTCCGTACAAAACAAGGACAATTCCCGAAATCAGTGCGATCAATCCTATCCCCGCCATAACACCGCTGGCATCTGCAATTCCACGGTTCAATGCCCATAAACCGAGCAGGAAGCTCAGCACTGTTGCAAAAACAATAAACACAATATGAACCGTCCTAAGCGACATGACTGGACAGAATCAACTTAGCAAGGGTTGCGATATCCTCCTGATCGGCGTGTGCACCTATGAAGAGCGCGAACATGCCAACCAAGAAAACCGCTGCCGACAAGAGCACCCACAGGATCACCTGTTTTTCACTGATCAGATGCATGAAATACAGTGCAACTAGAGCCGCCTTAACGGTGGCAATTGCCAAAGCTACCAGTAACGCCGGTGTGAAGGGCATGTGCAGATAAGAAACTCCAACAGTCACAACAGTCAGTACCGCAAGTGCAATGAAGACCGTGATGTACACTCTTACGTGTCTCTTCACGTCTTCCAGGGTCATTTCTTCGGCCATTTCAAACCGTTTGTCTAATCAAATCAAATAGATCGTCGGGAATAGAAATATCCACACCAAGTCCACGAAATGCCAATATAAACCGGCAACTTCTATGCGATTGGTGAAGTGCGCTTTGTCACGTGCTGTTCCTCGTTTCCAAAGCTTTGTTCCTGGCCCCCAGAAATAGGCATTTACTAATATCCCACCCGTGACGTGAATTGCATGCAGTCCAGTAAGTACGAAGTAGACGCCCAGGAAATTATTTGTCGACGCATACCAGTGATGATCGAATTTTTCGCCATACTCAAAACCTTTTACGACGAGAAAGCCCAAGGCAAGCAGGATAGTAAGTCCCATGTAGAGTTTATAGCGATCGAAACGATCCATTTTGAGCGAAGCCCAAGCCATGACCATCGTAACACTGGAAGCAATAAGAATCATCGTGTTCAGTGTTGCGAGCGGTACGTTCAGGATCTCGTCTGCGCGCTCAGCCATGACCTCCGTTCCATACATCATCATGCCCGGCCATGCATCCGCGCCGATGCGCAGGAATACATAAGCCGCGAACAGGCCGCCAAAAAGCATGACCTCTGAAGCTAGAAAGAGCCAAATGCCCAGCTTCGCATTGTTTACGCCAGTATCTGGGCGTGCCTGTACCTCGTAGGGTATCTGCATTTTGGTTTACTTAGGATTCAACAGATTTGGCAGTATCAGACCCGGATAGAGCAACAGGCACATCCTGTGGACAAAAATCCGACTCATGGCCGGGTACGCTGTACTCGTATGGGCCATGATACACCGTAGGAACAGTAGCAAAGTTGCCATGCCCAATTGGGGGTGTCGGGGCAGCTGACCATTCAAGCGTCGTAGACTCCCAATGATTACTCTTCTCCACCTTCCTGCCGCGCTTGATGCTCATAAAGAAATTAATGATGAAGGGCAATTGGAAAAGTAACAGAATGAAGGCGGACACGGACATGACAACGTTGTAGTGGATCACTCCCTCAGCAAAGCTATAGGTAAGCCCACCATCAAACAGACGACGTGATACACCGGGGAGCCCTTGAATGAGCATCGGAAAAAAGATTCCGTTCATCGCAACTAGAGAACCCCAGAAGTGAATCCGACCCAGCGTTTCGTTCATGGTACGCCCGGTAACCTTTGGGAACCAATAATAAATTCCAGCAAAGAGTGCAAAGATCGTCCCCGGTGCTACCACGTAGTGAAAATGCCCAATCACATAATAGGTATCGTGCAGCGGAATATCGGTCGGGGCTAAACCAAGCGGAAGTCCCGTGAGACCACCGATACCGAACATAGGGAGGAACCCCAGAGCAAACCACATTGCGGTATTAAATCGGATTGATCCTCCGAAGAGCGTTATCATGAGTGCCGACAGGATGACGACCGACGGTATTGAGATGATCATCGTCGTGACCTGGAAGAATGCACTGATCGTGGTCCCCATGCCCGTGATAAACATGTGGTGCGCCCAGACAATAAAAGAAAAGAAACCTAGGAATATTAGTGACGCCACCATGAGTCGGTAGCCCCACAGCGGCTTACGGGTATTATTGGCCAGGATCTCTGATACAATCCCCATTGCTGGGAGAATCAGAACATAAACTTCTGGGTGTGCTAGAAACCAGAATAAGTGCTGCCAAAGCAACGGGCTCCCGCCACCCGCAACTTCCAGCGGTCCATCGGCGGTAACAAGCCCACTTGGCAAAAAGAAGCTGGTATCCAGGAGTCGGTCTGCTAATTGCAGAAAACCCGCCGCTTCCAGTGGAGGAAAAGCCAACAACAGCAGGAAAGCAGTAATAAACTGAGCCCAGACAAAGAAAGGCAGTCTGAAAAAAGTCATGCCCTCCGCACGAAGCTGGATGATCGTTACGATGAAGTTAACCGCCCCCAGCAATGAAGATGTGATCAGTAAGACCATTCCCCAGAGCCACATGGTTTGTCCCATGGTCTCAATGTCAGCCAACGGGGGATATGAGGTCCAGCCAGCTTTGGCAGCTCCTTCAGGTACAAAAAAGCTCGACAGCATAACTACACCACCCCAGAAGTAGAAGTGGTAGCTGGCCATGTTCAGTCTCGGGAAGGCCATGTCCGGCGCACCGATCTGCAGTGGAACCACATAGTTACCAAACGCTCCGACCGCCAGGGGAACGATGCCCAGAAAAACCATGATCGTGCCATGCATAGCACCGAACTGGTTGTACATCTCCGGTGTTAAGGCTCCGAGAAGCGGGATTTCCACTCCGGGCGAAGCCAATTGCCACCGCATGAGCAACATTAACCCGAACCCGAACAACAAGAACAGCAGAGCAGTGAACCCATACTGGAGGCCGATCACCTTATGATCGGTAGAAAACCAATATCTGCGCCAAAAACCCTCTTTGTGGGCCGAATGCGCGTCCGAATGGGAGTGACCTTCTTCCATCACGCGAATACCTTGATTGTAGGACTGTAAGGGATAGTGCGGCTATTGATAGGTAATGCTGGCTTCCACCATACCACCGTCAGCAACCATCACATCCATCGTCTGCTCTCCAAGTTGCTCATGCCATGCGGTTACCGTGTAATTGCCATCTGGAAGACCCGAGATGCTGAATGCACCGCTTGCGTCGGTTGTCGCAAAATAGGGATGATCCAGTACCCCAATGTAAGCCTGCATCCAGCTGTGCACATCACACTTGACCGAAATCATAACCTCAGGTACTAGAAAGCTTTTCTCCAAGTAATCTCCGATTCCGGGGGTGGACTCGTTGAATCCCCGGTTATCCTCGGGAACCGGGTGAACATTATGCTGGAAAGGATCACTGTTCTCAATACGAATAGTTTGTCCTGTCTGCATCCCCATCACACGGGGAGTATACATGCATCCTTCCTGATCCATGACTACCGGCGCCGTAGGAGCCGCATATGCATACCCTTCGGGCAATCCTGCACTTACGTACACAAAAACGTTCTGGAGTGCACCATCGTTGACGATCATGTCTTCGCTGAGCGCCGCCTCAGCACGCTCATCCGTACAGTCATCATTCATTCGCACGGGCGTGCGTTCAGAGGGTTCACCAGTGAACATTACCATTCCGGAGACACTACCTGTCCCCATCGCGGTCATTTCCTCGGCCGGCATAGCGTCCCCGCTGTCGGATTCGCCGTCTGTAGCGGTATCACCGCCGCCACCACCGCAGGCAGCAAGCAAGAGAACCAATAGCATGGAGATTGCTGTGAGTCGCATCGAAATTCTGGTCTGATTAGAGGTTTCTTCTTCGTTTAGACAGCCCATTTACATAAGCCGACGCGCGAATATACGCTTTCTTGGGCAATCTATCGTGTACTCCTTGATTCGCGCGAAAATCTGTACCTTTTGAGTTATGGATTGGGTATGGACACTTTATAAAAAATACATCACGAAGGGACTAGTAGCCAAGGGAAATTCTGATCCCACTGAAGCCGAACTTGAAGCTGCCTTCATGAAAGCACTAGCTGGATCCTATGTTACGGTTCTTGTCCAGGAACCATGGATGAACTCCGTACGCTTCAAGGGCCTAGCCAGGGGAAACCTGTCTGAAATGACCGACCTAATAAGGGATCCCATGACTTGGCTTCAAGAGCGTTACGGTGGTGGTAAATTTAAGCTTAATTTTCATGAGGGATGGAATTTTGTCGCTACGAAAAACTTCAAACCGGAGGGGCCACCTCTCTGGAAAGACGCCCCAGAAATCTCTTTTTAAGTGGAAGCAATCAGCCCCCTACACCCCAGTGACCGCGAACGCGTGGTAGTATTTCTGGGCTTTCTTACTAGTGAGGAATGCCGCAAGGCTTGTTGTGAGCACGCGCAACCGGAAGTGCTGGCTGCAGCACTAACCAAACTCTGGTTTGAAGAGATTTACATCCCCGGCGAAACCGCAGTTGAAGGTATTAAGCCTGTACCGGCCCCTGAGGACTGCACCCGCTTTAATGCCTGTTTCAGTGCCGAAGAGCTTACCATGCTGGAACGGTTTCATGGTTTCTTTGAACTTCGATTAAACTTTCTGATCAACCAGGTTCACGGGCGGGCATTTTTTCCGGACAATGACAGTTGGCGAAGTGTCCTCCAGCATGCGCGATACCTCCTTGCGGAACTTGACCCGGACCCCGAATGGCTACGCACAATGCTGGAAGCACTGATCGAAAAACTTCAAGCGGGGCAGCTGATGGAAGGACTGCGATCCCCCCGCCAGCTTTTGTCGCCCTGTGACACATGAAGCCTGAAACACTCATGACCGATGATTTAAGGACTTCGTAGACTACGGAAAGGACAAAATATCAGACAGGTACAGGTATACTCCCCTTCGCATAAGCTACTTCCATTCAATGTACCAAACTCGGACTCTGACCTCAGGGATAAGATTCCTCAGAGCGTCCCAAGACCGTGCTCGGTGATTTCCTGGGCACCAATCTACATTTGATGCGTAAACCCGTTCGCTGCACTCCTACTGTCGTACGACTCGTGCTTCGGAAGTATTTCGATAAGGCTTTGATGGTTACGATATCGTATATCAGTTGGATTTTGTATTATTGCGGGGGCGCTCGTCCTTCGGTCGTTCGCCGCGCAGGTCACAGTCCCATTCATGTTAACTCATATAGCGTAACGTAATGAAATTTTTTCCGTACTCAGCACTGATTTTAGCCTTCGCCTTTGCATTTGCGGCATGTGGCGGAAGTGAGCAAGCTCCCGAATCCGAAATGGAAATGGAAGTCGGAGCCGAAGAAACTGAGATTGCTGGCGTTTCGATAACCATCCAGCCCGACGGCGACAATATGATGTATGCCGAGGAGACGATCACTGTTACGGCAGGAACAGAGGTTACTCTGGTTTTGGAAAACACGGCCACTGCTCCTGTAATGATTCATAACATTGTCGTGCTCAATTCGGATTCTGATGAAGAGGCTACTCGGGTTGGTATGGCTGCGCTAGCAGCAGGGGAAGCTATGGACTATGTGCCGGAAGACGATGCCATACTTGCCTACACTCCAATGGCAAATCCAGGCGAGACCGTTGAGGTGACCTTCACAGCTCCCTCGGAGCCTGGGAATTACCGATTTATTTGCACGTATCCCGGACATTTTGCCACAATGCAAGGAGTCCTGGTTGTTCAGTGATTGCGGGGAAGTCTGATCTGGTTCTGAGCCCGCGTAAGGGCCCTTGTCTATGAGCGTCCGGGGAGCCCCGGGCCCTCGAAGAAGGACCTGCTCCGGCTGCGGGAGATATACAGCGGAACTTATTAAATGTCATTGGGGTGCCGGGACAAAGAGTCGCCGGACCCAAATGGGTGAACCTCAGGCTCTGCCCTGACCCTGAAAATTTGCTGTCTTGCTGCGCCAGTCCATGCGCAAGAAGAACAAAATTGAGATTGACCGAATCCTGAATGGTGAGGCCATTCTCTATAGGGATCGGGTGCGGTGTGATATTGATCTGGGTTCCAAGCCGCGTAAGAACACCCTGCTTCATACGAATTCACGCCTGTTACTCTACTCCCGCACTCCAATGGGGCTACAGCTCACTATTGTGCACTACGACGACGTTGAATGCATAACTTCGGGAAAGACCAAAGGGCGGCCCTATTTGCAACTACTGGGAGACAATGCACGTGTATTACTCCTTTTCAAATCTAAGTCCGCCCGCGAAGACTATAGAAAATTTTTTGAAGGGCGCATTCCAGACGAATAATACTTTTCCTGGAATTTGTTCAGATTCGTTTTGCATACCTTGATCCGGTCTGCAAGCTATATGTTGTACTCTAACAGCTACTTACTACCCCTGCATGGATGGTAACGTAAAACATTATCGCACAATTTGGCTGTCCGACTTTCATCTTGGTACAAAAGACTGCAAAGCCTCTTACTTGCTTGACTTTCTCCGCCACAACGAAAGTGAAACACTCTATCTGGTAGGTGATATTTTCGACGGTTGGGCCCTGTCCCGCTCTTGGAACTGGGATCAATTTCACAATGATGTGATCCAAAAACTCCTGCGCAAAGCACGTAAAGGAACACGCGTGATCTACTTGCCAGGAAATCATGACGAATTTGCGAGAGACTACCTCGGGCTCCGGTTTGGTCGTGTGCAGATTGAAGAAGAAGTGATTCATGAAACAGCAGACGGACGCAAACTGTTGGTGCTGCACGGAGATGTTTTTGATGGCATGATTCGACACGCGCGTTGGATCTCGGTTATCGGCGCCAGGGCCTATCATGCGTTGTTATTCTTGAACCGTTGGGTTAACCGATGTCGGCGTCTCTTTGGAATGCCCTACTGGTCGCTTTCGGCATATCTCAAACACCGAACCAAGCGTGCAGTGCAATTCATCGCCAACTTTGAGAATGCTATGGTTGGTGTCGCTAAGGCAAAGAACGCAGACGGCGTCGTCTGCGGACACGTCCATTTTGCCGAAATCCGGGAAATCGAATCCATTCTTTACGCGAATTCAGGCGACTGGATGGAAAGTTGTACCGGACTGGTTGAGCATTTTGATGGCAGACTGGAGCTTTTGCACTGGGTCGCTATGGATCATCAGCCACAACTTCTGCGGAATGGGGGCGATGGACAGTCTACAGAGATTCCCAAAATCGTTTTCAAAGGAAATTCCTAGCAATGGCTAAGTTGCGCGCTCTGTTTATTGTACAGGGAGAGGGACGTGGCCACATGACACAGGCACTTGCCCTCGCATCAATGTTGCGCAGAGCAGGCCATTCTATTTGTAAGACAGTGGTCAGTAAGGGCGGAGACAGCAAAGTTCCAAGCTACTTTGAAGAGGGATTACAGTCCCCGATAACGCAGGTACCCAGCGGTCGCTTCTTTGTTAACAAAGAAACGCGGAGCGTCGACTGGGGACGCACGATACTCAGCAACAGCTTCAAATGGGCGCAATTCAACCGTAGCTTTGCAATATTGAGTGAATTGCTCCGAAGCGAACGCCCCGATGTGATCGTAAACTTTTACGAGCCGCTTGCCGGGCTCTTCATGCTACGGGAGCGCCCGGTAACCCCGATGGTCGCGGTGGCACACCAATTCATGTTCCTGCATCCAGAGTACCCCTTCCCTTCCGGTTACGATGTACAGAAATTGTCAACGATTTCCTTCACACGCCTAACCGGACTGGGAGCCGAGCGTCGACTGGCCCTCTCACTGTACGATGCCAAACCCCTGCCTGATAAGAAGATCGTGGTCATGCCTCCCCTCTTGCGGGATGAGTTTTTTGATCTGCCCAAAGACCTAAATGAACCCTTCTTTCTCGTCTATCTATTCCATCACAGCCTAAGCAAAGATGTGATTGCCTGGCATGAGCGTAACCCCAATATTAGACTGCACTGCTTCTGGAACAACGACGACGCAGAAGAGGTGACACATTACAGTGATACTCTGACCTTCCACCGCTTGCATGGCCAGCGATTTCTGGATATGATGGCGCGCTGCCAAGGCATTGTTACGACCTCTGGCTTCGAGAGTATGGCAGAGGCCATGTACTTGGGCAAACCTCTAATGCTTAATCCATTACATCAGCATTTTGAGCAGCACTGCAATGGCCTGGACGGCACCAATATGGGAGCGGCTGTGCAAACCAACGATTTTAACCTGGATCACTTGGTTAAATTTGTGCCTGATTACAATTTTGACACAGCCAAACTCCGGGCTTGGGTTGGCAAAGCGGAAACGATGTTCATCCGGGAGCTGGAGCAGGTAGCTAATAATAAACAGTCACCCAAACGGCAACGACGCAGCATAATTGAGGCTGCGCTGTCTCTAACTTCAGACAAATCTCCCAATCTCCCGGGCTGGCTTACCAAGTGATCTCCTCCTGGGGATCCCATCACAAGAGCGTCCGACATAGAACACCGTGCTCCCGGCCAAGACGGGTCAGTTTTACTCCGATTTCACGTTAGCCAGCCACAAAGAACAGGCAACCCCTACATGGATAGGGGACATGCGCTGATGCTCACCCGAATAGATTATGCTCCTGCGGAATGCTGCGTCGCGCTTGTCCGTTGCTTCCGATCCTTGCCTACCCAAAAAGCTATGCCAATGGCTGTGGTCATGAGACCCGCAACCCCCAGTAGACGCCAATAACTACGCTTTTTCATGGTACTAGTGCATGTGTTTTGGTTAATCAACAGGCTCGAAAACCCGCGCTCACTCTTACTACACATGACGCGCCAAACATACATAAAGCCACAGGTATGAGATCTATACCAGATCTTCTTTTAAGCAATAATGATTGGAGACACTTTATATCATTAGTCCGTAACATATAGTCACGATCTGTATGAATCCCATGAGGAATATTCGGGAAGGAGTTGAAGTGCACTGCTCTGGGAAGCGTCCTGTGGCCTTTCGGCGTGCACAGCATAAAATCTATATGATCGAGCGCATTCTGCGCGTTTGGATGGTGCAGACTGCATGGTGGGCCGATGAGGTGCAGCACACGTATTACGAGGTGGTAGCCAAGGGCGGCATCTACCTGCTCTGCTGCCAGAACCGGGCCGACAATGTATGGCAACTACTGGGCGTGCGCGACTGAAACTGCTCCCGTCCAGGCCGAAGCACCACTGCCTTTATCCAGGTGGTCCCGCGATCTGACCGCGGTGCGGAACGCCTTTGGCCAGCACTGGCGGAAATCTTGTTCAAACCTTGTCAATTCACCCACTAGGGGCCGTCCGCATGTAAATTAATTTGGGGCTGTGATTACCGGCGAACTATGCCCAATCAATTGTCCTACGCTATGGTTGACTGGCCCCGAATGGCGGCACATATCGTGCAGCAGAAGGCACAAGTCAGTGGTCCGGTCATCGCTCATG
>JAPPGC010000071.1 GCA_028875125.1 Bacteroidota bacterium | reverse complement strand
AAACAGGGCCTTTTTGGCCTTCAGAGAGTTGCAAACTGTCGAAGTCAGGAGTTGGTCTGCTCCGGTCAGTCATAGAGGCATACGCCAAGTGCCATTTCATCTCAATAAGCATGGAAAGTCGCCAGACTATCTGCCACGACTACATTGCGATCAGCAATCTGGCGGATACTTACGACGTGCGGACCCGGGAAGTCAGCCTAAGACAAAGGCACAACATCCCATACATTAGAGAGGTATCAAAAGAACGCTCCAATTCAACCCAACAAGGAGAAGAAGTAGAGTTATTCATGCTTAACCGCAAACTCATTAAAGAGCTGAAAGAACGATTTAAGTCATTCCCCCAACCCCTTGCTTGGGTTAACCCAGGTTCAAAGAAGAGAACGAGCCCTCAATCCATTATTGAGGAGGCGGACAAGAAATACGCCAAACTATACCATTTATGCAACCCCGAAGTGCATGGCAATTATTCGGTGATGTCTCGGTTGGCGGTCTTACATCCAGACACTCCCAGGCGCCATATTCCGTTTACTGCCTGGGGTGAAGGCACATTCTTCCAAGACATTAAGGAGCTCGAGTTCGACTTCCTGGTCACCGAAATACTAATTCGCATAACCGAGTTGGCACCAAGGTTTTTACTCCCGGAAGACAGCCTAACTGAAAGGGCTAAAACACTTTCCGATAGCGGCAATGACGTACTCGAGAAGCTAAGGGGACGTTAGATCTATAGAGTGTTGCTGTCGCTTTGATCCAGAAACCACCCGTTTTGGCAGATGCTTACTACGTCCCGCGCAGATGCAGTGTGTATTGTCTCGCGGAGGGGTGGCAGAGTGGTTGAATGCACTGGTCTTGAAAACCAGCGTGCCGCAAGGTACCGAGGGTTCGAATCCCTCTCCCTCCGCGATGCTTGCATTACTGGCTGGGTGTCTGCCGGTATTCATGCTGCCTGGACAGGTAGAGGCTTGCGAAGCTTGGGGCATCACGACACCGGGCATAGCAGGAAAGCCCGTTTAAGTTTCCTGCAATTTGGGGTTGTCGCTCAGTTGGTAGAGCACTGGCTTTGCAAGCTAGATGTCGTGAGTTCGAGTCTCACCAATTCCACACATATTATCGGGATGTAGCTCAATTGGTAGAGCACTTGGTTGAAGCCCTGGCAGCGGTGGTTCGATTCCATCCATTCCGACGCTGGTGGTGCACCGATGCGGGGGATAGCATCCTCGCGATAGTGCTTTCGTCAAGCAGGGGCGGTCTGCTAGGGGCTTAGGGTTCGACACCCTATTGACGAAGGTGCTATCAAATTTTGCTAGTGAGGCCCAAATGGCAGGGCACTGGTCTCCAAAACCGGAGGATGTAGGTTCGACTCCTACCGCTAGCGCTTACGCAGGGAGGCAGGATGTCGTGAGTACCAGTCTATTCTCTGCGTTTTTAGGGTAGGTACCCAAGTGGTCAACGGGGCAGACTGCAAATGTCCTGGCTTAGTCCTTTGGAGGTTCAAATGCGCCCCAATCCACCAGCGGGAGTAACTCAATTGGTAGAGTGTCAGCCTTCCAATCTGAATGTTGCGAGTTCGATCCTCGCCTTCCGCTCAAATGCCAAAGTGGTGAAACTAGTAGACACACTGGTCTTAGGAACCAGTGGCTTAGGCCGTGGGGGTTCGACTCCCTCCTGTGGCACGACTAGCCGGGATGGTGAAACTGGAAAACACATCGGGTTTAAGCCCCGACGCCATTGGGCTTGCGGGTTCGACTCCCGCTCTCGGCACAAGATGGAGAGATGGCAGAGTGGTTGATTGCGCTTCCCTGCTAAGGAAGCGGGCCGAAAGGTTCCGTAGGTTCGAATCCTACTCTCTCCGCAAACAGAATCCTCGGCATGGAGGCGAGGTGTCCCGCCCTCCGTTTGGGCTACTTACCTAGGGAGAGGCGACAAAAATATATCAAAGATATGTCCGATCGGAAGCTGCTAAGCATATCAATCGTATGATCACGTGGGCATAACAATCGTACAATGCCCCCTGCAATATACAAGGGGCGCCAACACTTCCTACAACGGAGTAGACTT
Source organism: Bacteroidota bacterium (assembly GCA_028875125.1). Lineage (GTDB taxonomy): Bacteria > Bacteroidota > Rhodothermia > Rhodothermales > Bin80 > Bin80. The sequence goes on along the minus strand of JAPPGC010000071.1, from coordinate 29,957 downwards.
TCGAGAAATGACCGACATATTATCTAAGCCCATCAGGGATATCACCCACGCTGATATTGAGTCGCTGGTGGCTTCGGGCGTCCCCGAGGGGGAGCAGATGGAATTCAAGAAGGAACTGCCTGCGAAAGGGACGGGCAAGCAAGATCCATGGATGTCTGGTCAGAAGAGGATCGGCAGCCACGCCAAAAACAAGATTCTCAAGGAGGTGGTCGCTTTTGCCAACGCATACGGTGGTTTACTCGTCCTCGGCATTGAGGAGGATGGAAAAGCAAAGCCTGCCGTGGCCAAGAAGATCTGTCCAATTCCTGGTATAGTAGGGGGCTCTCCGTGACTAGGAAGAGCTAGTGAACTGCCGGCGTGCGAGATTTTCGCAGTGCAAAAGGGCAGCGAGGAGACTGGGGTCGTCGTATTCAGGGTCCCTGGCAGGTCACGGTTAGCGCCACATCGCATCCTGGGAACGAAAATATGTCCCATCCGCCGATGGGACCGAAGCGAGGAAATGACAATGCGAGAGATACAAGACATGACGCTGAATGTGGCACGGGGGCTCGAACGGCTAGATAAGAAGCTGCAAGAGCGCGAGAAAAGGTTCGAGCATGAATTCGAGCGAATCAGTGCACCGGAGCGTACTTATGGAATACGTATTACGGCCGTGCCTGTTGGAGACGACCTCCGTCTCCAAAGGATATTTCAGTCGCAGAATCGTCTCGTTAAAGAGATAGTCCCCCCTACGTTTACGGTCAAGCGCCAAATTCCAGGCAGGGACGTGCAGCCCGTTGATGGAACAAGCGACCTTCCTCAGAGGATTCGTGATCTGGGGTGGACACCTAAGCTTCGCGCAGCACGAACTCGCTCGCGATACGAGCACCTGCCCCCCATCAATATGGATCTGTACGACTACATCGAACTCCACTGCGATGGCCTTGTGGAGTTCGGCTTGGTGTCAGTAATTACGGATGCGAAGACAAGGCCGATTTGTGCGGATCCCGCTGTCTGGGCGCTTGCGTACGCAATCTACTGGGCCGACGCGCTGCGTCGTTGTGCTGGTGTTGGGCAAGTAGAGTATGCCGTGCAGATAGCCGTGCACGTCAAGAGCGAGAAGGTCCTTGTGGTGAGGGGTAGCCCCCAAAACGCCCCCGATCCCTGGCGTATTGAGGATGTTGCGGGAAAGCTCGAGAGGGGGCTGACTACAATGCCAAAATACGCGCTATCTGAGGTTTCGGAGGCCGGAGCAATATTGTCCACATTTGAGCGCGACCTGTGTAACGCCGGGGGGAAGGGCTACCCGGACGACGTCCTCGGCGAATTCGAGGTTACGTCAGAGCATAGATAAAGCTGGCTCTTACCCCCCAGCGCCTGTGCATCGTCCGGGCTGCGTATGGAGAAGATCACCGACGCCACGATAAATCTGTACAGGGACCTGTCCTACGACCACAACCAGCACCATGTGCCAGATGTGCAGTGTCTGTCCATTTTTAAGTTGTCTGAATACGAGGGCGAGATTGTCCGGCAATGCACGCGCGAAGATTTACCGGCGGTGTCGGATGAGAATTTCGCGTTGCTGCGGGGACGTCTGAGTGCAGGGCGTTTCTTTGAAGGCGTAGTCAGTGCGATAGAGAGCAAGTGGTCCCAGATGCGGTAACCCGCTCATACGCGGCGCCAGGCATGATTACAGCCTTTTGCCCTCCCGTGCTGTTATAGTTCAATGCTCTGACGTTATATTTAGGCAAACCGGGTGCAGTTTGCGTGCACCCTAGATTGTTTGGTTTACCTGCTCTATCACTTCACCAGACGATAATGCCCACCAACCGCATCGAACCGATCAAAGTCTCGTGTCTTCGACTTGATGCGAATAATCCCAGACTCGGGCGGCATTTTATCAGTACGAATCCGGGCCAGAAAGAAATCCTGGCCAAGATGAGTAGTTGGACTCTTGATGAGTTGGCTATTTCATTCATTGAAAACGGTTTCTGGCCCCAGGAAGCTCTTGTAGTCCTTGACGACAAGGATGGCCCGTTCACTGTGTTGGAAGGTAACCGGCGTCTGGCGGCATTACAGTTACTCCACCAAGCGAAAGACGGAGAGCCATACTCCCCCAAGTGGAAAGAGATTGCGGTATCGGCTACACCGGAGAAGATTGGAAAATTGCTATCCGTTCCGTGCATAAAGGTGAATAATCGCAGGGAAGTTCAATCATATCTGGGATTCCGTCATGTGACTGGAATCAAGCAATGGGCTCCCGCAGAGAAGGCCTCCTATATTACACACCTGATTGAAGAAGAGGGGCTTTCTTACGAAGAAGTCATGCGCCGTATCGGAAGCAAGACACCGACGGTTCGCCGACATTATATTGCCTGTCGCTTACTGCGCCAGATCGAAGAGGAAGTAGAGGAAGTATCCCTGAAAGACGTGGAGGAACGCTTCAGTGTCATGTATTTGTCTATTCGATCTACCGGCACACAGAAATATCTCGGGATTGATCTAACTGTACAACCTAGCGAACAGCTTCGGCCGGTCCCATTGTCGCATTCCAGTAAGCTGGGATATTATGCGCGCTGGCTTTTTGGCGCGGGAGAGCACGACCCATTGTTCGGGGACTCGCGACAAACGGATACGTTTGGGAGGATCCTCAACAACGAGAAAGCCGTGGAATATCTTGAGCGAGTCCCCAAGCCCCTTTTTGAAGTCGCCGAGCGTTTAGCCGGAACCGAGGAGATTGACGTTGTGGGTCATGTCGACCAAGCGGCCATTGAAGTTGAGGATGCTTTGCGTGTAGCTCACCTGTACAAGAATTCTCGCAAGTTACGCGAAGCCGTAGATCGCTTTGGGCAAGGAGCGATTCGATTGATCGAGTTGTTTCCGGACCTAAAAGACAAGATTATTAACGGCTCTGCTTGATGCTCCGCATTCCTTCAAAGGGGCTTCGGCCTTCCGTGAAGCAACACAATTGCCGTGTTGATGTTGTGGCTGACTGGATCGAAGGTTCTGTACTTCTTACTCAAACGCGTATTTCCAAGAGCGATGTTGTTGACAGGCTCATTGAGGAGCAAGTCTACAGAAACGACGACTTTGCCTGGCATTTCATTACTAACCTATGGAGTGACATCAAGTATCGGGTGAGGCATGGCGGAATCCGCGCGCTGCGCATAGATTCAGACGGAGTAACCCCAGAAGGCCATTGGAAGGAATTTCCTGCCTACTCGTTTTGTCTTACACTGGCTCTCAGGGATTGGTGCTCCTGTAGGGACACTTCCTCTAAGGAGCAGGGGGAGTTGTTTGAGAGACTCACCGAATGTTCTATGGCTGCGAGAGGTTGGCGGACGCATAAAACCGGCTAGCCCTCAACAAATTCCAGCAATGTGCGAGAACTGGTTGAAGAGGTGTCGTCACACATCGAGGAACCCGTTGCAAGTGATATTGAAGAATGGATCGAGGAGGATGGCAAAGATGGCGGCTTGGACTTAGTAGTTGATAAACCATTTTCGGATGGCCGAGGAGGGCACCCCCTATATTTTTTTCAATGCGCTTCCGGTCGGAATTGGAAATCCAAGATCAAGACTCCGGATCTTGAGTATTGGGGGGACCTCATCAAGTTTCTATTCACTCCTACTCGCGGGTTAGCAATCCCTTACGTCCTGTCAACAAAGAGGGAGTTTCGGCGCATTGCTAATCGCGTAGATGGTATCCTACTTGACCGTCTAAGGCTTATTGCTCCTCTTGACAGAGTCGGCAGCCAAGTTCCACCTAAACTTGGCTCAGATCTGAACAAGTGGTTGACCCCGAGAATAGAAGCTCTTAAGCAGGAGTAATATGGCGATCAAATTTATTGACTTGTTTGCAGGCCTTGGTGGATTTCACCAAGCACTCAGACAACGGGGAGGGCAATGTGTTTTTGCGTCAGAAGTTGACCCCAAACTCTCGAGCCTATACGAAAAGAATTTCGGGATCCCCCCATGGGGGGATATCAGGAAGATCAGGCCTTCCGCAATACCTGATCATGATGTTCTATGTGCCGGATTCCCCTGCCAGCCCTTCTCCAAAGCAGGCGATCAAAAAGGGCTGAAATGCCCGCAATGGGGCGACCTGTTCAGTTATGTTGTCAGAATCCTGGAGGCCAAGGGGCCCCGTTATTTTATTATTGAGAATGTCCCCAACCTTGTTAGACACAATAACGGTAAAACGTGGGATACTATCTGCGACCAACTTCGTGTGGACTACAATATCAGTTTTGAAAAGCTGTCCCCCCACATGTTCGGCATTCCGCAGAAGCGGGAACGCACCTTCATTGTGGGTGACCGACAAGGCTTGAAAGGATTCAGGTGGCCTCTTACGGATAAAATGCCTGATTTATCGATCCGCACGGTTCTAGATGACTCCCCCAAAGATGCCCTAGTTCTGAACAAAGACCACATCAATTATCTTGAAACCTGGCAGGAGTTTATTTCGGCTTTCCCTCCAGACGAGGACTTTCCCTCTTTTCCAATCTGGGCCATGGAGTTTGGGGCAAACTATCCAGTAGATGGTCTGACTCCCTACAGAAGGGGTTATACCAAGTTGGGGGCATTCAGGGGAGCTTTTGGGCAACCACTCAAGAACTTGTCTCCTGGGAATGTCGCAGAAGCTCTTCCTGGGTATGCCCGGACAAAGCGGGATACTTTTCCTCGGTGGAAGATTAACTTCATCCAAAAGAACCGTGCTTTTTACACCCGCTACCAAGAGTTGATCGATGGCTGGCTTAACAAGGTTCGGGTATTCCCGCCCAGCTTTCAGAAACTTGAATGGAATTGCAAGGATAGTGAGCGGAACATCTGGAAGCACCTGCTCCAGTTTCGAGCAAGTGGCATTCGCGTGAGAAGAACCGAAACTGCCCCCTCTCTCATTGCAATGACTACTAGCCAGGTGCCAATAATAGCATGGCAGAAGCGTTATATGACACCACGGGAGTGCAGTCGTCTGCAAAGCATGGGGATGTTGCCGAATCTTCCTGATTCAAAAGGTAGCGCGTACAGAGCCTTCGGGAATGCTGTAAATGTTGACGTCGTTCTGAATATCTTTGATGCGCTGGTCACACGACCAAACTTCGGTGATAGAAAAGCCAATTAAGTCGCAGAAGCTTGCACCCCCGCACTGTTGATTGTAAGAGGGTGCGCTTTTCTGTAACTGATGTGCGCTCCCGGTCCGAATGGTATGCATCTGGGAGAGCAACGGATCCTCCGGCAGTCCGTACGCCTGGAGCAGGAGCCGATCCAGCTTCTCAATGAGTGCCTCCCCTTCTGGATGGTCGTGAAAGTCGCAGTTGGGAAACTCCTTGCCACCTTTACCCCTGTACACTTTGCGGCATTTCCCAATCATTGCTGGGCTGGTAAGCATCTTCGCAATTGAGGTCGTCTTGGCTAGCAGCGCTTTGTCGTTCCAGCCTTCTGGTGAACGCACTGACGCGTATGTGTTGGACGTAAGGTCCATATGGTTTCCCATCATCAGCCAATACGCATGGAAGAGATGGGAATTGTAAAGCCCAATCCAAGCCCAGTAGAACTCATCCCTCGCAAGGAAAAATTGCTTCCTACTTGGGTTAGCGAGGCGTTCCGCTGGCAGGCACGTAATGAAGTACATGGCAGACTTTGAAATCGTGACACGCCGCCCAGATGTTATCATTGGCTTCTCCTCCCGCATGAGTTTGAGCAATAGCGCCAAATCGCGAGTCGGTGCCTGAGTCCACTGACCTGGAGTTCGGGGCTGAAGTTGGGGAGATAAACGACTTCGGAGAACGCGGAGGCGGTCTTTTGATGATAATCTCAAGAGGCCTCTACTGTAGATGGCACATTGTTCGGAATTGCCGTCAGGCCCGGATAATAGAATGCGGACAATCGTTACCCTCTGGCGATTCGTCTTATCACTACCCGCTTTCAGCCATGGTAACTGAGGGAAAACAGGCTGCGGTCGGTTGTCGTACGTGCGAATATCCACTCGTTCAGATAGGTGCTCAATTCGGTTACGAACCCGTTCATAGGCCTTGGCTGAACGCTGGAATATAATCGAGTGGGGGACAATTAAAGTCACGACGCCTCCCCTGCGTGCGACGTTCAATGCAGCCTCCATAAACATGAGGTATAGATTAGTTTTAGCCCCAATGTAGCTCAGGCGTTTGCCGCGGAAGGTGTCAGCCAAGTCAGGTTGCTGATAAGGCGGGTTGCCAATGACGATATCCCAGCCATCCGGCTTAGGGAATAGTAGGCGAATATCCATGTTGGCGGGTGGAGCCGCAGGATACAACAGATCAACCGCAAGCCACTCAGATTCGTCGTCTGATCCCCAATCGGACTTATTGTGAATTTTGGCTCGAATTTCTCCATCCAAATTCAAAACCGTCTTCTTATCCTCTGGTCTATAGGCGGTAGTCCATGCTTCGCGAACTGCGCCAAGATCTCCGATGAGCCCCTTGATGCCCGGATCCTCAATGGATAGTTGGCCTCCTAAATTTACACAAAGGGTATTGGCCGCAACAATCCGGGTATCCAGGTTGGGCAGCGGCTTTAATTCGTGCCCCCGGATATCTACTAGTGCAATGAAAATGCGGAGCCTGGTGATGAGCACTGCTAATGGATGAATATCAGTGGCAAACAGGTTGTGCTCAATAATGTCATCAAGCGAATTAGTACGTTCCGTGAGATCGCCACTGGTACGTAAGGTTAATAGTAGTCGCTTGCGTGCGCGCCACAAGCCTTGTAAAGCAGCAACGGTGAACACACCGCTTCCGCAGCACGGATCCAGGATATTAGCACCCTCAAGTGCCTTCAAAATCGCCAGCAACTGGCGGCCAGTCAGATTTTCCCACTCGCGGGACCGAGGGGCAGGATGGAACAAATCGTGGAGGGATACATCGCCCCCCACTTTACGCTCTGTCCATCCAGATAGCGCGTCTGCGACCATCTCGTCGGCAATGTCCTGGGGGGTGTAATAAGTTCCCCCGGGCATCTTGATGTGGTCATCCGGCTCAATGCGGGGGCCATCTGTTACCAAAATAAGCCTCTCAAAGAGATCGCCCAGCATTGAGGCATCTATGGCGGATTCTGTGGCGTATCCGGTACGCTCACTAAGGGTCCAGTCATAGCGTCCGAGTATGGAAAACAATCCTTGTTCAAGGTCAACATACTGTGCATTGGCCAGGGGTTCGGGCTGATCTTCTGCTTTGAGCTCTGTAAATAGTGATCCATTCAGGAATGGAACGGTCAGGATCAGTTTAGCGCGCCAGTTAGAGGTCGAAGGTGAGCGGGCATCCATTGGTTTGGGCAGAATCTTTTCAAACAACCACAAGATGTGGTCATGAATGGAGCCCTCTGGCAGTTCGCGCCAATTTATTTCAGCCTGCCACAAGGTGTCATCAGGGACTACCCCCCGCTCCTGCAGAAGCCAGACAAAGAGAATCCGAATAAGGTGTCGTAGCTCACTGCGCCTCCCTGCGGTATCCAAGAACCAAGCACTGATCTCCTCGTGAAACTGCCGCTGTAGTGATTCGGCAGAAAAGGCTGTTATCACATTGCTGACGTTAGGGTTTTCAAAAGCCTTTGCCAGCAAACGGACTTGGCGGGTCGCCCGAGACCCGGGGAGCTGGGCGTCCACAAGGGCTGTGGCATGCAATTTCCCATCTTCCCGCAGAAACGCACGTACGTAGCGATTGCCATCAGACCGGGAGGCTGTATACGCAATACCGGCCACGCGCCCATCCCCATTGGGCAACATCAGAAGCTCCTCCGCTATGTCGTGTGCAGACAGTCTCCCGTCGGGGAAATCAATTGACAGGCACGCCAGATAGATGGGCTCGGGGAATATTTGACCGTTCAGAGGAGTATATTCTCCGACATGTGCGAAGGATGCACTATTCCACCCCGTTTGTATCTCAGCGCTCGGGGCTATACTCTGCAAAAACTGGCGCGGAGATTCACAGTAAGCAGCGACGGAAAACCAATCGTTAGGAGCGGGGGCTTCCTGGACTTTACTACTTGACTTGGTACGTTCGCGCAAAGGAGATAGCAACTCAGTAATCCGAGCCAGTGAACGAGCTTCCACTGGCTCACCAATGGCCGTTGTAGGTACACGCCCCCCGGTTCTCCGTAGAATCATCCATTGTGTCCCGTTGGTTACTACGCCCCATGTACCTTCGTCTGCGGCCGGGAAAGTATTTAAATATCGCCGGAGCTGACCTACCGGACTGGACGCGAAATTCTGTGTCGTACGCCTGCAAAGATCCGTGTTCAGTCTTTTGGCTTCTACTATCACATTCGCATAACGCGAGCCTGACCGTGTGCACACATAGTCAGGCCGACGACCCTCTTGGCGCTCCATATCAATCTCGCTGATGGAAAATCCCAATACTTCCATGAGCAAGGGAGTAATTAAGTGGGTACAAACCTCAGATTCGTGAGCCCTGGGCTTGTTTGTAAGCTCATTCAGTGCCTTAGCGTACCAATCCATTAAACAATTTGTGAATCTAGGGGAATTATATTGGAGGGGACCACTGTGCGCAATTATGTACTTGATTCACATGTTTGGGAATTAGCCCAATCATCAAGGATGTCGGCAAACCTGAAGGCAGGCGCGGGTCCTTGATGCCCTTTGCCCTTTGCCATAATTGCTCCAGAGCCATCCCCCGGTCATCTAAGTCGTCCAGACTTAGTGGATCGCCATTCAGCACGCGTGTCCACAACCGCTGCCTCGGGGTAGTACTTGTGTGCTCAAGCATACAACCGCGGTCGGCACTGATCACGGAGTCTGTTCTCGAGAGCCGAGATAAGCTCTGGGAGTTCTGACTTGACGGGCGCCTTACAGGACGCCCCCACGAACTCTTTGATCGTGAACTCGAATGGAATCAATACCTTGTCCTTTGGTATGGCAGGGAGCGTGCTCATGGGGTCAAATCGACGTGGTGTTTTTGCAACATCCGGGGGCAAAATAAGGTTCCAATAAGGGACGTAATTGGTACTTGACGCAAGTCGCCTGCACCCACAATACTTCGGGTGAATCGTTGTTCCTGCCAGGTCCCCGGCAAGAAGTAATACAGAAACCTCGATGCTCTCGGCTATCTCCTCCAAGTAAGGATCGAAAAGTTTGCTTTTTGGGCACAAAATCAAAGATGGATACCGCCCTAACGATCATAGTGCTACGCCGAATACGCATTGACTAGTAAAATATTCACGCTTCCCAACGTGCCATTCCTTACCCGCCAATCACTGTATCTGTATTATTGCGGATTCAACGATTGGGTTGGACCGTAATATCCGTAGTCTACTCCCGCCTGTACCCAACTACATACCTAGAGTCCCCCTCACTGCATCCATCACATCCTCATCAATCTCTGAACAGCCTTGCTCGCGGGCAAAACTCTCGACATTTTGCTTGACCATGGGCTGGATGTAGGGGGGGATTGCTTCAATACGAGCCAGCGCTCCCGCGGTCCAAACAGGCTTTTTTGGTTCAGGCTCTGCGGCCCCAATCGCGTCATTGACCATCCCCGTAAAAGGACATTTACCACTTGAAGAAGGAGGTTGTCCCTTTGACTCTTTCCCGCCTGATGAGAGATTTGATCGGAGGGTTTCCATGGGTTCTTCTGGTGTAGTCCGTCCACCGATCCTGACACCCAGTGAGCGAACCATCTGGGTCTCGGCCCTGTTGGTCAGCATCGCTGTCTGCATCGTGCAGGTCGGACATTCATATATGATGGACATTGAGCCGTCAAATGGACCATGCGTAGACTTCAGAGCCATCGGCTGGTCGCAGGGAACACACAAAAATTTCACTTTGATTGATTATTAAGCCAGAAATGTACACGTTTGGCAACATCCAGAATCGCATGGGCTGCTGGATGCACCGCATGCTCCTCAATGTAAGATCTGCCCGTCTCCAAAAAATCGGCAAGCGTAATATTGAATGGAATAGCCCCCAAATAGGGGACACCATGCCGCTCGGCCAGTTCCTCCACCGTCTCGGCCCCGATAAACATTTTCTCCGTACATCCACACTCCGAACAAATCATTGTACTCATGTTCTCAACCACACCGGTAATCCTGACATCCGCAACATTCAATGCCATCAAAATCGAACGGGACACAACCGTCATCGCTGTCTGTGATGCCGTAGAAACTACAATTGCACCCGTCAGATCCGGTAATAGGTCCGCTAAGTTCTGAAGCCGTTCGGCTCCAGGAGGCAAATCTATCAGCAACACATCCAGATCACCCCAATCCGTGTCTGAGAGCAGTTCCCGAAGTGCACTCATCTCAACCATTGAGCGCCAGGTATAGGCGCCTTGCTGGGATGATGCTTCCCACACGAGCGGGGTTTCGTCCTCCGGCAAAAACATATCCATGGACATGACCGGCACACCATACGCGTTGCGAGCAGCGATCATTGCGCCATTTTGCGGCGACGGCTTATGGTCTTTTACTCCCATCATGCGAGCCATGCAGGGTCCATTCAGATCTGCATCCAATACGCCAGTACGCGCGCCCAGCCTGGCCAGACCATCCGCCAGACAGGCCGTCACAGTGCTTTTTCCAACCCCTCCTTTTCCGCTCATCACCGCGAAAACATTCCCGATCTGCGCCAGACGCTCCTTTAGCCGATCGTGCTGCTGGGCAACTTGTCCCAATACATCAGATCCCCCGTCGGACGCTATATCGTGATAGGTTTTCAGTTATCCGAATCAGCTTTCGCCTGTTCCTGGATCATTTCCTCCATTAGCTTTATTCCATCCCTGATTCCTTCTTCGGTGATTGCCAGCGTGATCAGGTTCGTCTTGGAAGTACGTGCTACCGCTTCTATTCGCTCCTTCGTGCGCGTACGCATGAAGCCCTCAGGGACCCGGCTGAGCCGCGCTCGAGCATTTTTTGCCCATAAAAACTCTCCATCCTGTATCAGATCCTCTGCGGCCTTCCTTGTTGGGGCTTCACGTGAGCCATCAGCATGCTCACCAACCGTCTTCAAATGCCCACCTGGTGTGAGGTTCTGCAGTTCTTCAGCATTACCGGTCAACACCGCGCGCACCATACCGAGCGTGATCGTAGGTACACGCTGTACGCGTGCCCGTTTTTCAATCTGGGCTTTGGCCCGGCGCATCTGATAACCATCAGGAACAGAACGAATTTCTTTCAACGCTTCCTTAGTCCATTTCAGGCGGACGTCATCAAAGGTTCCTTGCTCCCGTGAACCACCTTCCAGTTTGGCCAATTGCGCAATCGCATCCTTGTCCAGCTTCTGGAATGCCGCCGCGGGGCTGCCGCACACGGCGCATCGTACGGGTTCAAAATCGCGCGCTGAATATCCACACTGACTGCAAATCCATGTTACAGACTCCCCGTTCACTATTTCCTTGGCTGCGGTATCCTCTGCAATAATGCCCATCTTGATCATGGACGAGCGCGGCAGGATATTACCCATAGCCTGTTCAACTATCTTGCGGGTAATCACGGAGTGTCCACGCTCCATGGCCCACCGATGAATTGTTGTACGTGCGATTCCACGTGCGAAGTCGGGAGCAGTATTCAGTAGGAGGGTAGCAGGCTCCGTCCATAGCATGGACTCTTCAGCACTTACGTCCACAGGCGGCACAAACCGCTGACTGGACAGCAAGATATTACATGGCGCTTGACGAAGAAGGTTCTCCGTGTTGCTCCCTATGTCCATATCCTCGTCACTATGCACCCCGATACGTCCCAGAACCAACAGCCACGGCTCTTCACGCCTGACGTACTGCAGCATCTTCTCGAACGCCTTGCCGTCAAGTAACGTGATTTTTAGATCTACCTCTGCCTCATCCGCAATCCGCCTGGCAATATCCAGATGAGACTGATATATCTTGGCCAGTCCGGTGTCAATAACCTCTTCGTGTAACTGCTCCTGCTCCTTGAACCTGAAGACTTTTGATGCCTTTTCCGTCAGCACATTAACAATGCTGTTGAACATTGCATAGTGCAGGTAGGGATCGTATACCGATACCGCTTCAACCTGACGTCCCGTCTTCTGACCAAGCTCAATAGCAGTACGCAGACCAGCGAAAGACTCTGGACTGCCGTCAATTCCGACGACAATATTGCCCTCGGGCTTTCCGTCAACGCTGACCGTCCCCGGATCAAGATTCTTGATCACCAAAGTGTCTTTGCGTACCCGACGTGTGACACGCTCACATACACTCCCAATGGTGCTGTCCTTGACGGCCCCCAAACCCAGTGCACCCATGATCACGAGGTCGTAGTCACTCTCGTCAATGTCCTTAGCAATCACCTTCCAGTTCTTACCGTCATACATCTTCGGTTCAAACGGCACGCCGGCGGCTTTACAACGCTCTTCTGCCACAACCAGATAGGAATCACTGATGAGCTCGAGTCCCATTGTGATCAACGTGTCGTGAATCTTGCGTTGCTTCTCCATCGCTTCCTCAATCAGGTACTCCTCTGGAAGCGTGTATTCCATTTGCTTGAATCGATAGTCATGCATACGTGCTGCGTATGCATGACTCGCTACAACCGTCGAATCAAACTGTTCGGCAAGGGTTACCGCCAAATCAACAGCACTGAGCGAATGCTCAGAATTGTCAACCGGTACGAAAATCTTCTTGTACATGAGCTTTAACGCGTATACCGCGGTTCAATAAACATAAGGGATTCGATCACGCACATAACGAAGTCTGTCAATCACATAATCCATTTCCGGGCGGTCACCGATAGCAGCAACGTTTAGTAACGCAGCATCCAGAAAAGCTCCACACGAACCTCTCTCTTCTTCATCTGCCTTCTCTACACAGGCAATGAACCGCCTGAGTTCAAACCGTGTTTTAACCAATTGGTTACGTGTATCCGAGGACGGATCCGCGTCTGCAATGTGTCGGGAAAGTCGCCTGACCTCCAATCCGAGGATTGGCGGGACCATCTGACGAAACTGCTGCCAGGGGAGATATTGAATCTCGTTTTCAACCATTGGCCGCAAGCGTAACGGTTGAGGCAGACTCTTCACTCATTTCTGGAATCGGCTGAACAGCATCAACCTCACAGAAGGCCAAGCACTCCATAAAATCTGTACACTCGGGTTCAATCACGTAAATAGGATCGTCAACCCTAATAGCCTCAATTGGACACATATCTACACAATCACCACATGCCGTACACTCCTGCGTAATATAGAATGGCATAGTCTAAACGAGGTGTGTAGGTTTTCTTGAAAAGGCAGGCGCTGCGCCAAATGCCTTGGTCCGCTGCATACCGCTGAGTGCGCCATTCATGACCTCAGTGGTAATGCTTGATACGCCCTTGTTGCGAGCGTACGCTTCAACGCCTTTCCGAGTCTTGTTGCGAATGAACGAAATTGGAATCCGCATAAGACGGTCCTGAGCGGCCTGATCCCAACACAGTACCGCCTCCGGCAGAGCTGTGCCCGTGGGCTGATAGGCACAGCCAGGGTCTTCTGCCAAGTAATCCCCCGCGGCAGCAAAGGCCCGGCACCGACAACCGCCGCATAGATCCTTGAACTCACATGCACCGCAGCGCCCTTTCAGGTTTGCGGTGTCCCTGAGTTCTGCAAAAACAGCGGAGGAATCCCAGATTGTCGTGAAAGACTCCTCCAGCACACTTCCAGCTACCACATCCATATAGGGACAGGGCGTGACATTTCCCTCCGGTGTAATTCTGCAATATTCTGTTGCCGCCATGCATCCGCCACTTTCGAGTCCTCCGCGACCCATAGCATAGGCAATCTGCTTGAATTGGGGCGCACACTTGCTGCGTACCAACATGGGGCGATAGTCTTCCTGTAGATCTACCAGTCGCGTTAGCATGGCTTCTGTCGCCGCGGCCGAAAGATCGGTCATCCCCTGCCCCCGTCCGGTCTGCACCAGAAAATACAGATTGAACGACCACGCTCCGTGATCCCTTGCAAAATCCAGGAGCGCGGGAATCTCGTCGTAATTTTCTTCCATGACCGTAGTCTGCACGAGCACTTCCAGCCCCTCTTCCCGGCAGATCTGTAGCGCGCGTACCGAGTGCTGCCACGCATTGCGTCCCCCCCTGAATGCATTGTGGCGTTCGGGGTCGGCAGAATCAATACTGATCCCGACTCCTTTGACACCACACTCAACCATTTTGCGGGCAACAGCACGCGTCACAAGTACGCCGTTGGTACCCATCACAACCCACATGCCCATAGCACTCGCAGTCTCTGCAAGTTGGTAGATATCTCTCCTCAGGAGTGGTTCGCCGCCCGTCAGGATGAGCATTTCAGTACCGAGAGTCCGCATTTCTTCAAGCAATGCAAGGCACTCATCGGTGGTCAACTCCCGATCAGCCGCGCGTCCGGCAGACAGATAGCAGTGTGGACACTGTAAGTTGCATTTTTTGGTCAGATTCCACGATACGAGTGACGGTATGTACGTCTTCCTGTCCACTGGTTAAGCGGTTTTCCTGCGACGCGCCCGTAAATTCACCAGGCCCACAATCAACAGCTCTGCTCCCAATACAATCAGGAACCACTTTGCCATAGGGAGCACCGCAGATTGTGTCTCCATTGGTTCCAGATACAAATGATACCACGCCGAAAGCCCGCGCTTATTGCCTCGCTCCCCGTTAAACCCGTCCCATATCGTAAACGAAATCGGAACAAAAGTCGCTTCCGGCATCGTCAATTCTCCCTGGTTACGGGGCCCCTTGAACTGGACCGTCCAAACCCCATCCTCGTAGCTGGCAGATCTTTCCAGAGCGATCCCGTTATCAGCGATCCTTCCCGACCCCTGCCCTATTAATACCGCAGCTGAGTCCGTAGCAAGATCTGTGTACCAGATACTCATCGGAAACCTGCTGTCACCAAACATGAAGTACGGGCGCTCCAACCCCTCTGGCGTGCGGGATGGCAGGAGTATCGCCACTGCGTCCGACCACCCATCCATTGTTGTATCCGGCTGTGCCGGATCAAACATTGGCATTTCAATCAATGGGTTATTCATACCATCGGTTTCTGCGGTCATATCGTGCCACTGTAGCTGGATCGCAATCTCCGAATTGTTGTAAACCGCCTTTACACTAATACCATTGACGCCAGGATAGAAAGCACGCCCGGGCTCAGTTATCTGCCCTACGATCGGAAAGTACACTTGCGGTGCTGCTTCAAAAAGACCTTCGCTTAGCACAAGCTCACCCGATCGCCCCTGCACCGTAACCGTCGTACCATAATCCGGCGTATCTCTCGACAGCGACCATACATAATCTACCAATGCCCATCGATCCTCCGCGTCAATCGTCTGCTCATACGAAGGCATCGGCGTACCATTCAGACCGGTCATGAAGGTCCGATATATATCCTCACGTGTAGCACCGGCTCTGAATGTCCAGCGCTTGGTCATGTCGGCCGCGCGAATCGGGTCTCCCCAGTCATCCATGAGTTCTGGGGCACTTTCGCCATTTCCGCGACCGTTCTCGCCATGACAGTCTGCACATTGATTGGCTGCAAAAATCTCTTGCCCACGTGCCAAGTGATCCGGGTCCGCTGAGTAGGAGGGCGCACGCGGGATCTCTACCACCGTAGGATTGCCATACGGCCCGTCGAAAGCAGGTTCAAACGTCTTGAGATAGTAGGCCAGGTCGGTGATTTCCGTCTCTGAGAGGATCCCTTCCCAGGCGGGCATACTCGTGTACGGCATCCCGAGGCGAATACTCCGCTTTATATCTTCTGTAGTGGGAAGCTCGCCGCTCGCTGTTGAACGGAATTTATAATTGCCTGAAGTAAAATCCCGGGGCGTCGGGCGCAGGTAAGGCGTCGCCACGGCACTGGCATCTCCCTCATAGCCGTGACAGTGTGCACATTTGATATCATAGACTTCTTTGCCCTCAGCGCGTTGCGCCTCGGTGCCAAGATCGTTTTCCTGCTGTGCAACCGCAGGGTAAGCGATATACACTAGCAATAGCGTCAGCAAAATTCGCATTCTCGTCATCGGTTAATGCGGCATACCCTGCGCCCGTGGCTCAAATCCAGTGAATTCATACAGAAATATGATCACTTCCCAGATTTCCTCTTCCGTAAGAAAATCTTCCCATGCCGGCATTGCGCTTGACCATGGTGTTGATTCCGACGGTAGTCCCGGAGCTCCTTTTGCAATGCGCCAGAATAGATAGGACTCCTGCAGCATTGCAATCGTCGTAGCATCATTGAAGTTTGCCGGAAGCGGGTCGTACCCATGCGCAAACATCCCGGCCCCCTCCATATTGTCCCCGTGACAGTAGAAACAGTTCTCAAAGTAAATCCGCCGCCCATTGGCAACATGCTCTGCAAAGGCTGCTTCATCCGTATGCTGGAGTTCACGGATGGGGTTATTGGCGGTTGTCAGATTGATCGAGGTACCCTGAAAGGTAATTGAGGACGGGGGTGGCGGGTGTATCGTACGACCACTGGAAGGTGGCTGTGGCGCCTCGTTCATACTGGCAAAGGTCCAGGCAGCCACTGCTGCTGGAATCAAAAACATTACGATAAGCAAAGCAACCCGATACTGGCGGGTTACCATAAAACGAACGATCGATTCCTGGGCCTGCTTCAGCTCCTCGTTATCCGCCGACAGATACGCAACCAGCGCAATCGTGATGATCGCCATGAACAGCACGATAATTGAATTCGGCAGCGGTGGATTAATACCGTACGAGAACGCGGCCCACAACGCAACCCACCATATCCCCATCCAGGCTAGAAGGTTAAGCTTGACCCAGCGTGTCACCACGAACTGGACCAGAACCATTGCCGCCGCTATCGCAAGAAGCACAAAAAGATTCATGGGCAAACAATATCAATTCAATCAGCCTAAAGCGAAGCTAGATAATCTACCAATGCCTGCAGTTCCGAAGCAGACACCTGTTCATGAAAACCGGTGGCGTCAAGCATGGCGGTCATCACCCCTGCAACAAAGCCCTCGGTAACTGTTGCATCTGGGTCTACAATAGATTCGTAGATTTCCGCCCTGGACATGCGTCCACCCAAGCCTTGAAGCGTTGGACCAGCAGCTACCGTACCATCCAGGGTATGACAGGTATTGCACAGGTACGCCGCGAACAGTGTTTCTGCGTCCCGATTCCCCCCTACCGCTGCCGGAGCAACGTCCTGAGATGCGGGCGCTTGGCCCTGCCATTCAAGTTGCGTATCCATCGTAACCGTCGGTGTTCCGCCGAGAGATTGCAGGTAGGCGATCACGGTGAGTATCTCCTGATCAGTAAGTGCAATCGGTGGACGGGCAACGTTGGGCATTCCAGCCACATAGCCTTCCAGTACGTACGCGTTCGGATCATACATTGACTCTGCCAGATAGTAAACATCACTTTGCCCCGCAACACGTTCTCCAGCTATAGCACCAATACCGGCCAGATCCGGAAAACGCAACCCGGTTCCATGGTCTCCCATAGTATGACAGGTCAGGCAGGTCCCTTTGCCTGCTACAATTTCCTCACCAATGGGAATCATCTCCTCTGTGGTAAGATTGGCGCCAATCTCTATATCCTCAGGCGGCTCTGTTCGCTTCTGCGGTACCCACAAACTGACGTACCAATAAAAAACGCTGACCACAATGGTGAATCCAAATATTTTCAGGGCCTGTTTCACTGGACTGCCTACTGGTCGGTTGGTTTATTAAGAATCTACAGTTGCGGATGCCTCCGCTTTACTCCATCGCGATCCCGATTTAGGTTCCCAATCCTTTCGACCGGCAAGTCCAGCCAGGAAGAAAACAATCGCGATCAACAGGAAGAATACAATGACAATCGCGCTCACAACACCTCCAGCATAACCCAGTGTCGGCGTAAACGCATCTACGGAGGTGTCACGTACTACTCCATACACATGCCAATGCTGACGCATACCCGCGCGAACATAGCCCATGAGACCCATAAGCCAAGTAAACGTGATCGCCAGGAAGAATAGGGCATACTGCGATCGAGCCGAAATTTTTCCCCACACGATTTCTCCGCGGGACTTCGCATTCTTGAACAGGAAAATGTCAATGACCGTCACGGAAACCATCGCAAACAACACAGACATCACCTGCGGTTGACTCAGTCCTATACGCGTTTGGGCGTCCACAAAGTACCCGTATACCCCAAGAAATACGACGTAGATGACTACAGCTGCGAATATGCCGAATTGAATCCAGTTCCCGGTCTTGGCCCACGAAACAGTCGCCTCCTTATTTGCACGCCGATAGAGCAGGAAACTGACATAGGTCGTGAGTATGAGCAGGTTAACCGCGGTATTCTTCGCACTCATCACACCCAGCACATTCAGTATGGGATGATGCGACCCCCCCATCGCACGGGCCTCTTCCACCGTCGCAACAAGCGAATGCGGGGTTGCCCACACGATAAAACAAAGCGTAATGATGCCCAGAAGGTACTTGATAAACCCTCGGAAGCGTTCTGCGCCCGGTATTCGGGCCATACTAAGCCACAGATAGTAGTTGGCCGCCAGAAACAGGTTTCCAATCAGTACCGCCTGCACGATAAACAACCACGAAAACGTACCTCCCATCAACGTGATTCCAAGGCTCTGGTCGTACGCATAAATCTCCACCCCCAACCAGTAACCTGCAAACGGGAGGGGCAGCAATGCACAAATAGCCACAAAAATGCCTATGTACCCCATCCAGTCGTAATGGGCACGGGCTTCCAGTGTTTTCGCGCCCAAGAATTTGAAGGCACCGTAGGCAGCCCCGATAGCTCCACCAAATGCTACATTGGCAATAATCCGGTGGATATTGATGGGCATCCAGATGTAATTGTTGATCGCCTCCCAGAGATTGGTCAGGTTGCCCATCTCGTCAATCCCATTGGGCGTGTTCATGAACGTCAACCAGGCGTTGGCAATAAACATGATCGCTGTGCCCACAATGTTGAGCATCACCCCCAGGAATAAGTGGAGACGTGGAGGGAGTTTCCCCCAGCCGTAGTAATACGCGTAGAGGAAAAACGCTTCAAGAAAGAACAGCAGAACGTACGGCAAAAAGGTCCAACTGAATATCTTTACCAGATATTGGGTGAGCGCTGGATAAAAGACAATCAGCCCAAACGTAAGCAGCGCACCCAAGGTTGCTGTGAATGAGAACGACACCGAAAGCAACTTTGTAAAATCGTACGCCAATTGGTCATAGCGCCGGTCCCCGGTCTTGTATCCGATGTACTCTATGACGAGTGCAAAAATGGGAACTGCCAACACAAACGCTGCAAACATCAAATGCAGCTCGGCGACCGCCCACATGAGGACACGGCTGCTTATGAAAGGCAGTGCCCTGTACTCGGGATCGGCCTCCTGGGGGGCAGCCCATGCCGGCTCAGAGCACAGAGCCACTAACACCAGTACGAGGATTCCCAATGGAACCCTCAGCAACCACGATCTTCGATCAATTGTCAGCATTGCAGTTATCAGACAGACAGCGCAACAGGCGAGTCATAGGTACACGAACAGAAACCGGAAAATAAGCAATGATCTTCAAGTTGCGCCCTCAGGATGATCAGAATAGGTATTTTGGGTTCGCGTGGCCCAAAATCGTTATTTTCACCCGTAAGGTAAAAAATTTTCAGTATGCTCCAAAAATTTGACGCGTGGCTAGACGAATACCGTGAAATTGCCTTTGACCTGATTCGAATCTATCTGGGCATCGGCCTGTTTGCGCGAGGGATTCTTTTTCTGTTTGACGCATCAACGCTCGTTGCCCTTCTGCCTGAAGGGGCACCCGCGTGGCTCTCCGAAAGCTGGGTGCATCTCTTCGTAGCCGGGTTTCATATGGTGGGCGGGCTGCTGATCACAGCCGGATTCTGGACACGTATCGCCGCACTCTCCCAGGTTCCCATTCTATTTGGGGCAGTTTTTTTGAGCCTGGGTAGTTTGTTTTCGGCAAACCAGTCGCTCGAACTGTCCTCGCTGGTGCTCTTCATGTTGCTCCTGGTCGTGATCTGTGGATCGGGGGACTGGAGCCTGGATCGACTGATCGGGACTTCGCCGAACGATCTACGACAGCTGCTGGCCAGACTGTATCGTTTCCGTGCACACGCCTTTGATCTTCTGCGAATGTATCTGGGACTCGGCCTGCTTATCCGTGGCATGCTCTTCATCGCGGACGCAAACAGCTTCATGGACCTCGTTGGTGCCAATTCATCGGCTATGCTGCGGTCCACTGTTCTGCTGCATTACGTTGCAATGTCGCACTTGCTGGGCGGATTCATGCTGCTGACCGGGCTGCTTTCACGTGTCGGCGCACTGATCCAGATTCCCGTCCTGGTGGGCGCAGTATTTGTAGAAGAGATGGCCGGGGGGCTGACTGCGGGTACGCAGGGCTTCGAGATTGCCATGCTGACGCTGTTCCTGTTGATCCTGATCTTCCTGTACGGATCGGGCAAGATTTCCAGCGACCACTATTTCTTCAAGCGAATCAGTGGCCCGAGGCCAACCCGTACCACCGTTACCGGGCAGGCCGCGGAAATCCTTCTTCAAGATGTACCAGAGGATCGCGAATTTGCCAACCCCGTCGACATTCTAAAAGTCCCGGAGGCACTGACCTCCGAAGAGTCAATCAAGGAAATAATCTCAAACCCCTATATCGTGTCCCAGGCACGATACAGTTTTTGGGGCTGGGCCATGTTCCTGATGGATGTCACCCCGCAGCCAAAAGAGATTGTCTTCCGGGATGTCCACAGTGGACAGATCCTGCGACGTAGCAAGGATTCAAACGTCATCGAACAGTTCAGGTACCGCTAACCCCTGCACTGCGGAGATACTGATCTTCTTTTCTGCGCATGGTTCGCGCACCTCTGACGGTATCGTCTTCATACCCCAGAAGGTGAAGCATGCCGTGCACGATGTATCGACAGACCTCTTCGGTATAGGTTGCCCCATAAGTATGACAGTGGGTTCGCGCAAAATCCAGGCTCACGTAGATCTCGCCGTCCAGCGCCTTTCCGTCACTGAGCGAAAAACTCAAAACATCAGTGTCATAATCTGCTTCCCTCCACGACCTGTTCAGTTCACGCAACTGTTCAGCAGTCATGAGGGTGATTTCCAGTTGCCGGATTCGTTGATCTTCCCCCTCCGCCACCCGGGACACTAGATGCTCTATGAGATTCAGATCAAAGTCAAGCTCCTGGTGCGCAACAGTGACTGATACCTCACCTTCCGGCGCGTCTGCGGTCAGATCGGGCCATTGATCAGGCGGGGTTTCCATCCTCATCGTCGAACGTGAAACCTTCCAAAGCCCCCTCAGCCATCAGGAAAGAAATCACACTGTTTGAGATCTGCCGGGGCATCTTGGTGTAGTCCATATCCAGCAGACGCCGGTCATAATTCGCATAAAACTGGCACCAAGCTGTGGCCTGCACAATAAGCGCGTTCACGACATTGTCTCCCTTCGCATAGAAGATTACTTCCTGGAACTCCTCTTCGGCGACAAGGCCTGTGCATCCGACCAGATGAAGCTGTCCACTCACCGTGTCGGCGGTCACAATGTGGCCGGAAATTTCACCCTTGAGTTCCCCTGGAAATTCGACATCTATTGAGATCTCCAGCTTGATGGTCTGGCCGAGCTCTTCATTCGTGACCTCGTAGCATACAATCTGGTCCTGTCGTATGGGTGCTGCGCCCAGTGCACGGCCGATCCGTTTAAAGTCGTTCTCCTGAAACTGAAACGCCATTATTGATACCAGTTGATCTGATCCTCAGCTACTGAATTTCGTCTTGAACTCCCGAGTCCTGTCCGGCGGAATCCGGTGGTGATATCCCTACTACATTCCCCGAGCTGTCAAAAATGGTTCCTTGCGGCAGCCCCATCATCAACGCACGCATTTCATCAGCGGTAACAGTTGCCTCCTCCCCGAAATCTTTACGAATGTTGTTCTCAAACGTTGCGGCCCCCTCATAATCCTGCGCCAGTACGTATGCTCTTCGTATTGCGTCCACCAAAGCGAAGTTCATCTCATTCATACTTTGCGAATTATTGGTTGATCTCAGTCGGTGTCTGACGAGGGGTTCGGCATACTGAAGGGTGTGCAAGGCCCTATTGTAATCACCTGCCTGTTCATAAACCCGTGAAACGTACATGAAGGAAGCAAAGTCTCCCGGGATCGTAGTAAACGGAATTTCTTCCTGCAATCCGTCCATGAGGGCAATGCCCTCCTCCACTTGGCCGTCCCCAATTAACGCTAACGCCGTCTGCGCAAAGATATTCCTGTAGTTGTCCACCATATTCCGAATATTCGAATCATAGTAAACCTTGGGGTTATTCAGGTTCCTGAACCTGAAAGTTTTCAACCGCTCCGGGGTTACACCAAGCTCAACCCGTCCTTGAGAATCCTCGTGATGTATCGGAACGACGCGTAGCGCCTTTCCTTCGGACTGAAAATAATTTTGCAAATCCAGGCGTCCATCTGGCGCCACGGTTACAGCAAAGTACACTGGACGTTTCCATCCGTCAGCTGCTGCTCCGGCAATGATATTCAGCGCAGCCCAGTCTGCCCCATACAGGAGATATCTTGTCTCGCCAGTCTGCGGATCCGTACCGAATGGCCGACCACTTAATGTCCAGGTCATTGAGCTGTCAATCATGCTACGGTCAGCCTGGCCGCCGAACACTTCTGATTCCTCGGAAAAGAGCGCTGTGTCAACAGGAAACTGTATTGTTCTCGGCTCCCATAGACTGGCACCTAGATCGTCTATGTCTCTTTCAGACATACTTATTGGTAAAGGCGATGATTCCCGCGACCACTGGTTCTTGAGTTGCCGAACGTACCACGGTGTATTCAGCAATGAGAGGTTTGCAACGCGTACATCCCTTCGAACACCTTCAACTTCCTGCGCATACCAGAGAGGAAAGGTGTCATTGTCACCATTCGTGAACAGGATCCCATCCTGTGCAACACTCATCAGCATATTATGCGCGTAATCGGGCGCAATGTAACGACCGGACCGATCATGGTCGTCATAATTTTCTATGGCCATCCAACCGGGAACGGCCAAGAATATTATCGCAGCAACAATCCAGCTTAGGTTGCGGAACGCGTTACCTATTGCGTCCTGTACAAGGCGGAGAAACCCACTGGCTCCAATTCCAATCCACAGGCTGAAAGCAAAAAAGCTCGCGACATACGAATAATCCCGTTCTCGGGGCTGTATCGGTGTCTGATTCAGATAGAGAATGATCCCCACACCGGTGACCAAAAACAGGATCAACACGCTGAACGCCCGCCGCCAGTCCCTGCGGAAGTGATAAAACATTCCAAAGAAACCCAGTAGCAGTGGCAGCGCAAAGTATCTGTTGCGACTTGCTTTTTCGCTGGGAGACTGCTGAAGTGTTTCGTTTGGACCCTCAATAAACGTGAGTCCCGTTATGGGCCGCGCTCCTTCAACATCACTCTCCCGACCCGAGAAATTCCATAGAAAATAACGCAGATACATATGCCCCAACTGATACTTCCAGAAGAACTCCATGTCGGAGCTGTAGCGCCGATAAACATTTAAATGCTGCGGCGCGGGTGAATATCGTCGGGGAAACAGTTTTTCGTCGTTTGGGTCGACACCACCGGTCGCATTATTGAAGCTTGGTCCAGTCAAAATGGGAGTTTCGCCGTACTGCTCACGCTCCAGATAGGATACGATTGCTTCCGGAGTCTCGGGATCATTTTCATCAATGGGCGGATCAGCTGCGCTGCGAATAAAGATGACTGCATAACTGGAGTAGCCGATCAGCACCATAAGCAGACAGACTGCAACAAGGTTTGCGGTCTGTTTTTGCCGCGTATGTGTTATCCACACAGCTGCAATAACTCCAAGAGCCACCAGCAGCAACACGATCAACGGTTGTCCGACTTGTCCTGCGAAACCCGGCAGTTTTTGTATGATTCCCGGGTAAATGACAAGAAATCCAACGGACGCCACCACGAGTGTTAGCAGAATAGCCTGCCAGCGCTTTCTCGACTTCCATCCCGGCTGTCCCTGAACATCCCATTCCTTGCGATCGTACTCGACAAAAAAGAAGATCAGTGCAATAAAAAAGAGTGCCAGTAAACTCAAGAGGTGCACACCAATGGCCAATCCAAACAAATAGGCCACTAATACAAGTATCCGGTTGGCCCCTAATCCCAGGCGATCACGGGTATTGGCGAGTTCTTCCCGCGCAAGCTCGCTCCATTTCATGATCAGCCACACTACGAGTGCGGTAAAGAGCATAGACATCGCATACACTTCCGCCTCCACTGCATTGAACCAGAATGAATCGGTTACTGCAAACGTGCAGGCCCCGACCACGCCACCGAATCGCTGAAGAAAAGTGGCCGATACAAGACCGCTATTTCCTTCACGCGTGTCTGGACT
The DNA here is from genome assembly GCA_028875125.1 of Bacteroidota bacterium. GTDB lineage: Bacteria > Bacteroidota > Rhodothermia > Rhodothermales > Bin80 > Bin80. Next base: position 5,594 of record JAPPGC010000071.1, on the reverse strand, counting down.
GAACTCCCGAAGCAATCGAACGATGATCCAATACGTGAGCAGTATCGTGAATGCACTGGAAAACACCGAAACCAGATTGACCGACAATGCAATCAAATCTGATGGAACAAACATGGAGAAAAGCCGCCCGACCAACATATAGAAGGGGGCCCCTGGAGGATGTGATACCTGCAGTCCATGCGCAATCGCGATAAACTCTCCTGCATCCCAGAAACTCGCCGTGGGGGCAACAGTCAGTAGGTACAGTACCAACGCATACGCAAATACTCCAATAGATACAAATAGGTCTGCATCCTTGGTTTTCATATTATAACGGCCATGGATGAACGTAAAAACGGAATCAGTGTAACTACGGACTGGAACGCGTGTTGCCGGATCGGGAATCGAAGATGGATTGTCGACAGTTTACAGTCCGAATATGTGGCTAGCCATGCTGTGAGTGCACTGCCGAATGTTCCTAAGATGCCTGTACAGCTAGGATCAGAGTACGGAATAACTGGACAGTCAGAAATTTGTAGTTTCGGAAATCAACGTGCCTGGCTCTGCACTAGCAAGTCTGGACTTTTAACGTGAATATGTTTCCCAATATTATTCATCGTATGGTCCTGCGTCAGCTTCCCGGTCCATTGCTGGGTTGGTTGGGGGTGCTGCTTTTTTTGCTGTTAATGCAGTTCCTCATCAAGTTTCTGCCGGAACTGACGGGGCGCGACTTGCCATTTGCAATCGTATTGGAGCTCATCGCCTACAACCTGGCCTATATGGTGGTCTTGTCTGTACCGATGGCGGCACTTCTGACTTCTCTGATGGTTTTCGGCTCGCTGGCTGAATCGCGTACATGGGTGGTTATACGTAATTGCGGTATTACGCTTTGGGGGCTGACCTGGCCGGTATTTGTTGCCGCCATCCTCCTCACCTGGGGTATGGTATACTTTAACAATGTGTTGCTGCCGGAATCAAACTTCAGAGCACGCAATATGTGGGAGACGATCCGCACCGCTCGACCAGGATTCAGCTTGGAACCTGGTGTGTTCTACCAGGAGATTGATGATTACAGCATTCTGGTCGGAGAGCGGAATGGCAACCTTCTCCAAGACATCCTTATCTACGACTACACGCAAGGAGGTGTCAATGGCGCAACCATCCGGGCAAGCAGGGGAGAACTGGTCCCACTTGGGAACACGGTCAATCTCATTTTGAGTGATGGCGAAATGCACCGGCTCACGCGGCGATCCGATGCACGAGGGACTGAGCGATATGAAAAACTTGCCTTTGAACGCCTCCAATTGCGCCTAGACCTCAGTGAGCTTGGGTTTCAGGTGCGCGATCCGTCCACTGGATATCGATCAGATCGCTCAACCCCTATGGACCGCATGCTCCGCATCGTGGATTCTCTCGAGATCCGACTGTCAGAACAGGAAGCTGAGCTACGCAGCAGTATGCCGGTGCCTCCCCCTGAACAGGAACCTGACGTGATGTCTACGGATGATTCTCCTAGCGGCCCCTTGGAATGGCTGCGCACTGAATCATTTGCCACTTCAGATTTTGACGATAATCCTACGCAGCAAACAATTGCACCCCGCCCCATTCTGGATGGTTTGACCGAAGATCAAATGAAGCGTACCTACCAGCGCGCACGGGATTACAGTCGAGATGCACGAAGCTCTATTGGCGGTAAAGGCAGGAACCTGGAGCGTACTGCATCGGCCATCAACCGCTATAAGGTCGAAATTCACAAGAAGTATTCGATTTCCGTCGCATGCTTCATTTTCGTCCTTATTGGCATACCACTTGGATTGAGTATCCGCCGGGGTGGTCTTGGAACAGCCGGAATGGTGGCAGTCGGCATTTTTCTCTTCTATTGGGTCACGCTGGTTCAAGGAGAAAAGTTGGCAGACCGGGGACTGCTCAGCCCCTGGATTGGCATGTGGTGCGCAAACATCGTCATTGGTATAGTCGGGATCTGGCTCTTCATAAGGGTGGCGCTTGACATGCGTGCTCGACCACGCTCCACCGGCAAATTCTTATCAAGGCGTCTTCCCGCAAAAACGGCTAAAAATGCAATGGACGGAATTTACGCATCAGGTAGCAGGCCGTCTCAAAGGTGAATCCTGTCTCCCTTTACAGAATCAACACTTCGAGGCGTGGGAGACGACGCCAACAGCACTCCCAGAACAGGGCTATGACCCCTATCACAATCCCAATCAACGCCACTTGTCCCTTCAATAGGAAATTTCACATCCCAATTCCAGCCCGTTGGAGGAGAATACCTAGTCCTTCAGCACTGAGCCTTCTGTGGATTCACGAACTGTTGTATGCCCCCGAATTCCCAGAGGAACAAGCCAAACTCTCCCACTACTGAATGTCGGACGTATGCTCAGTCCTGGCGTTTACGGGTATTTACGTTGAGCTGCCACAAATAGATTGCTTTTACCACACGTAAGAGATATCCGCGGGATATTTCGAGAGAAGAACTGGGCGAACTGGAGACCCTGCTTGAAGGAGAGTGTGGGGGTACGGGAGCAGCCGAGGAATTCAACCGGCGCAGGCATCGCGACAGTCCGAGAGCAGAGTTCAATAGACAGCACCTCCAGAACATTCGTTAACGGAATAACCAGCCGGGTGAACTCCAGCAAAAGTGTGAAAATTTCTGTATATAGGGGTGCGAGAGCAGCATAGAGCTCACCACAAGACTCAGCATATCGGTTACTGCTGTAAGCCGACTTGCTCAGGAAGCAAGAGGGAGTGAATGCTACGTGCTTCCCAGAACAAATCGGTTAACCGTGGTGTACCAAATCACAGCCGAAACTCAAACCAAACACACGGTGTCGTTATGATCAGCCCCGCATTTTTCATTCAGCCTCCTAAGACAATAGCGTCAGCCAGGCATGCGGCGAAGACACACATAATGCGCGGCCGTAATTTGGTCTGTCACCTAGGCAGGATCGCGTTTATCGTGGCATGGATCGCGATCGCTTCAGAGCCGATATTTGCCCAGGACGACACCCCGGAGCCCTCGGCTGCGCGGGCAGATACGACTCGGGCCAGTTGTCTGATTCATAATCCCTTCAATATAGCGGAACCGGATGCCCAGACGTCGGCACTATTGGTTTGCCAGGCACTGCGAAGTAGGGGCATTGATGTAGGAGAGCCGGTATACGAGGTTCCCGATACAGCAAACGTCTACCGCGTGGGGGTACACTTCCTTGGGGAAGCGGTGTTGCTGAGAGTAAGCCACGAAGTTCCATTAGGCACGATTATTCGAGAGCGACAGGTCAGACTGGCCTCAATCGAAGAGGCTTTCGACGCTGCCGGACGGCTGGCGCTAGCCTTGGAAAGTGAAGAAACGGTAGAATCCACGGCTACGATGGAAACTTTGATCGCGGAAGATCTGGCGGCTGACATTAGTTTGTGGGCATTGGGGCTGGTCGCCGCGGTTGCACCAGGAGAAAATGCCACGCCAGCTCCCGGCTTCTTGCTGGGGTGGCACTATGAAACACCACGATTTGGAATCTTCGCCGACTTTCTTTTTGCGAACAATGAAAAAGAGGAGAGCCGGTTCCAGTATGGGACGATCACGATCGGTGGAAGATACTTCCTGAACGACAAGGCCATAGCACCTTGGATCAGCGGCGGAGCATCTATGTTGTTCGGGACACGGTCCGATGAGTTTGAGCAAGATGGAACTGGGATCGGGGTCTTCGGTGCAGTAGGACTTGAAGTGCTGCGCTTCAACCGAAATAGGCTCGCGTTAGAACTCCGGCTCACTCTGCCCTTCTCCAAATTGTCACATGATGAATATTATTTCGACTACGATTTCGATTTTGAAAATGGCGAACCTGTAATGTCGGATCGTTACGTGGCGCCGATGAGCCTGAGTATCACCTATCTGCGTGATGCACCCTGGTTGTCATGGTGGTAGTTGCAGGACCTCAGACTCGTTGTTCACAATGTGCAGAGGTTTAGTGAAAATCTAGTGGCTTATACACTTGACATTACCAGTTACTTGTTGTACTCAGACGAGGTTGTAAGCTGAATACGGCAGCAATATCAACAAAGCCTCCTTGGTGGTTTCGGCCTCTTCGTGGCTTCCTGACCATCACTCTTGCCAAGATAAAATGCGTGTGAAATATCTTTCATTCGCCCCATTAGTAGTCCTTACCGTATCACTCTGCCCTCTTTCCTCAAACGCCCAATTGCTATGGGAACGGACACAGGGTTTTAGTACTGAGTCCGTAGACTTCTCGCCTGACGGGAAAAGACTACTCGTCGGATCAAACGCTCTGGACCCGACAGAATTGACGATTGCTGTGTATGAAACGGATACCGGGGATGAGATTTATGGTATCGCTGAGGGAGCCCATGTCACCTCTGCGGTTTTTTCGCCAGACGGAACGCTGTTCGTCGAGGGATACTTTGACGGAACCGTACGAGTTCGAGACGCATCCACGCAGGAAGTTGTGACAACCTTCGCGGGGCATGATTCCCAAGTATTCGCCGTGGACTTTCAGCCACCCCATGGTGCAATGGTCGTATCTGGCGCCAACTTCGGTGATATTAAGCTGTGGGATGTAGCCACCGGGCAAAATGTTGCAACCAGTGAGTTCGGCGACGGAATTTTTGCCGTATGGGATCTGCAATTCTCACCCGATGGGACAAGGATTGCTGCTGTGGGCAGTCAGCAAGTCAAGGTATGGGAGACGGCGAATCTCGCCACAGGCCAGGAAATAATCGCCCTTGAAGATGCAAATCAAGGCACTTTCGAAGGGCCTGAGTCCGTACGCTGGTCCCACGACGGGACAATGCTGGCCGCCGGGTATGATGAGGGGACAATAAGACTATGGGACGTGGCATCCGAAAGTCTCGTTTCGACACTTGAAGGCCACGGTGACGAAATCAACTCACTTGATTTCCTACACACTGGAAAAGTGTTGATCTCCGGGTCTGATGACGAGACGGTAAGGCTATGGGACTTGGATACTGAAAGCCTTGTCGCAACCATTGAGCCTACTGTCCCTTTCACTGATTGCAACGTTAGTTCGGTCCGATTCTCTCCCGACGGGTCTCGGTTCGCCACGGCTGACTGTTTTGATCGTATCGCATTGTGGAGTAGCGCACAATGGATTGATGTGCCAACTTCCATTTCTAATTATGCATTGCCCACAGAGGTAGTCCTCGCGCAAAACTACCCGAATCCGTTCAATCCATCTACAGCAATTGCGTACACGTTGGATCGGTCGGGCCCTGTTCAACTGGATGTGTACGATCTGACTGGACGTAACGTGTCTACGCTTGTTGATGGTGTTCAACCAGCAGGACGCTATGAAATACGGTTCGGTGCCGAGGATCTGCCATCTGGAACATACGTGTATCGCCTGCAAACAGGTGCCGAAGTGCTAACCCGAGCCATGACCCTCTTGCGATGATGAAGAGGCCCGGTCAAGTCTAGTAATTTGACAAATACCATTCTTACGCACAACATTGTAGGCACGCATCCCACCCACGGATGTGCGTGTTCCTCAATTCCTTTTTTCTCGCCCCTCAGTTGTGTCTAGCGTCAATTAGAATTTAAGTCGGCGACAATTAGAATTTAAGTT
>JAPPGC010000100.1 GCA_028875125.1 Bacteroidota bacterium | reverse complement strand
GCCCTATCAGTCACAAAAACAATCAAAAGTTTCCTCAATGATTGAAACAAGCCCTATTATCCATTAAACTAATCAAAAACTAAAATTATTTCTCTCTATTAAGATGATACCTGGGAGCAAAGACCCGAGATCCTCTCAGTGCAATGAATAAGGTGCGTGGGATGCAGGGACAAATCAAAAGAGCCGACTACGTTCCAAATCTGCATTAGCAACGGACTCGGGCATCTTCAATTTTAGGATGAGGCCCCTAGACTCTACAAACCCAGTATATATCCGCGCGAGAATTCGATATTGATCGAGTGTGGATACTATGCAATAGTCATCAAGCTGTTCTGAGGATTGGACGCGGAGCGTCAGAAGGCTACGCGAACCTTGTCAATCAAGTTACTCAACCGCGTCGTTATCTCGGGATAGTGCGAGGCAAGGTTATTGAATTCCCCAATATCTGTACGCAGATTGTACAGTTCAATCCAGGTCCGTTCGGGTTCAACGAAACGCAGGAATTTCCAATCATCCTGGCGGATTGCTTGGACATAGTGTCCACCCCAACGATTATCGAATTCCCAGTAAAAATACTCATGCTGGGTCACGGGTTCGTCATCGAGCAGTAGGTTTCGCATTGAAAGCCCATTGGTAGGCGGTGGGTGTACATCTGCAAAGTCTGCGAGGGTGGCAGGGAAATCCCAGACTCCCCAGGGATGGTCACTCACGAGGCCTCCCGGTATGATCCCAGGTCCCCAGGCAATTGCAGGAACCCGGATACCGCCCTCATAAAGATCACGTTTGAGTCCCCGCAGAGGACCGTTACTTTCAAAGAAACCTGGATCAGCGCCACCTTCAACATGAGGACCATTGTCGCTGGTGAATAACACGATCGTGTTTTCGCTCAGTCGAAGATTGCGGAGATGATCCAGTATCTGGCCAACATCTCGGTCAAGTCTGGAAACCATCCCTGCAAATGCAGCATGGGGTTGCTCTTGTCCACGATAGGTACCAATGACACCACAGCAGGGAAATGGTTTTTCTGGCATTAAGAGGCTGCGACCGGTGCTATCCTGATAGGGCCTCATGGATTCTGGAGGCACCAGAAGCTCTGCATGCACTAGTGGATACGGGAGATATAACAGGAATGGGTGATCCTTGTGGCGTGTAATGAAGTCCAGACCCGCTTCCGTAAACAGATCCGGTGTATACTGTGTCGTATCAACAGGTAAACGTTCTGTTTTGCCGTTCTGAATGCTGAACAGGTGGTCCGTATAGTATGAGTGCGCGTGAACATGTCCCAGGTATCCCAGAAATTCATCAAATCCCTGGCGGTCTGGTGCACCGTTTTCCGGCGTTCCAAAACCCCATTTTCCGAAGATGCCCGTGGCGTAATCCGCTTCCTTGAGAATCTCCGCAAAGGTTATGTCTGATTCCTGTAGCCCGGGACCGGCATTGGAGCGTGTCCGTGAATGTGCCATGTCCACACCCGTCAGGAGGGCAATGCGGGATGGTGCACAGACCGTATGTCCGGCATAAAAGCTCGTGAACCTCATTCCCTCTACAGCCATTTGGTCAAGCCTTGGCGTTCGAATTTTCTTTTGACCATAGGCTCCCAAATCGCCGTAACCAAGATCGTCTGCCAGGATCACGATAATGTTTGGGAGCCGTTCATGTGCTGTTCGTTTTGTGATGTGCTCAGAAAGGGATGTAGGGGGCACAGTATTTAATTGATCGAGGGTTTCTGCAGGTTGATAACCGGGCAGTAGAATGCTCAGTATCAGGAACGAGGTTGCCGAGAGGGCGACAGTTAGTGGACGCTGCATGAGGTTGTAAGGCAAAAGCAGGGTACGTTTTAAAGCAGGTACAAGATACTCGCGGCGCAACTGGTATGCTATTTTCTGTCGTTGGGACAATTTGATGAAGGCCAGAAGATAGCTTCATAGCCGCACTACGCAGCCGCAAGTGCCTGCCCAGAAGGGAATAACGGGGGAAGCGGTGTTGGGGGACATTAATCTCCCAGCCCAACGATAGGAGTAGGTTAATCGGGCTGGACCTTCATTGTCTGCAGCTCCATCCAAGCCAGGATTCCACCGTCTAGGCTCACTGCGTAAGGGTATCCTGCGTTGTGAAGTAGCTGAACAGCGCGTCTGGATCGAAGACCTGTTTGGCAATGTACGATGATACGCTCGTTGGGGGTTGCTTTGATTTCCGATAGTCTGTCCGGGAGGGACTCAACCGGTATTTGCTGATCGGCCCCCATACTGATGACTGCAGCCTCATCGGTTCTCCGGACGTCTAGAAGAAAGAAAGGCGAGCAGCTACTTTTGAGTGTGTTCAATTCAGCTACGCTGATATGGGGCTCTGTTCCACACAAGTCCTCATAGTCAATGAGCGTATCGATTGTAGGAGATTTCCCACAGAGATGACAGTCATCGTTTTTGGGAAGGGTAAGTTTTTTCCATTCTGAATCCAAAGCGTTGAGCAGCGTCAAACGTCCAATGAGGGGCTGGCCGATCTCGAGAAGCAGTTTCAGAACTTCGTTTGCCTGGAGCACTCCGATCACCCCCGGAAGTACGCCGAGTACGCCACTCTCTGCACAGGTAGGTACGAGTCCGGCCGGGGGTGGAGTGGGATGGAGGCACCGGTAGCATGGACCATTCGAGTGGCATAAAACAGTCACCTGTCCCTCAAATTGATAGACATTTCCGTACACGTTTGGGATCCCTAGTAGTACGCAGGCGTCATTGACGAGGTAGCGTGTAGCAAAATTATCTGAGCAATCAGCAACAATATGGTATCCTTGCAGAATATCCATGGCGTTCTCTTTTTGCAGACGAACGTTGTGCCGGGTTATTCTGATGTGAGGATTGCGGGCTTTCAGGGCATTAAGGGCCGAATCAAGTTTGGACGCTTCCAGGAATTCGTCCGTATGTAAGACTTGCCGGTGCAGATTGCTTTTTTTCACAACATCAAAATCAACCAACCCAAGATGTCCGACCCCCGCGGCAGCGAGATATAGGGACAACGATGATCCCAGTCCACCCACACCAACGACAAGAACAGAAGCGTCTTTGAGTTTTTCCTGCCCGACAATTCCCACCTTGTCCAAGGTGATCTGTCGAGCATATCGCAGATGTTCAGACTGGTTGAGCGTAGCAGACATAAGTCTATGGTTATTCGGAGGCTGTATATTCAGATCAAATTGCCAGGGTAATCAGATTGATGTTACCAGGGGT
>JAPPGC010000025.1 GCA_028875125.1 Bacteroidota bacterium | reverse complement strand
CAATTCCTGTCAGTTGGAAAGATCAAGTTTCCCCAATGATTGAAACAAGCCCATACGACACAATAGGTTGTGTGCAGGATAGTGATTTTCTACATTAATATCCAAGTATCCCGGGAGATGCCAGTGACAAAACGAGAAAATGTAACCTCAAAGATCGCCAACCGGGACCTTGCCGAACAGTAGGGTAAGGAGCTTGAAGCGGTCTAGGCGACCCCCACGAATGCACAACCCCGAGAATAACAGGGAATTCCTCCCTCGGAAACCCCATCGCAGGAACGTGGTAGTTCTTGACAGAACCAAAGAATTAATTGGAAATCATGCTCCGGATACTATTCGTTGTTTCTATTTTAGTCGTGCCGTCACAACTAATTGCCCAGGAATCACCTGACCGTTTCATGCTGGAAGCTGGACTCGTCGGTGGAACCGGGAACGCTTGCCCTGGACATTACATTCGCGTCACCGGACAGGTCGTTGGTCCACTATCTCTTTATGGTATGGTAGAGAATTATCGATGTCAAGACCTAACAGGGACTGCGAACCGGGTCGGAGTTTCAGTGTTGGCAGCTCGTTCCAACTGGCTTGTGCGACCCGAATTAAGGACAGGTATTGAGTACGATGGGGGGCATGTTTCCCCGAATTTAGGGGTAGGCTTGGTTCTTGGGCGACGTTACGGAGCACGTACCACTGTTCATCTGGGAAATGTGTTTGATGATTTTCTTGTCCTCTTTCAAATGGGTGGATACCTCCGCTTTTAACCACAAGGGGACCAACAAACTATCTCCCCGACCTCTAATCTAGAGTTGTCCCATTGTGGGAATTAATTACATTCCATTGGGGAGACATGGAAATATTGCTCTTATTGGCCATACGCTGTGAACAATTAAGCATCGCTGATGAAAAATGTGATCTCTGCCACGTTCCTGGAGGAAACCCAGATAAATGAGTGTAGAGTCCATGTAAGACCTGTTGTTGCGGAGCGAAAGCCCGTGATCGTGGACAATGGGCGCAGAGTCATTAAAAAGAAGAATATAGCCGTTCATCCGCACCTTCAGTGACTCGAATGAAAACAGCACTTTGTTTTGTGTCTTGGGTGTAAAAAGATACTGAACGAGATTCCCTATCGGATAATCCGCCCATGAAATACCTGACTCCAATAGTAATTGTTGTTGCCCTTGCGGGCTGCACATCCAGCGTAACCGAGACTACTCGCCTGAGGGCATTAATAACGGACGATCAGGTTATTGTACTGAACGATGTGCGTGGCGACACTGCACTGGTGGTGCAGTCTGCTCGGGACTTCAGGCCGTTTTTGCACCCAATCCTGACCCCGGATGGTGCGAGCTCAGTGACACAATATAGTCCCGGCCATCATCCTCATCAGACCGGCCTGTACTGGGGCTTCACACGACTGAATGGCCGGGATTACTTCCATCACCCAGAAGGAGATTATTGGCAAAGAGATACTGTGATGGTTACCAGAGCCGCCGGAGACACTATTGGCTGGGCTACCGTCTACGATCTACTTGACGAGAACGGCAACCCTGTTCTCCAAGAAACCCAGAACTGGACTATGTACGAAGCGGACAATTCTGTGGTACTGGATTTAACTTGGACGGGCAAGGCCATCACCGACGTTGTTGTCGGCGAATATGATTACGGCGGGCTGTTCCTACGGATGCCCTGGGCCCCGGGTATGGAAGGGCGCGCAGTGAATGCTGCACGACAGCGCAATCATTTTGCTGAGGGCCAGCGGGCCATGTGGATGGATGTCGGTCTTGAGCTGCCCGGGCGTGAAGATATGGCCCATGTAGCCATATTTGATCATCCTAATAATGCGGATTTCCCACAACCCTGGCGTGTGGATGGCCAATTGGGAGTAGGGCCCGTTCGTGCCAGACTTGGCGACTGGACCATTGAAGCTGGTAGTATGGAAACCATCCGACACCGCTTACTCGTGTACACGGGAGAAATGAGTGACATTACAATGCGGGCAAAATGGGAGGACTATGCCGATCGCTCCGGTGCAATGTATTCCACCGCGTCCCTCTGGGGCTTGGCGCAGCAGGAAGCGCGCGAAGCAGAGTTCCTTACCCCAGTTGCAGCAGCAGAGATGATGACGCTGAAGGAAGGCTACGAGGTTAACGCGTGGGCCGGTGAACCGCTTCTCACGCAGCCCATGGCCTTTGCCTGGGATGATAAAGGGCGGTTGTGGATAGCAGAAAATCGGGACTACGAATCACGTCAGACAGGATTTTCTGGGTCTGGAGATAGTCGTATCGTGATTCTGGAAGATACTGATCGCGATGGCACCGCAGATGTTCGAAAAGTTTTTATGGAAGGGATCGCTTTTCCGAGCGCACTGGCCGTGGGCTTTGATGGAGTCTTTCTTGGCGCCCCGCCCCACCTGCTCTTTATCCCCGATCGCGATGGCGATGACCGTGCAGATGTTAATGATATTGAGATCCGCCTTACTGGTTGGGGAATTCGGGACAGACACGAGACGATTAACAGTTTTCACTGGGGGCCTGATGGATGGCTCTATGGCCTTGAAGGATTTGCCACCTCGTCGGTCATAAGAAAACCGGGGCCAGAAGCACGGCTCTATAGACATAACGACGCCTTCCCGGAAGACCTATTGGAGGCCGACGGTGTGGAAATCAATGGTGGCGTATGGCGCTATCATCCAATAAAGGACAAGTTTGAAACAGTGGCACATGGCTTCAGCAACCCCTGGGGAATTGATTACGACGCACATGGCGAACTCTTTATAAGTGCCTGTGTGATCCCGCATGTTTTCCATGTGACCCCAGGAGGCATCTACATGCGGCAGGGTAGCACTCACTTGAACCCCCATATTTACGAAGATATTGCTCCCATTGTAGACCACCGACACCGTTCGGCGCACGGGGGCGCCCGCATTTATCAATCTGATGCATTTGCCCCCGAAGAAACGGATCGCCTGTTCATGGCCAATATTCATGAGCACGCAGTCCTGAGTGATGTACTACAACCGAGTCGTAGTGGGTTCATAGCCAGTCACGGAGATGAGTTTATGATGGCGCATAATGCCCAATGGGTTGGCTTCAGTATGGAGATAGGCCCAGAGGGAGCGCTATATGTTCTTGACTGGCACGATGCGGACATCTGTGGCGGGGACGTTTTAGACAAGGATACCGGGAGGATCTTTCGAATTACACCGTCAGAGTCACATGCCGTGGAATGGGATGGTCGTTATGGGGATCTGCGTCAGCTCAGTGACCTTGAACTAGCGCAGCTTCAGGAGAGTCGCAGTGACTGGCATGCCCGGCGCGCCCGTGTGATATTGCAGCACCGTGCGAGCACGCGAGCACTGGATGCCTCAGCCCTGACACATCTGAACACACTCTATGAAACTGGTGCTACAACGCCGCTCAGACTGCGTGCGCTGTGGTCGCTGTACATTACAGACAATTTCTCGCTTGAAACTCTTTTGGGTGCTCTGCAGGACAGGGAACCCTACATAAGAGCCTGGGGCGTTCGATTGATCACGGAACAGGACGCCATTGACCCTGAAGTTCTGCTTACTCTTGAGGAACTTGCCGAAAGGGAGAATTCTCCAGTCGTACGTAAATACCTGGCCGCTATGCTTCAACGGATTCCCAATGATCGGCGATGGCCAATCATTGAGGCTTTGATGAACCACTCGGAGGACAGCGAAGACCCAAACATTCCAACGCTATTATGGACAGGTTTTGAGCCACTGGTGGCGGAAGAACCTGAACGTGCACTTTTGCTTATTGAAGATGCGGACGACTATCCGAAAATGACAGAGTTTGTGGGGCGGCGACTGGTTGAAGCCGGACATATGTCTCCACTGCTAGTCGAACTTCATGCAAACCGGAATGAGCATCTGTTGCGTGGAATGGTGGCGGGCCTGGAAGGTGCGGGGGATATAGAAGCACCCGAAGACTGGGACCGTACCTACCGGAGATTGCGACGCAAAAGTGAAACCCGTGCACTGGCTACAACAGTTGCCCAGCTATTTGGTGATGCTGAGGCTGAACGAGCCCTTATGACTGAAGTGATGAATGCTTCTCTGGATTCAGAGCGACGTATTGCCGCATTGACGACACTTGCACCATCACAACCTGATGCACTCAGACAAGCCCTGTTTGAATTGATTAACGACCCGAATATGCGAACTGCATCAATCCAGGCAGTAGCAGCTTTCAATGACCAGGAACTGGGGCAACTTCTGGTTTCAATGTACACGGACGCAACCCCTTCCGAAAAAGAGGCCATCATTCAAACCATGGCATCGCGTCCAGTATACGGATGGATGCTGGTCGAGTCACTCCGTGAAGGTTCAATCCAGCGGACTGATATTCCGGTCTGGGTAGCCCGACAAATGCGGCGTGTTGTGGGAAGTGGTTTTGTAGAAATCTGGGGTCCGATCGACGAGCTTCCAGAGGATAAAGCCGCGGCTTACGCCCGATATCACACCCTGGTAACGTCTGGAATGGCAGCAGATGCCGCCAATGGACAGAATGTGTTTGCACAGGCCTGTGGGGCATGCCATCAAATGAATGGTGTCGGCGGACTTATAGGCCCGGACCTGACGGGTTCCAATCGAACAGATGTGGACTATCTGCTCACCAATCTCATTTACCCGGATGAGTTCATTCAGGACGATTACCGGATGGTGCTCGTTACGTCCCGCGACGGACGGACTTATGTAGGTACACTTGTAGGTGAAAGTGACCGCCAAGTTACGCTCCGGCCCATAGGACTGAAAGATGTTGTGCTGAACCGTACCGAAATACAATCATTGGAGGTTTCTGAGGAATCATTAATGCCGGAAGACTTGCTCTCTGTGCTGTCCGACCAAGAGATTCAAGATCTGTTCGCGTATTTGCGAACCGCTGAAGCGTCAGCTCAATAGGTTTGGGGGTATAAACGTTGAACTTGCAATTCCGAATGTATTTTCGACACTTAGTTTGTCTCCTGGTATTTATCACCATGATCTGCCCGTCTGCGTCAGCGCAGCGGATTGCCAAGTATGGGGCGGATTTCCTGGCGGGAGGGGTAGATGCCCGGGCATTGGCCATGGGCGGAGCAAACGTTGCACATACACAGAATGTGTATAGTGTGTATTGGAACCCTTCCGGACTGGCGCACACCGAGTACCCTGAGGTTGCTTACATGCATGCGGAGCGCTTTGCTGGGATTGTGTCGTTTGATTTTGCTGCGGTCGCTTACCCGGTAAGCAGCACTTCCACCGTGGGGGTGAGTTTTTTTCGGAGCGGTGTGAACGACATCAAAAACACCCTAAATGCCTGGGATGCAGAGCGTAACCAACCCAAAGCGAACCCTGAATCATACATAACCAGCTTTTCGGCTGCGGATATGGCGTTCCTAGTCAGCTACGCCAGGCATCTTGGCACACGCATCACTGTTGGCGCATCAGGCAAGATCGTTCGACGCACAATTGGAGACTTCGCGGATGCGTGGGGATACAGTTTTGATGCTGGGGTACAGTGGTACGGAGATAGGTTTATGCTTGGCGTACAGATCCAAGACTTGTCAACAATGCTCCAAAGCTGGAGCGTGAACACATCAGCCTTCGCGATTGAGGGCACCAATCCGGATACCGGAGCGCCCTATACTTTCACTGAGGTATTTGACCAGGAATTACCCACTGGGGATACGTTTCTGGTATTGCCAGTGGTTCGATTGGGATCAGGATTGGTATTGCCTGCTGGTTCCCGGAATGCTGTAACCCTCGCGATGGATTTTGATGTGGCCTTTGATGGACAGCAGGTGAACGCTTTCAATCTAGGCGACCTGTCGTTTCATCCAAGATTAGGAGCGGAGTTTTCGTTTCGGAATCTTGTTGCACTTCGGGCAGGTATCAATCGTATAGCTAAGACGGACGGTTACGGACTGGATGTGGTGCCTTCCGTGGGTGCGGGTATACGTCTCAAAACGTTATCCATTGATTACGGATTTGGAGACTTCGGGGGATTGGTCCGTGATTTGGGGTATTCACACAGAATTTCCGTGCATTTTACCTGGAATCGGGAAAAATTCCGTCGACCATCAGATTAAAGCGCCCGGAACGGTTAGTCTGACTGCGGATTCGGTTTGAAAATCCGAAAGCGGAGCGCGAAGATGAGGAAAACGCAAGACAAGCATTAGGAGGAACCAGCGTTACTAGCCCGAAAAGCGTAACGCATCGCAACCTGAAACAAAGCATTTGTTCGCGCCCCCGCAGGGTGAACGAGGTGGGGGTGGTCCAGTACATTCCGCATTGTGGCACTCATGCGCAGTCGCTCCCCCCAGAATCTTTTCTGAACGGTAAGATGCAGATATACTGCGCCAGGTAGCCGCGAAGTGTAAAATTCCGGATTGCCCGCGGCCGCCTCTTCAAACTCCGCCCAAGTCGTTGCCCCAACATAGCGGAGACGCATATTCAGGCTAAATCGATCATTGGGATGAAATTCTGCCTGCCCTCCGACTTGCATCCGGTGGTACCATGCGCTGCGAAATGCATCCGCATCCGACCATGGATAAGCATAAACGCCATAGAATTTCACGGTAAATTGACTGGTGAGAGGCATGTGAATACGCCCACTTGCCCGAGCAATCTGGCCACTGGCAGCTACGATGTCCGTTGTTGCATGTAAGCGTGTACGGGTTGAGTCGAGTAGGGCATGCATGCGTGGTCGCATGTGATTAGTCAGCCTTCGTAAACCACCGCTCAGGTACAGTTTGACCTGGGTGCCTGTGGTCCAAGCAAGATCCAAAGAATAAGTTGACCTCCGTTTGGGTATATCCAGATGCATGAAGCGAAGCTCGGCATTCCCGGGGCGAAATCCTCTCGTTGCCCAGTCGGCGAACGTCATTTCGGCGGCAGGTGCCCGGTTTCTGAGCATCACCCGCAGATCAAGTCCAATCCGATCATGCCATATGCGGGAGAACACTTCATAGCCCAATATCCTGTCGTCACGTGATAATGCAGCCATGGTGCGCATGCGTAGTCGATCTGGTGGCCCTAGGCTGAGTGTGGCATCCCCGCGGTATGAGTAAAGCGTATGGCGTAATTCTTCGGGACCAAACTGTGCCTGCGCGAATACCCATCCTGCACCAAATTCAATCGAGTTTATTCCCAGAGATCTCGTTGAATGCAGGCGCATATGTGTCCGCCGCTGGACAATGTCAGTGAGAATCGTTTCCGGGTTTTCACGTGTGGTTAAACTTGCACTAATACCCGATATAGAATATCCAAGTAATCTGCGGGCAGAAGACATAGTCACGAACGTTGTCTGCCGATCAACAGGAATCTCTCTTCCCATAACAGGTGTGAACAGCAGATCTTCTATCCGGCTGGTAGCTGCGTTGACCGTAAAACCAGAGGAAGAGCCATCAAAGCCGAATGCACGATAGATAATACGTGCATCTTTTTCGCCCCGGTAAAGCTGCAGTACGCGCGGTCGGATGCGAGGATCAGTTACATGATGTTCGTCTGCAGCCACCATCCCACGATAGTGCCAGTTACTGGAGCTGACGGAAAGGGCGGCCTCAGCAGTGGGGCCGGTACGATCTACATTGGACCCTCCGAGGTCCGTGTATTTGTACGGGCCGGGATCTCCGGTTTCATTGCCAGCGCCAACTTGTCCCCTTAGGGATAAACCTCTGGATGGTTTGCACGTGGTAATCTGAACCGCCCCTCCATGCGCCAACACCCCGCCAGTGAGTACGGGGGTTGCGTTCAGACGAATTTCACATATTTCTGAAAGTGCTATGGGCAAGGTGTTGAGGCTCTGGCGATTTAATGCCCGTAAGCTGATCAACTGCCCATCAATGAACAGACTCCACTCAGGGCTAGCCTCCCAAGACGTTCCCAGAGGCGCAATATCCCAGTGGTATCCCTCAGTAGAACTGCCAGACCAGTCGTCTGCCAGTTCCAGAATATCACTCAGTCTGAGTACACCGGCCCTAGTAAAGTCTTCCGCAGTCAATACCTGGGCACAGACAACCATTGTCGTGCCGGCCGCAATCAGCAGACATAATGTCGTCCTGCACCAGCAAAGCATCATTCCAGAATAGCTTTGAGGAGTTTGCCTGTTTCCATCTGATAACCAATTCCGGCAGAGACAAACCAGAGTTGCATTAAAGGTCTGGTTTGTACGCGTAGGTGCTCAGCCTGACCAAACAGAAACCAATCCCGACCAATTCTTAGTGAAGCTCGCAGACTTGCACTACTGACAAAATCACTCTCGCTGCTCTCGCCGGAAAACGTTGTTACCGCATCATCAAATGACATACGATAGTTACCTATACCGACCGTAGGTGTCAGTGCGAACCGGTACCCAAATGGTAACCTCACCCCCCAATCCGAGCTAATCCATAGTGCCCCAAACCCGGGTACATCGCTGCGGGCATCAAAGCGATGAATACCTAGACTGATCCCCCAGTCGCCGAAATAAAATGGTGTAACCAGGGATGCTTTCATGCCCCGACCGGGATGCCAGTGATCATGCAGGATGTTTTGGTTCACATTCTGTGTTGCCTGAATGCGCATTTCCAGACTGCTGAACGGATCCTGTGCGAGGCAGGGGGCCGCAACTGCAAGCAGGACCAGTATTGTCAATGGGCGCCTCACTGGCTCCAAAGGTCTATGGCGGTGTCGAGCGTGAGTATCACCCCTGCGCTTATCAACCCCACGAGACGATTACTGCCGCTATCGGTCACATTATAGCCTCCGTCAGCTGCAATCCACCACCAATGCGTCGGTTGGTAGGTCACGCCGATTGATCCGCGAATGGTTTGCTCTACGTCACCATCAAGAAGATTACTCACGGTTTCCGAATTGCCCGGGAATGGCTGGCGCATATCGCGTTCCCCCTGCAGCAGCATATCCAGCCTGGGTCCAAATCGCAGTCCGCGGACTTTATGGTCCATGTAAAACTCAGCAGACAATGAAGTGTGTACGTAATCACTAAACTGTGTGGCCAGCCCCCGATTGAGAAATATGTACTGTCCTTCAGTCTGCGGAGCATTGTAAGCCCTTGACGTAACCGTTTCCAACGTTAACCTGAGGTCAGCTCTGGGCAGTGCATACGTTGCCGAACCGGTAAGTACAAAAGTGATCGTCTCCGGGCCTGTATTGGCCTGCAGGCGGATATCGTCTACCATAAACTGCCCCTGAAGCGTCAGACGTTTGAGCTGCGCCCACAAAAGCCCTGCCAAAAAACCGTTGTTATCATCGTTTTTTGGCACATTGTCTACAACAAACGTAAATGGGTTCACCGGGTTGAGATACTTCAGGGATACTCCAGCAGTGGGTCCAGAATAAATGGCTGATTCCATAAAACTGATCACGAATTTCTTGGACGGACGGAAATCCCATCGATGTGCGGCGTGGAACCGCCGTGTACTTCCAAAGGCGACTGAATCATCAGCGGCGCGTCCCGTGTAGTATCGCCCGTCTGTTGCGCTGTCCAATTCACTCAGGACTGCGGTTATGGATGCTCGGGGACTCCCGATCCGCAGGAGTATCTGGTCTCTACTACGTGCATTATTGCTGACAATTGTGGAGGCATCACCCGGTGCGCTCCAGTGTATATCCCAGCGTCCGGCATAGGCCGATACCCAGCGACTGTGCCAGCCTACATAGGAGTGTTCACTTCGAGCCCATAAGCGCAGCGTAGCATCCAGGCCATCAGGATCGTTTTCGTAAAAGCGGTTATGCTGCAAAGAGAGTTCTGCCACAGCAGGTCCAGCTTCAAGGTAACCGGTGGCCCATGTACCGTACCAATAGAAATTAACTGACTCCCCCAGGGGTCTGACAAGATCTTTTCGGTCACTGTTGATAATATCAGTTGCCGCCATGAAGGTGTACCCTACTGTGGTTTTAGCCTCCGGCTTGTCGACAGGTTTAAGCTTGCGACGAAGCAACGTTGTCCAGTGTTGCTCTGAACTGTTCAGGGCGGTAGTGTCCAGTCGACTCAGCGCATCCCACACATCACCTCGGCGATACGGCAGCGATGTGGGATTCAATTCAAGTAGATGCCCTCGACGCTGAAGCCGTACGATATACTCGTAGGCGTAGTCATTCACCGACAGCAGACGATTCCCCTGGGCCTGGACCAAAATGGGTAACAATATAATCGGGCTGACAAACAACACGCGCAGCAGCATGCATTAGGCAAATAGTTGAAAACGAAAGATAGGTTGTTACAACTCTATTAATGCAAAGTACGATCCGTTCGTGCGAAAACCCCCAGTGTATTCAGGACGATAGCGGATGTGCCTGAAACGCTGTGCCCGACCGTAAAGGGGGGTTGTTAACGGTCGTTTAGCATCATTACGACATTTGCCGAAGGCATTCAATATATTCCCTCATGTGCTACGCTATCAGAGCTTTAACGGACTCAAACTAGTTAACGACCCTCCACTGGTATCAGCACCATGTTGAA
Organism: Bacteroidota bacterium; assembly: GCA_028875125.1. Taxonomy (GTDB): domain Bacteria; phylum Bacteroidota; class Rhodothermia; order Rhodothermales; family Bin80; genus Bin80. Next base: position 21,983 of record JAPPGC010000025.1, on the reverse strand, counting down.
ATATTCCAAATTCCTCCTCTGTCCGCAAAATGCAACCCGAAACACCATCGCAAGCTGTATAGATCTGGGGAATCGCCCGAAGAGTAAAAAAGTCTAGGTCACTCAATCACGATATCAGATCGGGCAACGTGATTCGGATTGGTAGAGTATAAGCCCCTGCAGTGTTGTTCCCAGAATGTCCCGTACAGTTGAAATTATTTCCCTGATCGTCGTCGATACCCTTGCTGCTTCGGCATCTGGCTTCGTGTTCCTGTTGATGAGATTCCGCGGCGATTTCGACATAATGGGCTTTGAACACCCAGTTACGGGAGATGTGATTTACCCTTTGTTTATCCCGGTGCTAGCTACACCTTTTTGGATAGTGATGCTCTTGCTTGCAGGCATGTACCGGGAGCGGCATGCCTCGAGCCGTCTTGACGAGAGCGTGTCATTGATCAAAGTAGTTACGGTTGGCGTCCTGATTCTTGCATTCAGCGTATTCATTGACCTTTGGGATCCGGTGGGAAACCGGTTCGGCCTCGCAATCTACTGGGCTTCGTTCCTGGGAATGATTGTTTTCGGGCGGATCATAGTACGTTCTGTACAGAAAGCTTTGATCCTGCGCGGCCATGGAAATCATCGTGCCCTGGTGGTGGGCTGGAGTGATCAGGTAGAACGCCTATACCAGGATGTAGCCAAATATCCAGCTGCAGGGATTCAAATTGTTGGAGCAGTGCGATTGGGTCAGAAAGATGTTCTTTCCTCAAACGGAGAAGACCTGCAACATCAGCATCCCGAGCATGCCATAGAGCAATTACCTGATCTGATTGACGAGTTGCTCGTGCATGATGTATTGATTGCGCTGGGCTCCGAAGACAATAAAGAACTGTCTGAGGTGCTGCGCCTGTGCGACGGCAAGAGTGTGACGCTCAAGATCGTGCCAGATTTTTACTCAGTGATCGGTGGTATGGCACGGACTGAACACATATATGGTCTACCGCTCATTGAGGTATTGCCGATCCCTATGCCCGCCTGGCAACAGTACACGAAGCGACTAATTGATCTGATTGTCGCCTTGCTGGTTCTGGTCGTAGGATTACCACTATGGATTGGGATCACGATTGCCATAGCAAGCACATCAAAGGGAGGGTCAATTTACAGGCAGAATCGTGTGGGACGTAAAGGACGCACTTTCACCATGTATAAATTCAGAACCATGCGTCGGGATGCTGAAGCCCAGACCGGACCAGTTTGGGCTTCCAAAGATGACCCGCGCTATACTCCTGTCGGAGGCTGGTTGCGCAGGACTCGCCTCGACGAAATTCCTCAGCTTTGGAATGTGCTTCGCGGGGATATGAGCCTGGTGGGACCCCGTCCAGAACGGCCATACTTTGTAGAAAAACTGATCGGCAAAATACCACTCTATAATCGCCGGCACCGCATACGGCCTGGTATTACTGGATGGGCTCAGGTAATGTGGCACTACGACAGCTCCATTGAAGATGTACAGCAGAAGGTCAAATTTGACCTTTATTACATCGAGAATATGAGTTTGACCATGGATTTGAAGATCCTGCTTCGGACCTTTCAGGCGGTAATATCCGGAGGCGGCCGTTGAGTGCCCTTGACCAGATTCCGAACGACGAACACCACGGACTTCTCCGTGCGCTTCTTCTTCCTCGTGTTATCGAGGAACATATGCTCCGGCTCATCCGCCACAACCGGATATCAAAATGGTTCAGCGGCTATGGCCAGGAAGCAATTGCGGTAGGTTGTACCTGGGCACTCCGAAGAAGCGATGTGATACTCCCATTGCACAGAAATTTGGGCGTGTGGACCACGCGGGAAGTGCCCCTCAAGCCCTTGTTCTGCCAGTTAATGGGACGGAAGGGAGGATATACCATGGGACGGGACAGGACCTTTCATTTTGGTCTGCCGGAAAAGCGTATCGTGGGGATGATCTCCCACCTGGGAGCCATGCTCCCGGTGGCCTGTGGTATTGCGCAGGCGGCCCAACTCAAAAACAGCGGAAATGTCGCCGCAGTTTTTTGCGGAGACGGAGCCACGAGGGAGGGGGACTTCCATGAAGCCTGCAGTCTGGCAGGGGTTTGGAAGCTGCCTGTGTTGTTCATCGTTGAGAATAATGGTTACGGTCTCTCCACACCGACCGATGAGGCGCTGCCCATCGCCAACTTGGCAGACGCAGCCTCGGGATACGGATTTCCGGGGGAATCCGTTGATGGTAACAATGTGCTCAGTGTGGTAGCAGCCGTCCGTACTGCCGCGGAGCGTGCACGTGCAGGAAAAGGAGCCACACTCCTGGAGATGAAGACCTTTCGCCGCCGAGGCCACGAGGAGGCATCTGGAACGAAATATGTCCCGCAGGCGCTCATGGAGGAATGGGCACAAAAGGATCCCGTGGATCAGTATATCAAAAGGCTGACCGAAGCGAAGGTAACCTCCTCCAAGGAGGTGGAAGATGTGCGGGAAGAACTATCAAGGATCGTCAGCGCCGCCTCTGAATACGCACTGGCGCAACCCATGGTGGAGAGTTCCCCTGACCGGGAAAAAGCTGCGGTCTTCGTGCCAACCAGTACACCCCTTCGACCATCTCACGGCAGCCAGCCAGAAATACGGGTCGTTGATGCGATTCGTGAAGCGATGTGGCAGGCCATGGACGAGGACGACCGCGTGCTGTTAATGGGACAGGATGTGGCCGAGTACGGCGGAGTCTTCAAAACCTCGGCAGGTCTAATGGAGAAGTTTGGTCGAGAACGCGTGCGAAACACGCCCATCATAGAAAGTGGAATATTGGGGGCGGCTCTGGGATTGGCACTTGAGGGGTTTAGGCCTATCATCGAAATGCAGTATGCCGATTTTATTGCCTGTGGTTTCAATCAGATTGTAAACAACCTGGCAACAACCACTTACCGGTGGAATGCACCGGTTAATGTGACTATACGGGCGCCATTCGGAGGACATATCGGAGCCGGACCGTTCCATTCTCAATGCAAGGAGGCTTGGTTCTGTCATGTTCCGGGCTTGAAAGTTGTTGTTCCGGCAACACCAAGTGATGCAAAAGGGCTGCTCCTCGCTTCAATAGCCGATCCGAACCCGGTCCTGTATTTTGAGCACAAACATCTGTATCGCAGTACGCGCGGACCCGTGCCAAATGATATTTTTGACGTTCCCTTGGGCAGCGCGGTCTGCGCGCACCCGGGGGAAGATGTCACGATTGTCACCTATGGACTTGGTGTTCAATGGGCGCTGGAAGAAGCCCAGTTACAAAAGGAGCAGACTGGTGCCGGCGTTGAGGTTGTTGACCTGCGAACGCTCGTGCCATGGGACAAGGATCTGGTTTTAGCCTCACTTAAAAAAACTGGCCGACTTTTAGTGCTGCATGAAGCTAGCATGACCGGTGGATTCGGAGGTGAAATTACTGCAAGGATCGTGGAAGAAGGGTTTGAGTACCTGGATGCACCCCCGGTACGCGTGGCCAGTCTGGATACCCCCGTGCCCTTTTCGCTCAATCTGGAAACCGAGATATTTTCTGCCCGTGCACGGCTCAAGGAATCACTTGACCATCTGCTCAGGTATTAGCTTTGCTCATCCGGGTGGCGGTTTGCGTACCTCCCAGTTCTTGGGGAATATGTCGGCATTTTCTAAAACTACCAGTATAACTGGTTGCCGTCAACCTGCACGACAATGTTAGCACTTGGGGATAAGGCACCGGATTTTGTAGGCCCGTTAGGAGATGGCGGTCAACTCCGTCTCAGTGATTTCTTCGGTCGCAAGATCGCCCTGTATTTCTATCCGTTGAACGATACCCCCGGATGTGTGATGGAGGCCTGCAGTATTCGAGACAGCTGGGATTCGATAAAGGAGGCGGGAATTGTTGTTATCGGAGTCTCTCCCAACAGTGCAAAGTCTCACCAACGCTTTGCCGCGAAGTATAATCTGCCGTTCTTCCTGGTAGCGGATAAAGACAAGAAGGTCATTGATCTGTATGGTGTTTGGGGAGAAAAGATGATGTTCGGCAAGACCTTCCTGGGGCTTAAGCGCACGACCTTTCTGATTGATGAATCCGGAAGGATCGTAAAGATATTCAGGCGTCCGAAGAATAGGGTCCACGGCAAGGAAATTCTTGATGCATTCGCGGAAATGTGATCGTCGATGAATGCGTTAACCACCGATACCCTGTACGAACCCGTAATCGGACTGGAGGTCCACTGTCAGCTGCTAACAGAATCCAAAACGTTTAGCCCGGACTCTGCGGAATTTGGTGCTTCCCCCAACCAACATGTGGATCCTGTCAGTCTTGGACTTCCCGGTACACTACCGGTCCTGAACTCCAGGGTTGTTGAATTTGCGGTGCGGCTTGGCCTGGCAACAAACTGCCAGATCACCGAACGCAGCATTTTGGCCCGTAAGCATTACTTCTATCCTGATCTTCCCAAGGGATACCAGATCTCTCAATTTGAATCCCCCATTTGCGTAGCAGGATATCTTGATATCGGGCCAGCGCGTCGAATTCGAATCACACGTATTCACATTGAGGAGGACGCAGGCAAATCATTGCATGATCAGGACCCCACAAGTACACTTCTGGATTACAATCGTTGCGGCGTGCCACTTCTGGAAATCGTTTCCGAGCCCGATATGCGCTCCGGAGCGGAGGCCAACCTTTACATGCAGAGGGTACGTCAGCTGGTCCGCTACCTTGAGATTAGCGACGGTAATATGGAGGAAGGGTCTCTTCGCTGCGATGCGAACGTATCTGTTCGGCCGGAAAGTGCACAAGCGCTCGGTACGAAAACGGAAATCAAGAACATGAACTCGTTCCGTCATGTGGAGCGGGCGATTGATCACGAAGTGCGTCGACAAACTGCCTTGCTGAAACGCGGAATTCCGGTCACCCACGAAACTCGGCTATGGGACGATACCTCCGGGGAAACACGTTCGATGCGTTCAAAAGAAGAGGCCCATGACTATCGTTATTTCCCGGACCCGGACCTGCCCCCTATCCTGGTTACCGAGGCCGCCAAAGCGGCCATCGTGGCCGGGATGCCAAGACTGCCGGCTTCTCGCCTTCGTCACTACGTTAAGGCGTTCCAGTTACCCGAGTATGACGCAGGTGTTCTAACAGAAGAGCGACCGGTAGCCGACTACTTTGAACAGGCGGTGGACATGCTCAGGTCTTCTGAGTCAAAAGCTTCCCTCCCGGTTCAAGCGAAGATGCTGTCGAATTTTGTCATGGGAGATGTGCTGAGAACCTGTAAGGAGGATGGTATAGAGATAGCAAGTTTTCCTGTTCGGCCTCTTCGACTGGCACAGCTTGCGCATCTTCGAATAGAATCAACGGTCAGCTCGAGCGGTGCACAGCTTCTGTTTGAAGCGATGTTGTCTGATGAACGCGAACCCTGGACTATTGCCAAAGAGCGTAACTTGATACAAGTTTCTGACCGTGGTGCATTGGAGCCGATCGTGGATCGTGTACTGGACGAGCATCCAAAGCAGGTTAGAATGTACCGGGACGGCAAGCAGTCTATTGTTGGGTTTTTTATCGGGCAAGTAATGCGTCGCTTCGATGGATCACCCGATCCCCGGCTTGTGCGTACCTTACTGGTAGAAAGGCTAAACTCTCGAAACCATGAATGAATCAGTCAGCAATATGAGACGGGCTGTACTGTATTGTATCATTGTTGCGATATCCGGACTTTCGTGCGCTCGGGCAGAGCAAAGTCCTCCACCCGTTCAGAGTTCATTTGAAGGTACCATTACTATACGCCCGGAGGTAAATCCTTCTAAGGATTACCGCGGGTTTGAGGTGCTTGTGGCACAAAGTGAGGATGGAGAACCAGACACCCTGAGCTACGCGGTAACTGATAGTAGCGGCTACTTCTCCATGCAGGTGACTGCTCCCGTACGGGGAATGTACGGCCTGGTGATCAGCCGTGTCGGGCAGATTCTTGCATCTGGCCGAATTGTTATTGCGGATGGCGACTCAGCTTCGCTGGTGGCTGCCTTTCCTTTGAATGGTCGGACTATGCGTATCCGATCGCTGGAAAACTCGGCTTGGCAGGCGTATCAGAATACGCTCGCTCAACATGAGCAGGAGCTGCTTGAATTGGTGCAGTCAGGTGCTTACGAAGAAGAGGTCGCAAACGCCCGTTTTTCACAAACCACTACGATTCTGTGGGATTTGCAGCAAACATTCCCAAACTCAATGGCAGGTGAACTGGCTGCTGCGGAGGCCATCGTAATGGGATCAGGCTGGAATGATTCCCTCGCGGTCGCTCGGATGCGCGCGCTTCCGAGCTCAAATGTACGGTTCACTGACGCGGTCCGATCAGCTAGACATGCCCAAGCTCGCCTTGCAGATCAGTCTGCCGCATTAGCCCTATTGGATGAGTTAACAGAGCGGACAGAATCCTCCGCCCAGAGAGCAGAAATTGCATCGGAACGTGTGCTTGCCCATATCGACAGTTCTCAGTTCGATGCAGCACTTGAGGTTGCTCAGACCATGCAGGAGGACTTTGTGGATACGCAGTGGGCCACTTGGGGCGAACGGGCAGCCTACGAAATCCAGAATCTCCTCCCCGGAATGGAAGCCCTCAACTTCGCTGTCCGTGATGCAAATGGAGACTCTCTGAGTCTGCGGGATTTAAGGGGCAAGCACGTAATCCTGGAGTTCTACAGGCCCGAAGACGACCTTTACCAACGTGAACTGCCCGGTCGCAACAATATCTTTACCGTACTTGGAGCCGATCAGGTAGAAATAGTATCGATCTCCATGCAGCCGGATACACTGGTTAATGAAGCGTTTTTCGAGGAGAGGATTGCACCAGGACGACATGTATATGGCGGCCTGGATGTTGCGCAGCAGTATAACATACATGTCCTTCCAACGCGTTACGTGATAGATCCTCAGGGCAATCTGGTTAACAAGTACGTCGGAGGCACCATGGCAGCGCTTTACGAGGACATGGTGAGACTATCAGAGCAACAGTAATCAATCATATTGGAGATGCTTATAGCTGGAAACTGGAAAATGAATACCGACGCGAGCTCTTGCGTAGAGCTAGCGCGTGGCGTGGTTCAGGAAAGTGAAAACGCGGGAGTGGTAAGAGTAACCGTTTGTCCGCCGAATGTGTTTTTGAGCACTGTGGGCACAGTACTTAATGGCACACGAGTAAGTTTGGGCGCGCAGAATATGCATGCACTGGGCAGCGGAGCATACACTGGGGAGGTTTCCGGGGAGATGCTTCGTACTTTGGGATGCCGCTACGTAATTCTCGGGCACTCGGAGCGACGACAGCACTTTGGAGAAACAGATGCCGAGGTCAACCGAAAGGTCAAGAAAGCGATCAAGTTGAAATTGGTGCCTATTGTCTGTGTCGGAGAGAATCTTGATCAACGCGAGGCCGGAAGGGAGCGTGAGGTTGTTGCCTCCCAGGTGAAATATGCCCTTGAGGGTTTTACTCTATCATCCCCAAATGCACTGATTATCGCATATGAACCGGTGTGGGCAATAGGCACGGGGGAAACTGCATCTCCCGTTCAGGCGCAGGATATGCACGCGCTAATACGCAAACTTGTGGGCCAGCAGTTTGGAGAGAAGATCGCAAGTGGTCTGCACATTCTCTATGGGGGAAGCATGACGCCCACAAATGCAAAGGACCTCTTGAGCGAGAAAGATGTAGATGGTGGCTTGATTGGAGGTGCAAGCCTCAATGCCGATGTTTTCGGTCAGATTATCCAGGCTGCGAAGGATGTTGAACGAGGTAGCCGGACAGCTAACACGATCTGACTTTTCTGGGTAAGGCCTCTTTCTCCAACGCTGCCGGCCCAGAATTTGTGAAGTGAGTTTAGCCAAATGCGCAAGTCGCCGGATTGTGCGTGAAGGGATGGACTCACACTACTTTTGAGCCCAAATTGCTCAGCCGTGACTTTCATGTTTGACCTGAGCAAGATTAATTTTTCAGGCCGTATGAACGCCGTGCTCACTTGCACTGGCTGAATCATAAAAATCAAATGGTTGTCCTGATTACATTCTTTACGTTGGGGAGAAGTATTCTGGATTTGCGTAAAAGTGGCTATTGACCCGATCCAGATGTCTCATCCAAGCCCTCGCGACTACATTAGTATTCGGGGTGCCCGCCAACATAATTTGAAGAACATTGATCTGACGCTGCCCAAGCGGCGCATTGTCGTTGTGACGGGACCATCCGGTTCAGGCAAGTCAAGCCTGGCTTTCGACACTATTTTTGCAGAAGGTCAGCGACGCTATATGGAGAGCTTGAGTTCCTATGCGCGCCAGTTTCTCGAGCGTATGGACAAGCCGGATGTAGACCTGATCGCAGGCCTCGCACCCGCCATTGCTATTGAGCAGCAGTCACTATCCAAAAACCCCCGGTCCACAGTTGCCACACAAACTGAACTCTATGACCACCTGCGTATGCTCTTCGCTCAGATCGGAAAAACCATATCTCCGATCAGTGGTCGCACGGTCTTACGGGATTCCCCCCGCTCGGTAGCAAACACGTTGCAATCAACACTTCCGGACGGCACACGATTTCTTCTGACCTTTCCAATCCCAAAACATCATCTTAGCTGGCTGGGGGTAGATGTTCTCTTTGAGAGGGGGTTTCATCGGCTACTCCTAGTTCACGAGAAGCATTTGGAGTTCGTGGATCCTGAAAAGGCAAGAGCTCTTGCTGAGGAGGAGCGGATTAACCTTGATTCCGCCTTGTTCCTGCTTGATCGACTTGTTGTCCGGCAGGGCGATGAGCAAATCACCAGCCGAATTGCAGACTCAGTGGAAGCAGCTTTCCAGGAGGGTGATGGCTACTGCTCCGTCATAATACCTTCGCCTGCCTCCATGGAGTCCGTGGAATCCCGCCTGGATTTCAGTGACCGGCTAGAATGCGACGGCATGCACTTTCCAAGCCTGGTGCCCAACCTGTTTTCATTCAACAGCCCTCTGGGTGCTTGTCCTACTTGTAACGGCCACGGACGAACAAAAGGCGCGGTTCGGGATCTGGTGATCCCCGATCAGAGTCTGACGCTTGAAGAAGGAGCCGTGGCTCCCTTTGAGGGGGAACCGGCCTGGAATGAGTTCAAGAATCACATGCTTTCCTTTGCCAGAGGTCGCGGGATTAGCACACATACACCGTACCGCGACCTGCCGGAAGTAGATAAACACCTCCTTTGGCATGGCGACGGCTCCTACAAGGGTATTTTCAGTTTCTTCAAATGCCTGAAAGAGCATCTTCGACGCAAAGCGTTCAGGTTTCACTATAACAAATTTGCTGCTTTTGGCGTCTGTGCCAGATGCGAAGGTACGCGTCTTCGGAAGGAAGCACTCTACGTGCAAATAGGCGGCAAAAATATCGGTGAGCTCATAAATATGACCATCCGCGAGGCCAAGGAATTTTTTAACGATCTCGCACTCACACAACACGAACAGGATGTTGGGGGCATTCTGCTTGAAGAAATCTGCAAACGCTTACGATTTTTGGTTGATGTGGGACTTGATTACGTAACGCTCGGAAGGCCTTCCATGTCTCTCAGTGGAGGCGAGAGCCAACGCATCCGCCTCGCCACAGCTTTGGGGAGTGCGCTGGTCGGCGCACTCTATGTCCTTGATGAACCCACGATTGGTTTACATCCCCGTGATACTTTGCGCCTCATCCGAATTCTTGAGCGAATGCGTGATCTGGGCAATACCGTCATCGTAGTAGAACATGATGCAGACGTTATCCGCAGTGCAAACTATATCGTAGACCTCGGACCTGAATCAGGGACGCGGGGCGGTAGAGTAATATTCAATGGGTCTCTGGACCAGATGCTTCGGGACAACAAATCTGCGACTGGAATCTATTTGAGCGGCCGGAAACAAATCCCTGTCCCGCGCGAACGCCGCGAGCCCAACTGGACAAGCAAGGTCGAAATCAAGGGTGCATATGTCAACAATCTAAAGCAGCTGGATGTCGCATTCCCCGTGGGATTAATTACTTGCGTATCCGGCGTCAGCGGTTCGGGAAAATCCTCACTGGTCCAGGAAACACTTTACAAAGGACTGGAACACAACCTGGGAGAGTATCATGTGGATCCGGACCCTACACCATACCGGTCCATTAGAGTACCTTCAAATCTCTGGCATGTACGGATGGTTGACCAGTCACCGATCGGCCGCTCCTCCCGCTCGAACCTTGTGACCTATGTTAAAGCTTTTGAAGTCATCCGAAGTATTTTTGCAAAAACCGATCAGGCACAGATTCACAGGTACACGCCAGGACATTTTTCATTCAACGTCCCCGGTGGTCGGTGTGAGGAATGCAGGGGGGAAGGTACAATCAGGATACAGATGCAATTCCTCGCCGATCTCTACTTACCCTGCGAAGAATGCAATGGTACACGGTATAAGGAGTCAACCTTGGATGTGCTTTACAAGGGAAAAAACATCCATGATGTGCTCAATATGTCCGTTGATGAGGCGCTGGAATTCTTTCACGACTCCCCTCGCCTGTGCCAACTGCTCGTGCCCTTCAAAACCATCGGGCTGGGCTATGTAACTTTGGGGCAGCCGTCCCCAACGCTTTCCGGCGGCGAGGCACAGCGAATCAAACTGGCAAGTTGTATCGCGCACCGTGTAGATCGGCGTACACTATATGTATTTGACGAACCCACGACAGGGCTGCATTTCGTGGATATCCAGAAGCTTATTTTCGCATTTCAGCAACTCACTGATGCCGGGCACACTGTCGTGGTCGTTGAACACAATCTGGACATGCTCAAATGTGCTGACTACATCATTGACCTGGGACCTGAAGGTGGGGCCGACGGTGGATATATTGTTGCAGCGGGTACTCCTGAGGAGGTTGCCCAGGTCCCTGAGAGCCACACGGGACGATTTCTGAGGCCGCTTCTTGCGTCCAGAAAAGTAGTCGCCTGAATGCATCTGTTACTTTTTCTCATTTCGCGGCGACTGCCTTTGGAGTGCCTCTGTTAAAAATGTCCTATGGGGCACCGCTATGACGCCACTGACTGAGATGAATGTCCATGCGCCCGTTGCTGGACGGCGAATTGCGTTGTTTGCGGGAGCCTACAACCACATCTCAGATGGCGTTGCGCTAACGCTCAATCGACTGGTTCTCTACTTGGAGAACAGGGGGGCCAAAGTTCTGGTTTTCGCTCCTACTACCAATAAAAGTCCCCCTGCCGTGCGTCACACCGGAACTCTCATCTCGGTGCCCTCCATTCCATTTCCTGGTCGCAGCGACTATCGGCTTACGGTTGGCCTTTCACGGAAGGGCTGGTCCAGTCTGGAAGCCTTTGATCCGGATCTGGTACACATTGCCACCCCAGACTATGCAGGAGCACAGGCACTCAAGTGGGCAAAGTCACGCGAAGTACCGGTTGTATCTTCCTTTCATACGCATTTTGCCGCATACCTGAAACACTTTGCGTCGTATAACCCACTGTACCGTATGGACCTCCTGGAGAATACGGCATGGAAATACGGGCGCTGGTTCTATACTCAGGTTGAGCACATTTACGTCCCATCACCCAGCATCGGCGACGAGCTTCGTGCTCAAGGCATTACAAACGGGTTAAAGGTCTGGGCCCGAGGCGTGGATGCGCAGCGGTTTTCTCCTGATCACCGCAGCCTTGAATGGCGCTTAGCACACGGCTTTGCCGAAAAGGATGTTATTGTGACTTATGTGGGCCGACTAGTCTGGGAGAAAAAACTATCCGTTTTTGCCGAAGTAATCGAGGGCCTCAAAACACAGGGTATTCCGCATCAAAGCTTGGTAGTTGGTGATGGTCCGGTCCGTGATAACCTGAAAGAGCGGCTCACGGACACTGTTTTTACTGGTCCTCTGCATGGAGAAGAACTGTCGTCCGCATATGCTTCAAGTGACATCTTCCTGTTTCCCAGTGACACCGAGACCTTTGGCAATGTGACGTTGGAGGCCATGGCTTCTGGGCTTCCGACAGTGTGTGCGGACGCTGCCGGCAGTGACCTCCTGGTTATGGACGGCAAGACCGGCTATCTGGCCCCCCCAAATGACACCCCGGCTTTCCTCGCACATGTAGAAACTCTCATTTCCGACCCCACATTGAGGATAAAGATGGGGAAGGCCGCGCGCTCACGTGCAGAGGCCTTCGAGTGGAAAAATGTTATGGGACACCTTGCCAGTTACTATGAGGAGATCTGGAACAAGCGTAACGGAGATGGTGGCAACGGTGTTGCTGCAAATGGCGCAGCCGTAAACGTCCCTGCACGAAAGGCAGTTGCTTAGCTGTGCGTCTACTCTTTGTTTCTCACTCGTTCCCGCCGGAGAACAGGCCCCTCGAAAGTATTGGAGGGATGCAGCGCGTTGCAGTGGAACTGGCGGATGCGTTGTCTGCCAGAGATGATGTACTATATCAGCAACTGGTGCTTCGCAGTGCATGGAAATGGCACCACGTGCAGTGTGTCCCCTGGCTTGCGAGCACTGCCGCGCGCCTGCACAGGATCTCTATACGGAGAGAGGTGGATGTGGTGCTGTTCTCTTCAATGGTTACCGGTGCACTTGCCACCCTCATCCGCAGAGCATGTAACGCCGCAAACATCAAGTTGGCAGCGATTGCACACGGACGTGATATAACGCTTCCCGGTATTTACCAAACGCTCCAGATTCGCCGCACACTCAGGGCCTTGGACGTTGTACTACCCGTAAGTCGGGCTACGGGCGCTGAATGTGCCAAACGAGAGATGTCTTCTTCGCGCATCCATGTGATCCCCAATGGCGTCGCATTATCGAGATACAGGATCGGAACCGGAAGCGGGGGCACATCACTGCGTCTTGCCAGCGTTGGTCGCTTGGTCAAACGAAAGGGTTTTGCCTGGTTTATTGACAAAGTAATTCCGAAGCTGCCCGCTCATGTTGAATATAAAATTGCCGGCTCCGGACCAGAAGGCGAGGCTATTCAGCAGGCCATCAACCGGCACGGTCTTGAGGGACGCGTACATTTGCTCGGGCGCTGCTCTGATGAGGATCTCGTAAAACTTTACCGTGATTCGGACTTACTGGTCATGCCCAATATCCCGGTCAGAGGAGACATGGAAGGGTTTGGCGTCGTCATGCTTGAAGCCGGCGCATGCGGAACGCCCGCCGTAGCAGCTAATCTGGAAGGCATTCAAGATGTGATCACGGACGGGGTAAACGGTCACCTCGTCACAAGCGGTGACTCTACTGGATTTGCCGAGGCTATCCTGAAATGCCCGACCACACCGAGGGCGCGCGCGCGCACACGGGAGCACACCGCCGCCAACTTTGGATGGCCTAACGTCGCAGAACTTTATCTCAGGAAACTCCGCGAGCTACATTCCGGCACACTCACTTAGCGCAGTGGCCTTGTCTTCCTGGCCAGTCTGAGCGTATGCCTGGAACAGGGCGGCGCAGATTTCCTGCACAGAGCGGCCGTCTTCCATCTCGGCATACCTTTTTGCACTCTCCAGCGGACCAATAGAAACCTCATACAAGCTCCTGCGATCCGCCGCAAGCTCATCAATCTTATCTGAAATAGCCTGCTCCTCCTCTTCCGATAGCTCGTCACGCCGCGCACGCATATCGTCGTCAAGAGTATTGATTTCCTGCTGAACGGCATTCGCCTTGTTGATATAGGCCGCCCCCAGGTTGTAGTAGGCATCAATGTAAGCTTCGTCCAGATTCACTGCCTCCTGAAGCTGCTCTATGGCCTCGTCAAACCGCTCCGCCTGCAAAAGCAACGACCCGTAATTGTAGCGATATATCGCGTTCCCAGGGTCATTTTCAACTGCTCCGGCATATTGCTCCAGTGCGCGGTCATTTTGTCCCGTTGTGGCGTAGGCGTTGAGCAGGTAGTTTTGCAGGTCTGCATTCTCGGGAAACGCTTCAACCGCCTCCTCCAGTAGTGGCAGGGCATCCGCTTCCATACCGTTGGTCAGGTATACCCTGGCCAAAAGATCATACAGAGTTTCATCTGGCCCTCCATATTCAAGTGCCGTTACCATGGGCCCAACCGACTCCAATTCGTCACCAGCTCCAAGGGAGGCATAGGCCCAATTCACATAAGCCCCCACTGAGTCGGGAAGTGCGATCGCGGACGCCTGAAAATGTTTTGCAGAATTCCTGTAATGCTCTACCCGCAATTCGCTGTCATCTACTGCAGCTTGGGCGTTATTGAACTCCTCAATGCCCTTGTTGAAAGTTTGCATGTAGAAGATTGTCACCCTGTTTCCTATGTCAGATTCCTCCTGGGGTCGAAGTTCAACGACTTTGTTGTAGGCCTCTATCATTGCCTCTACATGCATCAGGTACTCATCCATTGGGCTTGCTGAAGCCTGAGTGCCGTGAATACGTGCCAGCAGGTTCCAGACCCTGTGGTTATCCGGATCTTCTTCCAGCAACTCATTTGCCAAGCTTAGCGCCTCCTCAGTATCCCCCCGCTCAAGTGCCCGGTTGGCCCTGCGGAGCTGCGCTTGGCTCTCAGGAACAATCCCTTGAACGGCAAAGGCCAGTGCAACAACTAAAAGTAAACGTCTCATGATACCACGCTTGTTGTGTTAATTCAGTCACCTTTTGTGCAGAGGGAATCAAAGAGTAAACGGGCATGTGTAGCACTTGAATATCTCATCCCCCCATGGAACTATAAATATACAGGAGTTTGACTATAGCGTTCCTGCAAAACTAACACCGGGGATAGTTTAGGGAAACCACGATCCCTCAATCCCGTTACAAATTGAGTACTTCCGCGCCATTTATTGATTAATTCCCCATCGGTATGTACTGCGGGATTCCCCGCCCGTGCACAGGCAGCTTACGTTCTTTTCTTGATCTGTTCGGCAATGTCCTGGTCAGTGATCTCGGAAAAAATCGCATACTTAGACACAACCCAGACCATGACCGGAATCAGGTGGATGACCCATTCCAGTACTACATCCGAACGTCGGGAAAATGCACTCATTCTGACGATGCCGATAATTCAGGATGCATACTGCTCTTCTCAATTGCCCAAACCGAGACCGTGCTGTCTCCAACCTGGTAGATCCGGTCGTTTAGTGCATGTGTAAATCCGTTCTCGGGCAACCTGATAGAGTGCTGGTAGTCTCCCGTCTCGGCGTCATAGATGTCAACCGTTTGTGCAATGTTAGCATGTATAAATAGCTGCCCGCGAAACACCGTCGAAAAATCCACAACAAGTACTGGCCCGTCTATATACCCTCCTCTCTGGACCTCAATCCTCTTCGGCTCCTCTATCGAGACATAGTCCATCGTGGTTCTTGCGTACTTCATCGATCCGTCTGGCCTATACTGAACGAACAGCGGATACCACTGAGGTACGTAGATCATGTGCTCCCGGAATGTCACCAATCTGCCTGCCACAGCTAACGGGAAATATGGGCTATCGCCATAGATTTGGCCAAATTTGACAACGTTGCCGCCGAGTCGGGATTCAAATAGCTCTTGGTTGGTGTTTTCCTGAAGACGGAATCTGGAATACACTCGTCCCCTTCGCGTGAACACGTATTGATCTGAAAAATCACGCATTGACCCGACCAGGCGCTCAGCCCGCAAGAAGGATCCTTCCAGGTCGAAGTAAGAGACCTCACGGGACATATACTCAAACACATATACCATTGAGTCACCCAATGCCCCGAAGTTCAAGATTCCCGTGTATTCCCCGGGCCCCGTACCCTGACCCTCTCCGTAGGAAGTCACGTATTTCCCGGAAGAATCGAAGCGATGGATCCGATAATCTGCTTCGTCTGCCACGTAGATAAATCCCATAGTATCAGCGAACACACCTGCGGGGGCAATTAAAACTCCGCCGGATGTTGCAGACAACTCAAACAACTTCCGCAAAGATGCTACATCCAGAATACGGTCGTACGACTTCTGTCCTTCGATTGGGCTCACACTCAGAGTCTCGAATTTGACAGTTCTCACTTCTTGATCTGCACCACAGGAAGCACACAGCATAACCACGAGAATGCAACTCATGCAAGGTCCAAGCAAGCGCACGGCTCCTGTAAAACCACTTTCAGGGATTGGAGTCACGTGGTTTGCTTGCATGATACAGGTTTATAATCTCGGATTTCGCGGGACTGCCGATCCTGATCTGGGGAATTACGTAGCAGAGTTGACAGATTTTGAGAGGCAATTAGAGCACAGCCAAAATCATCTACATTATGGATTAAAGTGCCCGAGCTACTACGCATCGTCTATCAGAACAACGCCCACCAATTTAGGCAAGTTTAGGGCAAGGTTGAACTGCCTGAGGATTCCATGCCAACTAGCACTTCACTTGGCAGATCCGTTAAAGGTACAACACCAGCCTCAGTCCGGCCTCTTCAGATTGCAACACTTTCCAGCGACGCACCGAATAGCGAAACTCAACATCCCTACCTCGCTGAAGCAATTAACAAACCGTGGCCATTCCGGACACAGTCTGGAAAGTCGCACCTATTCGCTAAAGTCTATTGCCCAAGCTACCACCATGGGCACGTCCGTCTCCGGGCTGGTCAACCGCCCGTAGGCGCGGCCTTCTCTGACGGCATACAACCTGACGTACTCGGGCAATTCTGTGCGTGCCACAACTGTTCCCGTGCTATCCACCACCAGCCACTCAACTGTGGTGACCTTTTCCGCGCGGCTCAAAGCAATCCAGAGTCGACCCTCGTCATCCGGTACAATGCGGACAAAGGCCGGCTTCATCTCGGGAAGCCGATCCCGAAGCATGCGCTTGAACGCCCTCTCCTCTTCCTCCTGTATGATCTTGTCCCGCTCTGCCTTCGAAATGCTTACCGGAATATGCGATACCTCAATGGCTTCATTTGAAGCGCCATCAATTGCCGTTCGCATCAAGCGTATTGCGCTGCTTGAGCCATAGTAGAGCGTCTGATCGGGTGCCAAGACAAAGTGAGGTGCAGGTGCGAACGGCAAATCCCTTCCCCACAACGCCCCCCCCGGTGGTAAGCGCAAGCATCTCCTTACGTGGCAGATACGCAACGGAATCCATTATCGCTGCGCCACTCCAGTCGAGGAGCTTGACTTCCACCAGGTTCTCCATGCTTGCAGGCAGGCCCCAGCCTGGTATACCGAAAAACCGAATCAGAAACCCGCGATCAATAGCCCCTACAAAGCCGCCTGGAAGCATCCTATCATACTGGACCGTGAAGCTGTGGACATACTCATGCTCGTCAGGAGAGAATATGGTGATCCGATCCAGAGAACTGTCCCAGACGTAGACGGAATCCTGCGCATCAATATGAACGGACCAAACTGTTTCGAATTCGCCGGGCCCTTTCCCAGCACGCCCAATAACACCCTCTGGCGCCCCGGAATCCGAAAACACCAGCAATCCGTCCCAGCCACTGTCGGCAACATGCAACCTTCCCCGGGAATCTACCGCCACGTCTCTGGGTCTCCCTAAAAGCAGGCCGTCTGCTGCATCTTCATCTCCGATTCGAAATACTTCCGTTAGCGTCAACTCGGGTACCCGACTCTGCATGGCCTCCGCGGAGCCTCCAGGACGCAGCCCTGCTACTAGAATGAGAAGCGATGCCAGCAGCGGAACCGCAGCCCCGGACGATCTGGCAATTGCAACTCCCCGCCTCTTCGGCAAGCGAATCATGTAAAAACTATCGGCTAAGTTTACGAACTAAGAACTCCACGATCTTCCTGCAACTGAATTAGTGCAGGAAGAAAAAGCAGGGCTGCCAAAAGTGTAGCTCCGATACCCGCAACGGCAAGAGCACCCACCGTCCTCAAGCCCGGATGAAAACTCAACAGGAGCCCTCCAAAACCAACCATGGTCGTTAACGCGCCCATGGTTACGTGTTCCCCTGTTGATCGCAAAGTACGCCAGATAGCGCCACGACCCTCTTCCCTGTACCTGTGCACTAAATGTGCGCCCGCGTCATTGCCAATTCCAATTATTGCCGGAATAACAAAAAGGTTGTAGAAATTTAGCCGCATACCAAAGACCTGCATAAACAGGATCATCCAGATCACGCCGACAACCAGGGGTAACATCGCGAGGAGCGCCCAGCGCAACCTGCCAAAATTCACCCACATTAGAAGCATTACGATGATCAGCGTAGCCAACACCATGTACGGGCTCTCCCGCCGCATCAGTCGTAACACATCCGCAGCCACAATAGACGAAGATCCAGCGTGATAAACCTTGCCATCCGATGTCTCTATGTTTCCCACATCCTCGGCGAAGGCCATGGACTTACGGCCGTCCGACAGACCGACCGCTGGCAGTATCGTGATGTAGCCGCCCAGCTCACCTGACTTGGAAACGAAACGCTTACTCAATAACTCTGGAACATCTTCGACTTCAATGGGGGCACGCGTCTGTGCAGCTCTCCGCACTCGTTCAAGCCCCTCACTCCCGACCAGAACTGGATCTGCCAGAAGCGTGTCCCTGATGTAAGCTATGTGAGCAAGTTTGGCATTTTGCTTCTCCGGCTCCAACGGAAACCGATCCTGAAGCGTTTCAATCTCTCGAATGGTCGTTTGGAACGTATCGGAGTCTACTACATGAAGCGTGGTGTCCGCCTCCATCCTTGCACGCAAAATTTCTGCGACCTCGGTTACTTCTTCAGGGTCATCCACTACTATATACGCCGGATTCCGGCGATTAAAGTCGCTATAAGCGCTCGCCACCTTGGAATTCACCGCTACCCAGTCATCATATACCGGCTCCAGGAGCGAAAATCTGTATTCAAACCGAATGTCTGGGGCCAGAAACAGGGCAAAAACAGTGACGGCAACACATCCAGCCAAGAGTCCCTTAGCTCCGACCAATCTCCCACGCGCTATAGACTTCAACGGCTGGTCCGGTTCAAAATGCAACAGTCCTACCCGCTCACATAACACCAGAAGGGCTGGCAACACATGCAGCGTCAGAAGCAGCGCAATCAAGACTCCGGTCCCCGCCAGAAATCCAAACTCGCTGAAGCCCTTGAAGTCTGCCGCCATCAACACATAGAGCGCTGCTGCCGTGGTCAATGCTCCCACTGCAATCGCCTGCCCTGAACTCATAAAGGTGCGTTCTGCCGCGGTCTCTACATCATGCCCCGCCCCCCGTTCTTCTATGTATCGCGCATAAAAATGAATCCCGTAGTCAATCCCCAAACCGAACAACACCAACCCGAGCGTTGAACTGAATAGGTTCAGGGTCTCGTAGACCAGAAATCCTATTCCCGCAGTCCAAGTCAAGCTCATTAGAAGGGGGATCCCAATGAGTAACGTAGTAAGCGGAGCTCGCGCAAGTTCTGCCCAAGCCGCCCTCTTTCCTCGCAAACGAACTGCTTTGAAGAAAAAGTAGCCCATCAAGACAAACAACACCGCAAGCACTCCTACCCCAAAAGACCCTACAACATCATCCGTAATGGCACGCACTTCTATATTCTGCCTCCACAATCGACCGGCGAGATACGTCTTTAATTCTGTATGGTTCGAGGAGGGGGAGATTCCTTGAATCGCATCCTCCATAGCGCTGTAGATCGACTCGATGTAGCTCACATTTGAAGAGGATCCAGAGACAAAAAACCGAACAACCAGAATCGTACTGTCCGCATTGGTCAAATATTCGGGACCCACGATTTGGTCGAAGACGGACTCCAACTCCTCTAAATCTGCATCCTCATCTGCTTCGTCTTCATCCTCGAGACTGAAAAAAAATGGGTTCGCTTCCAGTTTGGCCTCGGTAATCTTGTCCTCCAGCCATATTTCGAGGTCCGACAGCTCCTCTTCCGTTGCGAAATACAATCCGTTATCCGCCAGAAATCTTGTGTCTCGCTGCAGCTCCTGTCGGACAAAAAGGCGTTCGCCTGTCTGCGGATCCTCAAGCGCCATAGCCCTTGGAACCAAAGCCTCGGCGAAGGCTAGGTTCGCCGTGAAAGAGGGGCTTTCGATCGCCAGATCCACTGAAACCTCGCCGGCTCCTATCGTTTCCCGGATCTTCTCAACAGCCTGGACGCTGGGATAAGACTTTGGAATCAAGTTGGCAAAATCCGGGTCAATGGTCAACCTCCCTGCAAGTATCACGCTACCCACAGAAATTACAAGGGCGACCACCAGTACTAGTCCTGGATGTCGAACGACCACCCGGATCCATCCGCGCAACTGACGAAAAAGTGCTGTCATCCTTCGGCCAAAACCACAAGATCATCAAAATACACATCCGCCACCCCGCCCGTATTGTCACTGTCACTCCAAATCATGATGTAGATCGGGTTGCCCGGAGGAGTTCTTCCAAAAATCCGTTCATAGTCCTGGACCACATTGCGTTCAACGGTAACCCAGTCTCCCATTACTTCTCTGGCTGTCGTAACCACCCACGCAAAAAGCCTACCATAGCGGACCCGGGTATCCGTTGGAAGTGAACTGCTGTATGTGTACTTTATTGTACACGGGCGTCCGAGCCAATCATTGCAATCAAATGCAACGTACAGCGCCGCGCCTGTATCATTCAAACTTCGTGTATCCTCTCTCGCGCCGTCTGGCAACTCATCCGCCCGCCAGCGCCAGCGTAACCGGGGAAAAGATTCTAAATTCCAGACAAGCTCATCCGCCCTTGATAACGCGACCTGTACGGACTCCCCCTCCGTGAAAGCTCGCAATACGTTTCCGGCATCCTCCGCAACCACATCAACGAAATCGTTAGGCCTTGCGTGATCCAGAGGCAATTCACGCATACTTCTCATGTTCTTGTCCGGCATTCGCCACAGATGAGGCAAACTGTTGGCTTCGTACTGCTCGAAGTCTTCAATGACCAAGAATTCCTGCGAAAACGCATTGCCCGTCCCCAGATTCGTCAAAATGATCAGCAACAGCAATGGCGTAACCCGCATTGATTCTACCTATGACTTGATCTCTATTGACGCTTCCGCTGCTGCTTTGGTTACAGGTTCCTGGTCCTCCTCCTGTGGCAAGCGTACTGAGAGTATCGCAAAGAAGAGCAGGTTTATCAAGCGATTAACCAATGCTACGGCGCCAAACAGTGCAGCGATATGCGCCTCCGATACGGTCATCGCCCCCGCGATGCTTACAGCCAACCCCATGATCAGCAGGTCCTGGTTCGGAATGAACGGGATGCGCGTTACAATAACTGAAAGTGCTGCGTAGGTAAACCAAGTCTGCAGAGACACTTCCGGCATTGCCAGGTGCCACATGCTGATTTCCAAAACCTGTCGTGCGAGAACACGTGTGATATGAAGCCCGAAAACTATGCGTGTTGCTCGCCAGGGCATCGAAAAGAATCGCCGCCGCGCAAATATGATAAAAAGCAGAATGACCGTGAAGACTCCCGCCCCCACTAAAGCGAAGGCCTGTCTTTCTCCTATCAGATCCTGAATGTTGATCCGCCCCTCCAGTACAAAGAATGCAAGAAGTAGGGCCGCCATCAGTGTAGAGGCTGCCGCGGATATTATATTCATATCCCGCACGGACTCCATCAGTGCCCGACGTGGCAGATCAACCTGTTTTTGCGCCCAAGCAAAAAGATATACTTCGCCCGAATAGCCCAGCACATCTTTATTCAATATTCGCTTCTTTATAAAAGCTTTAATCCCCGCCCCCAGGCGAAAATCCCACACAGTTCTGTAGGCGAGTATCTGTATTGTGGGTAAAAGAAAGTACAGCGCGACCAAAAGCGCGTAAAAAGCCGGGTTTTTCGGCAGCCCCTGAAGCACTTGCCGGAACTCCACATTCCGCAATTCCCAAATCAGAAACACGATGATCCCGATTGTAAAGACCATCCGAGCAACGCGCAGGATGCGCCTGCCGCGCGGCGTATCTCCTAAATGCTCCAGCCGCTCGCGTATTTTCATTGGGGAATAGTGTACCTAACTGGTGTAGTATAAAAGGTTAAGTACATCGAAGTATTTCTTTGCCCCTAGACCCGGGGCTTGTTTCAATCATTGGGGAAACTTGATCTTTCCAACTGACAGGAATTGG